>QIKY01000249.1 GCA_003233175.1 Planctomycetaceae bacterium | reverse complement strand
GAAAGAATCGTCGTGGTGAATACGCCTGCTATTTCGTTGTCGGCCGACGGCGGCAAATATTGCATCGCCGATATTCGCGGCATCCTTTCACCTTCGATTGTGATCTTCCGCGAACTGGTCGAGGCAAATCTCGGCCAGATGCTGCGCATTGCCGGCGACCCCAGCCGTTTGCGTCCTCACTGCAAAACGCACAAAACGCGCGAAATCATCGCCCTGCAATTGGCGGCGGGCGTTGCCAAACACAAATGCGCCACGTTTGCCGAAGCGGAAATGTTGGCCGCTTGCGGCGTCCAAGATATCTTTTTGGCGTATTCGCTGGTCGGGCCCAACATCGAACGCGCGGTGACGTTTCGGCAGCGCTGGCCCGATGTGCAACTTTGTGTGACGGCCGATCACCTCGCGCCGTTGGCCGCACTGGCCGGCGCCATGCATGCCGCAAACACCACGGTTGAAGTTCTCTTCGACCTCGACACCGGCCAACATCGCACCGGCCTTCCGCCGGGAGAGGCCGCACTGAACGTCTGCCGGGCAATTATTGAAACGCCCGGCGTGACGCCCGGCGGGCTTCATCTTTACGATGGCCAAAACCACCAAACCGACCTTGCCGAGAGGACGGCGGCCGTCAAAAAAGTCTGGGCCGAAACGCTCGCCTTTCAAGATCGTTTAACGCCCCTGGGTTGGACATCGAAACGCATCGTGGCTGGCGGGACGGGCTCGTTTCCGATCTTCGCCTCACTCGGCGATGGCGAATCTGAAACTGGCGAATCAAAAACTGGCGAATCTGAAACTGGCGAATCAAAAACTGGCGAATCTGAAACTAGCGGCTTGGAGTTGAGTCCTGGCACGTGTATCTATCATGACGTCGGCTACGGCCAGATGTTCCCAGACCTCGCCTTCACGCCGGCGGCATTGATTCTTTCCCGCGTGATCAGCCGGCCGGTCGGCAATCGCATCACGTTAGATCTAGGCTACAAAGCGGTGGCTTCCGATCCTCCCGCCGGCCACAGGCTGGCCTTTCCCGATTTGCCCGACGCGCGCGAGGTGTTGCAAAACGAAGAGCACCTCGTTCTCGAAACCTCCAACGCCGATGCGTTCCAACCCGGCGACGCTCTGCTGGCCATTCCAAGGCACATCTGCCCGACATCCGCCCTGCATAAATCGGCCTACGTGATCGAAGGCGGCCATCTGGTTGGCCAATGGGAAATTGCCGCGCGCGATCGTGTGCTGACAATCTAAACGTCGATCTAAACATCGGTTGGAAATTTGCAGAGCCGGCGGATTTTCGCGCGCCATGTTTCGCATACGATGTTTCGCACATCGTGTGTCACTGGCGCCGGTGCGGTAAATTTTGCCGCTTCTCGGGAAGATAATGATTTTGATTGTGCGCCCGGTCGGGTAGAATAGGCAGCGAGAAAAGAATCCCCTTCCGTTGGCATGTGCCTTGCTTTGTGCAAGAGTTTTATACGGGCAGTGCAAGCTGGCGGTTGTCGAAGCACGATTATTTCCCTTGGTTGGAGAAAAAGAACATGGCCCGACGTCAAAACGGCTCTCTCACGCGTCGCAACTTTTTGGCGACCTCGGCGGTCGGCGCTGCTGCGGCGCTCTCGGCGCCGGCGATTGTCACGGCCAATAAATCGGGCTCCTCGACGATTGTTGGCGAAGGCGATTACCGCTACCGAATCAAACACGCCTGGCCCGAACTTCCCGACAAATACAACTGGCAAACCACGCATAACGTGGCGGTCGATCAAGCCGGGAATTTGTATGTGATCCACGAAGGTCAAAAAGAAAAATCTGACCACCCCTCTATTTTTGTGTTCGATTCCGAGGGGCGTTTCGTCCGGGCGTTCGGCGAGCAGTTCCAAGGCGGCGGGCACGGGATTGAAGTTCGCCAGGAAGACGGCCAGGAATTTCTCTATGTTTGTGCGTACCAACATTTGAAAACGTTCGCCAAGCTCGACCTCAAGGGCGAAGTGGTGTGGAGCAAGTTCGCGCCGATGGAGTCGGGCGTGTACGCGGAAGGTGAAGCCTCGAAGCCGGAAAAAGTTTGGGGACGTGACCGTTTCCTGCCCACTAATTTCGCCTTCCTGCCCGATGGCGATTTTTTCCTGGCCGACGGATACGGCTCCTTTTTCATTCATCGCTACGACCGCCACGGCAATTGGAAATCGGCCTTCGGCGGACCGGGCGCCGGCCAGGGGAAATTCCAAAC
This sequence comes from Planctomycetaceae bacterium, assembly GCA_003233175.1. Classification (GTDB taxonomy): domain Bacteria; phylum Planctomycetota; class Planctomycetia; order Pirellulales; family Pirellulaceae; genus SZUA-33. Next base: position 3,928 of record QIKY01000249.1, on the reverse strand, counting down.
CCCGCACGGCATCTGGATCGACAACCGCCCCGGCAGAGAGCCGGAAATCGTGATCGCCGACCGAGCCAACCATACGCTGCAATACCTTTCGCTGGAAGGCAAGTACATCACCACGTTGGGCGGCTATGGTTTGCCCGCCAATATCGACACGTTTGAAAACCTGATGGTGGTTCCCGAACTGTACGCCCGACTGACCTTGCTGGACGAAAACAATAAAGTGGTTGCCCGGCTGGGAGACGATTCCGCCCGCATTCGCGCCGACAAAAAATTCGGCATTCGTCGCAGTCCTCATGATTGGCGAGAGGGCCGTTTTGTCCATCCTCACGACGCCTGCTTCGATGGCGAAGGCAATATTTTCGTGGCGGAATGGGTCGCGACGGGCCGCATTTCGAAGCTCGAACGACTGGGTTAGACATCACTTCGCGGCTCCTCCGAACTTCGCCGCCCGCCAAAAAATCTCTCCTCCAAAAAGATGAATTCAGTGGACGTAACCAAAACGCACATCGCGTACGACTTGGCGCACGACAGCCCGCTGATATCGTGCCGGTTCGATCCCAGCGGCCGCTTCGTTTTCGCCGGCGCGCAAGACTTTCGGGTGTGGCGTTGGGAGCCCTCAACCGGCGTCAAAACCGAACTGGCGGCCGTGAACGCCTGGGTGCGGGGAATGGCCTTCAGCCACGACGGCGAAACTTTGGTCACCGCCGGTTACGACGGCCGCCTCATTTGGTGGCCCGTAGCGGCGGAAAAACCGGAGCCGATTCGCATCGTCGAAGGGCACGCCGGCTGGGCCCGTTCGGTGGCGGTCAGCCCCGACAATAAACTTTTGGCGTCGGCCGGAAACGACCTCATCATCCGCTTGTGGAGTTTGGAGAACGGCGACTTGGTGCGGGAAATACCGGGCCATGAATCGCATATTTACAGCGTGGTGTTTCACCCCAACGGCAAGCATCTGGCCAGTAGCGATTTGATGTCGCACGTGATGCACTGGGATGTCGAAACCGGCGAGCGGCTGCGGCAATGGAAGGCGGAATCGTTGGTAAAATACGACACCGTTTTCAAAGCGCACCACGGCGGCTTTCGCGGCATGGTGTTCAGCGCCGACGGCAAACGCCTAGCTTGCAGCGGCATTACCAACGTGACCAACGCCTTTGCCGGCATTGGGAACCCGGCGGTGGTGGAATTCGACTGGGAAAAAGGCGAACAGACCATCGAACATTTGTCCAAGGGCAAGCTGAAAGGCGTTGCCTGGGGAGTCGCCTTGCACCCCGAGGGATTCGTCATCGGTGCTTCCGGAGGCGGCAGCGGAGGCTTTTTGCTTTTCTGGAAGAGCGATGGGAAAGAAGAGTTCCATCAGTTCAAACTCCCCAACACCGCCCGCGATTTAGACCTCTCCAGCGACGCCCTCCACCTAGCCACCGCACACCACGACGGCCACCTGCGCATCTGCCGCATGGACGCCAAAGCCGAGTAACGAGCGTTCGAGGAATGCGTGTCCTGTCGTCGTCTGTCGCGGAGGAAAGGCGACAGTGCTTTGTTTGGCCGAAGGCCAAGATCATCGTAGCCAAGGGGCATCGCCCCAGGACGGGGAAAAAACAGTCCTCATCTTGGCCGAAGGCCAAGTTCACCCGCCATCTTGCAGGATATGAATAAGGCCTTCGGCCATACGAACGGAGATCGGCCATCGTACCTGGGGCGATGCCCCAGGCTACGGTGAAAACAGGCCTTCGGCCTACAGGAACAGAAACGACAGGCCGGTGCGGCGAGCAGTAGATGAAAACATACCGTAAGAAGAGAGGGAGGGCCGTCCTAATCGAACGGTAAATTCTTTTCCGCCGCTCGCCTAAAATTGGCGAAGGTCCGATTGGGAAAAAAGCCTGAAGGCATAAACTCCAACCCTACAACGCGTGCTAGACGCGCTCCGCCGTGCGCGTAAAATACGACCATGTCAGAAGGTCGCATCTATTTAGACAACGCCGCTACGAGTTGGCCGAAACCGAACGCCGTGTACGAAGCGGTCGATCACTACCAGCGAACGCTGGGAGCGCCGGCCGGACGCGGCGTCTATCGGGAGGCGGTGGAAGTCGAACGGTTGGTTGCCGAAACTCGCCGCCGGGCCGCGGAGTTGCTTGGCGTCGCGGACTCGTCTCGGATCGTCTTTACCGGCAACGGCACCGATTCGCTAAACATCGCGATTCACGGCCTGTTGCGCAAAGGCGATCATGTGATCACCACCGTAACGGAGCACAACTCCGTTCTCCGGCCGCTGCGCACGCTCGAACGCGAAAACAGAATTAGCGTCTCGCGCATACGCTGCGATGGCCAAGGTTTTATCGATCCCGCCGATTTCGCCGCAGCCCTCAAACCACAAACGCGTTTGTTCGTTCTTGGCCATGTCTCGAATGTGAGCGGTGCTATCCAGCCGATTGAAGAGGTCGGCCGAATAGCGAGAGAACACGGCGCCTTTTATTTGATCGACGCCGCGCAGTCGCTGGGGCATTTGCCGCTGAGTGTTCGCAACTGCCAGGCCGATTTTGTAGCCGCGCCGGGACACAAAGGCTTGCTGGGTCCGCTCGGTTGCGGCGTTCTTTATCTGGGAGAACGAACCGACGGCCACCTGACGACCATTCGCCAAGGCGGAACAGGCACGGCGAGTGAAACCGACCAACAGCCGGATTCGTTGCCCGACCGGTTTGAGTCGGGGAACCTGAACGTGCCGGCCATTATCGGCCTGGGGGCCGGGCTAAAATTCCTTTCACAAAAAGCGGCCAGAGAGGCGTCCTCGAAAGAGACGCCAACGCAGGGAAACATCCTCACACGCCAAATATGCGAGGGCCTCCGTTCGATTCCTGGCGTGCGGATGTATGGGCCGAATTCCGCTGGCAACCGTTTGGGAGTGGTGAGCATTTCGGTTGCGGGTTACGATTCGCGTGAAGTGGCCGCACTGCTCGACAGCGTGCATTACGTGCAGACGCGCCCCGGCATTCATTGTGCGCCTTTAATGCACCAAGCTTTCAATACGCTGCAAACAGGCGGCTTGGTTCGCTTGAGCGTGGGGCATTTTTCGTCAGCCGATGATGTGAATACCGCCGTCGACGCCGTGGCCGAACTGGCGGCGTCTTCCCTCTAAAACATGAAGCGACTACGGGAGAAGAGGCTATGCCGAAACAACCGCCGAAACAACCTTGGTACAAAGACGGGCTTAAATTCACCTGTAGCGAATGCGGCGATTGCTGCACGGGCGAACCCGGCTATGTTTGGGTGAACAAGGCTGAAATTGCCGCCATGACTGAATTGGTCGCCGCCGAAGACGTCGATCAGTTTGAAGACCTTTACGTTCGCAAGATTGGCGTCCGCAAGAGTTTGAAGGAGTTTCCCAACGGCGATTGCGTGTTCTTCGACAACGCATCTCGCCGCTGCGGCGTTTATTCGGCGCGTCCTCGTCAGTGCCGCACTTGGCCATTTTGGGAATCAAACCTACGAACGCCCGAAGCCTGGGCGCAAACTTGCGAATCTTGCCCGGGCAGCGGCGCCGGGCAATTGCACCAACTCGATGAAATCGAAGAGCAACGCCAGATATTTCGCGTCTAGCGGCGCGAACGAACCATTCCTAACTTTTTCTTTCGTGTTCATCGTACAAGTAAATCGGAATGGATCTCGGCCGATGCTTAGCCCCGCCCCACATAGAGTTGGTTGCGGGGCAACACGGTGGCTTGGAGCATTTCGACGTCGGGCGGCAGCGCGGCCATGACAAGGGCCACTTCGGCTATGTCTTCGACGCGAATCATCGGTTCGTCGTCGTCGGGGCTGCCGGTATCCAGGCGGCGCTCCACCAAGACATTCCCAGGATTCAAACAGCCGCAGGTCACGCCGTATTCGCGTCCTTCGAGGGCCGTGGCCTGGGTCAAACCCCAAACGCCATGCTTCGACG
>QIKY01000053.1 GCA_003233175.1 Planctomycetaceae bacterium | reverse complement strand
TGTTCGTTGAGTTCGGCAATTTTTTTCAGCGACGTTTAGGCTTCGACATCTCCGGCGGCCGTTGCGGCGGTGAGATCTGTTAGTTTTTGCGAAACCTGTTTGATGCGTCCCTGGTAAACGCGCGCAGCTTCGGCGTATGTTTCGGCGTGCGCCGTACTGTTATTGTGAGCGTTTCTCCAAAATAATATATTCACAAGGTTGGGCGTTTGGGCCAGCAGCAGGAATGACATTCCCATTCCCGCCAGCACGATCCGACGATGCCGCTTGTTCTGCATGATGGCCGAAAGCCAGCCGCGCAGTTGGAATGTGGTGGCGGTGGTCATCAGTAGGAAACCGGCCAATAGCGGAAACATCACCAACGCCGCCGCGCCTTTAACAATCACCATCGCCAAGCACAAGGCAAACATGCTGGGCGCGAACACAATCAGACTGATGCTCGCTAGGGAACCGAGGTAGTTCACCAAAAACGCCCCGCTCAATGAAATCGGCAGGTGCAGGATTTTGTCGATCGAGATGGCGTCGGAGCGCTGTAGCTCGACCATCAGGCCCATGCACCACATGAAGAGAAACGCAATGATGATTCCGCACCAAACGTAGAACACGTGGTCGGCCGAGGCCATCGGCAGTACGAAAATTCCGACCGTCAAGGTGGTGATAAACAAGAGCGCCGAACTTGGCAACAGGCAGATGAAAAACCCCAGCGTGAGCACTGTGTTGAGATTGCCGGTCCGGCGGAGTTGGTTGAATCCCAGCCGCCAGCGCAGCCAAACAATGGTTTTTAAGTGGGCCCAATTCATCAGCCGCCCTCCTCCAGCCAATCGAGCGTTTGGGCCGATTGCGTGTCGGACCCCACCAATTCGATGAAGCAATCTTCCAACGTGCCGCCGTGGCGGATTTCATCCAACGAGGCCTGCCGCACCAGCTTACCGCCGGCAATAATGCCCACGTGCGTACAGAGTTTCTGCACGATATCGAGCACGTGCGATGTCAGAAAGACCGTCGAGCCGCGGGCCACGAAACGCGCCAACATTTCTCGCAGTTCGCGCGAGGCGACGGCGTCGACGCCCTCAAACGGCTCGTCCAGGAAAAGTAAATCGGGGTTCGGCAGGAGCGCCGCCGCCAAGGCGAGTTTCTTCTTCATGCCGTGCGAATACTCGAGCGTGAGCTTTTTTTCCTCGTCGTCCAGACGCATCAATCCTAGCAAACTTTCGATCCGTTCTTGGAGCGTATCTGGCGGCAACAGGTACATGCGGCCGACGAAGGTCAGATGTTCGCGGGCGGTGAGGTTGTCGAACAGCGCCAGCCCTTCGGGGACCACGCCCACGCGGCGTTTGATTGCCAACGACTCCGCCGGATTCAGCGGGTTTTTTTCCAGAATCGTCATCTTGCCGCTGGTGGGCGCCAAGAGGCCGGTGAGCATTTTGATGGTGGTCGATTTGCCCGCGCCGTTCGGTCCTAGAAAACCGTAAAAGGCGCCGCGTTCAACGCTCAAATTCACCTGATCCACCGCTAGCACCTCGCCAAACGTGCGTGTGAGTTGCTCCGTTTCTATCGCCAATGTCATAGCGAGCCCTCTCGTTCATTCGCGACCCAAAAGGAATACAGCCGCGCTTTTTTCAGCCGGAAACGAAGCCGACACGTTTTACCGGCGCCCAGATCAATACTCGTTTGATTTTTCCAGGCCACGGGAATTTCGATGGAATCTCGGCCGACGATGGCCTGGCATTGCGCCGCTTCGAAGCCGGGGCGAATCTTGCCGTCGCTGTTCACCACTTCAACGGTTATGTGCCCGCCGGCTTCGACTTGGGCGTTGATGGATAGGACGCCGGGTTTGAAACGAAGCGGCCTGGTGAGCAGCACGCCTTCGTCTTTTGTGGCGCGCCAAGTGGCGAAGCCGTCCAGTCGGAGCGTGGCCATGCCGATCGCGATGCGCATATCAACTTCATGAGGCCGATTGGTCTGACCATAAAAGAGCAGGATGCGGTCGTTCAACACGACCAGCGACGACGACATGCGAATCTGGCGAGAATCGGCGCTGCCTTGAGCGCCCGGCGGAACCAACGGCTGTCCGGGGAACTGCCGCTCCCATTTGATTCCATCTCGACTGCTGGCGAGTTCGGGCCAGATGACCGCTCCGCCGCGCGATTCCGAAGCGGTATCGTAAATCCAGGGCGTACCGATGTGCAATCCTTCGTATTGTGTCACGCCCATGCTGTAGAGCGATTGCGTTGTGGCGTCTTCCAACACCACTTGGGGCTTGGTCCAATGTTCAAAATCGTGGCTGGTCATGCGGGCTACGCTGCGGCCGTTTTTTGTGCGTGCTCTCACGTAGGCCACGTACTTTCCGAGTTGGGAATTCCAATGCGCCGACTGGGCGGTGTCGCTCATCATATTGGTAACGTAAGTGGCGGGCGTTTGCCAATGGACGCCGTCGGGGCTGTAGGCCACATACATTCCCGGCAGGCCGCAGTCCGGCGGCAATGGGGGATCGGCGATCGAGTACAGGAAATTCCCCCGGTGTTCATAGATTCGCGGGATGCCGAGGTAGGCGGTGTCTGGGTAGCTCGAGGTGAGCAGTTTGTACCGCTTGGCGGGGTTAGTTTCGTGGTCGTCACGAAACACGCAGGGGCCGTGCATTACCTGGGCGGGCGGCAGCATGACGAGGTTCGTCCGCCGGTGGGTTTCAAACGGAATAAGATCGAAGAGGGGTTTTGTCCACGTTTTTCCTTGGTCGTACGATTCCGCGTAGGCTAGGCGGTCTTCATGACCATTGGAAACATTGTTGGCCGCGTAGAAGAGTTGGATGCGATCATGTTCCGGATCGTAAACAGCGCTGCCGTATAAATCGGCCCGCGCGCGATCCCAAGGTTGATCGCGGCGAATCAGCGGATTGTTCGGGTGCTTTATCGCCTTGCCGATTTCTTTTGTGAGCCGCGACGTTTTGCTGATAACCCAATCGTCGAGCAGCAATTGCCGCGTTCCATGGCGGATATCGCGAGTTGGCTCTTTTGCCGCCGCAGGGGCCGCGGCGCCCAGCAAAGCAACCATGCATAACAGCAGTTCAAGGCCGTTGGTTGGGCGAGTTTTTGAAAAAGAGGTTTGTTGATTCATGGCGGCTTTCTCAAACGGAATTATACTGCTTGCCGTTAAACGAAGAATGTGCCATTTTCAGCCGTGAGCGGCATAAGAACGTAGAAAACTCGTAACCGTTCGCGGGTTTTGAATTGTCGGATAGATTGCTATCGCATTTTCACACGTCTCCGGCGAACGTCCAGACTTTGCACGGCGGTTGCAGGTGGTTATTTCAACGCAGAGAACGCAAAGGCGCAGAGGGCCGCGGAGGATAGACAACAGTCATCCCGACCTAAGGGTTCGTCCGTAACGTAAGCTACCGGTTGTCGTTCGGACGCGTCCCCAGTTGACGATGCAACTCCATGGTGCTGCCGATGAGCATCGCCGAGATTTCGTTCTTCTTTCATTTCGCCCTCTCTCTTTCTTCTCTGCGGCCCTCTGCCTCTTTGCGGCCTGCGTTTCCCGCGTTCATATGATCGGTCCCCACGCGCTGCCGTCCTTAAACCAGTTATTCGTCGGAAGCGTCTGAAGCTTGCCCGGCGTGGCGGGGTTTGCGGCCAATAAATCGGTAGTAGGGCGTGCGAATGAACGGAATATAAGGAACTATGGCCAGTTGTTCGACGAAGCCTATCGGTTCAAAATGGCGGTGCAGAAAAGGCGCGTGGTCGCGCGAGGGGAACACGTTATCGTTGGCGAACCAAACCGGCCAAAACGACCGCGTGAACCAGGAGTGCCGCCGCAAACCATCGCCAGGATATTTGCGAGATACATAAAAGTCGACCACGCCGATCACGCCGCCCGGCTTCAACATGGCCAGGGCGTTTTCAATCGCGGCGAACCAATCGGGGATCATCGTGAGGGAATATGAGAATGTGACGATATCGGCTTGGCCTTCCGCCGGACGAAATGTTGTGGCGTCGGCTTCGACGGCCTCCACGTTGGTCCAGCCATGTTCGTCGATGCGCCGCCGCGCACATTCGAGCAATGAAGTGGAAAGATCAACCACATAGGCCTTTTTGAGTTGCGGGATGCTTTCGGCGGCGTATTCCAAATTGGAGCCGGTGCCGCCGCCCATATCAACCCACACGCCGTCAGCGGGGAAATCGAGAGATTCCCATAACTCCTGCCGGCCTTTGAGCAAACGTTTGCGGAAATCGTCGTAGTGGTCGGCTTGGCCCGCGTAAAAACTCTCCAATCGGGAGGCGTGGTCCTTACCACGAATCGGCTTCATGGTGAGATGAAACAGCACTTTGAGGTCGGAGAAAAATCCCATCGAGAAAGCAGCCCGTGACGTGAAAAGAGGAGGCGAAAATCGGAATCAGGCCGCTATATTTCAGGCCGCGGTGAATCAGGCGGCAATGTTTCAGGCGGCAATGTTTCAGGCGGCAATGTCAGCGATGTAAAAACTGCCGTACGTATGCACGCGATCCTTGGCGTGAAGCTCCGCGGCCAATTCGGGGTGGTAGGTTAGCAGTTCGCCGACGGATCGCATTTTTCCGTCGAGCATCACAGAAACATCGTTCACCCAATCGGTGCAAAGTCCGCCGCTGCGCCAGATCACGCGAGATTGCGGCGCGGCGCGATTTAGAATCGCCTGCCACTCCGATTCCAACAGCGGGAAGAAGTGGTCTGACATCCAGTCCATGTGGTCGAGCAAGACAAAGCGGGAAATGGGGCGATCATGCTTTTCCAGGAAGCCTTGCACGGAATCGGTATGCACATGCACGCGGTCGGCCAAGCCGCCCTTGAGCGCCTCGAAATTGTCTCGCTTCAAATACTCAGGACAACAATACGGTTCGTAGGAGCCGGTCAAATAGACGCGCCAGAAGTAATTGTCGGCCAGCGGAAGTTCGGCAAACACGGCTTCCACGCAATCTTGCACGAACTTCACCACGCCGCCTTCGTAGTCGTTCTCCACCTGCCGCCGCTGCGCCTTGGGAACGCCCACCAGGGAGAGTGTCGTGTCGCGATTCATGAAGAACCGCATGAACTTCGACCAAAACTTCTTCCGCAAATGTTTGTCGTATATTTCTCGCTGCTCTTCCAACGATTCCGCGTTGAGAATGGCGTCGACCCAAGGTCGGACGCGAATCACGCGGTCGACATAAATGTTGATCAGCCGGGCGAAGGAGCCCGAAGCCCCGCGAAAATAAAACGTCTTCCGCTTGCCGCCGAAAAACTTCAGCCATCGATCCCAATACGCCTGCGACCACGGCGAGAGCGAATCGCGCAGGGCGTCTTGGTAAAGCGAGCGAATTTCCGCATGCCGCCCTCTGCCGAAGAGCTGGAAAAAATCGTCGTATTCCAGGTTGCGTATGCCCGAAAGTTTCAATTCCAGCACCGCGTTCTGGCGCGGGTTCATATCGACCGCATGCACTTCCGCCGGCCCGGTGAGCGCGTAGTCGAGCGCGTTGCAGCCCGCCGAAGTGATCACGAGCACGGAATCTTGCGGCCCCAGTTCGAGCGCCACCCGATCCAAACGAGGGTCTTCCCAGCAGGTGTTATAGACTAAGTTATTCTGATGGACGAGGTTAAAAACCCGTCCGCTGACCCAATCCAGCGGCCCCATATTTTCTCCCAGCCTGGCGGCTCAATTCCCGCCCGAAAGGTAAATTTTACGAATTCTGAATTCTACACGCCCTCGCAAAGCACACAACCTAGCCGGGCACGCCCCGTTGTTTATACACAAGCTATTTGGGCTCCGGGGCCGAAGGTTATCCAAGCGGCTGCATGAAGCAGGAAATGGTCAATCGTTATTTGACAATAGTCATTTGTCATTGGACGGAGTGAGCAGAAAATCGATCCCCGCGGGATCCCAGCCGTTGCTGCTTCAAATAACGTCGTGAATCTGGCGCCAAAAATGAGGGAAATCTTGCGAGTTGTCGAAGGACTTGTGTATAAACAACAGCACGGCATGCGCTATGGTTGCCACCCAATGACGATTGACAAATAACTATTGATAAATGAAGCCCCAGCCTTCCCGACGAACCGGCGAGGGTGCATGTCAGCTTTTGTAGGGTTTAGGCGGCGGTGGCGAGTGATTTTTGCGGGCGGCGGACAGTGGCTTGGCCGGGGCGGCGGGTCA
>QIKY01000270.1 GCA_003233175.1 Planctomycetaceae bacterium | reverse complement strand
GGCGGCGGTTTCCGACGTGCGAATCGCGGGACTGCCATGCGGCGTCGGTTCACCGCTGGTGAGGTCAAGCACGCCCACCCGACGCCCCTGCTCGATAAATTTCAAAATCGCGCCGCCCATGCCCAGTTCCGCGTCGTCAGGATGCGGGGCGACCACCAAAATGTCGAGCATAGGAGAGTCCTTTGTAGAGGCGTGTGCTTCAGCCGGTTCAGAAGCCCGGCTTTTTGAAAAATCCGGGCTACTTCCGCGAGCGGCAGATGCACTGCGCACGGCTAGCATTGGCTCGTTTAACGGCAAGCCGAAGGCGGCTGCGTTTTTCTGTCTTGCCCGAACGCATGGGCTCAAAACACAGCCGCCTTCGGCTTGCCGTTAAACGAAAATGTGCCATTTTCAACCGTGCGCAGTATATACGAGCGTTTCGTGACCAGTTCCAGAGCGGTAATCTGCCATTTGGCCGCGACGGAAGCACGCCACCCGATTCTCGCTCGAAAGTCGTTTTTGTCACCCGGTTTTGACCTATTCTTTGGTTGGACGGCGCCTCGCGAAAATACCCGTGAATCGTCGAAACCAAAACCTTCTATTGCCGCTGTTTGCTGTGCAGACACCCCATTTTTGCGGTTGTCCGATTATCGCGATAAGAAAGAATGCTCTTGGGAGCGAGAAACATTGGAAATGCGGCCGATCCGATACATTCGGCACACTCCCCCTGGAGGCTGAAGAATTGCCGCCTCCGAGGCCATAAATCGTTGTGTCATGGATTGATCAGGCTTACATTGAAACTAAAAGAAGGCCAACTGCATCAAAAAGAGGTAAACGCTTACGTGCTCTTGCGCCCATGTTCTATTTTCGCGGAAGATAGTCTGGTTACCCACTCCCTCGCGAAGCATCGCCAACACTATGTCATCGTCATCAGAGCAATCCACGAATTCCGGCGCGGTTGAATCGACAAAGCAGCAGATCCGCGCCTTGGTCAACGAAATCGCCCAACTTTCCAAGAGCGATTTAGGGCCGGAGCAATACTACGCGGAGTTTTTGCAGCGAATCGTTTCGGCGCTGGCGGCTGTCGGCGGCGCGGTTTGGACCGTCGGCGACGACGGCCAACTGCAACTCGCTTACCAGATCAAAATTAGCGAGACTCTGCTCGACCCCGAAAGCGACGACGGTCCTCGCCACTTTCGCTTAATCGCCGATGTGGCGCGGAGTGCGGAGCCGAAGCTTGTCCCGCCGCAATCTGGCCTGACCGACGAAAACGCGGCCGGCAACCCGACCAACTACCTGCTGGTGCTTGCGCCACTGCGCAGCGACGACCAAATCGAGGGCGTGCTGGAAATTTTCCAACGTCCTGACGTGCAACCGGCCAGCCAACGGGGCTACTTGCAGTTCGTGCTGCAAATGTGTGATTTCGCCGGCGACTGGCTGAAGTCGCACAAGCTGCGTCAGTTCACCGACCGCCAATCGCTCTGGGCGCAGGCCGATCGTTATTCACGTCTGGTTCACGACAGCCTTGATGTGCGCGAAGTGGCTTATGCGATTGCCAATGAGGGCCGGCAACTGATCGGCTGTGATCGTGTGAGCGTGGCCATTAAACGGGGTGGGAAATGTCGGGTGGAGGCCATTAGCGGCCAAGACACCATGGACAACCGCTCGAATGTGGTGGCCATGCTGGGCCGACTCGCAACGCGCGTCGTGGCCGTGGAAGACCCGCTCTGGTATTCCGGCTCCACCGAAGACCTGCCGCCGCAAGTGGAGGAGGCGCTTGAGGAGTACGTTGAGGAATCGCATTCCAAGTCGATCGTGATCTTGCCGCTGCGGCGACCGATCAAGGAAGACAAGGGCGGCGAATTGGATGACGACTCCATCGCCGACCGCGACTCCGCCAAGGGCGAAATCATTGGTGCGCTGATTGTCGAACAGATCGAAACCGAACTGCCCCGTGCAACGCTGGGGCCGCGAATCGATCTGGTTTTCGAACACGGCAGCCGCTCCCTCTCCAATTGCCTGGACTACAACAATCTATTCCTGATGCCGGTCTGGCGGGCGATCGGCAAGGCGACCTGGGTGTTGCGCGCCCGCACCTTGCCCAAAACGATTGCGATCTCGCTGGCGGTGGTTGCCGCCGCATTGGTGTTGGCTTTCATGCCCAAGTCGTTCGACATGGAAGGAGACGGCGTTCTGCAACCGATGGTGAAAAGCGATGTGTTTGTCGACGTCGACGGCATTGTCACCAATGTCTTGGTGGAGCATGACCAGTCGGTCAAAAAAGGGGATGTGCTGGTTAAATTGCGCAACACCGATTTGGAAGTCAGGATCGTCGATGTCGACGGAAAACTCCGCGCAGTTCGTCAGCAACTCCTTTCCGTAAGGCGGAACCTGATCGATAGCAAAGGCACGCTCACGCCGGTGGAGCAGGTTCGGCTTTCCGGGGAAGCGTTGGAGTTGAACGAGAGAAAACTGAGTTTGGAGCGGCAATACACACTGCTGATGGACCAAAAAAAGCACTTGCAGGTTGTCAGCCCGATCGATGGCCAAGTCGTGACCTGGCAACCCAAGGAAACGCTGATGCACCGCCCGGTTTCGAAGGGACAAGTGCTGCTCACCGTTGCCGACCCCAACAGCGACTGGGAGTTGGAGGTGTTCATGAAGGAAAACAGAATAGGGCATGTGGCCGAAGCGCGCGACACGATCAAGCAGGATCTTGAAGTCACGTACATTCTCGCCACCGACCCCGACTCCTATCGAACCGGAAAAATCCGACTCGTTGACCCCTCAACCTACCTGCACGACGAACACGGCCATTCGGTTCGGATCAAGGTCGATCTGGACGAAGACATTCCCAAAAACCTGCGGCGTCCTGGCGCGGAAGTGACGGCCGATATTCACTGCGGCAGCCGTTCGCTGGGATACGTCTGGTTTCACGAGGCCTGGGAATGGTTCCGACGGGAAGTTTGGTTTTAATCCCCGCAGGCGCCCCGCGAGCGAATCACACAGTTCAACGTTTCATTCAGGAGTTCCGAGCAATGCACGCCGCTGTTCTTAGTAGTTTGTTGTGGCTTGCCGCCGCGCCGCCATCCTCCGGGAGCGACGTCGCGGTGGTGGAGCACTGCGTGGTTTCGCTGATCGAAGAGGCGCAGGTTCCCGCCAAGGAGGCGGGGCAGTTGGTCTCGGTTTCGGTCAAGGAGGGCGACGCCGTCACTAAAGACGACCTCATGGCGAGCCTCGCCACCGACGATGCGGAAATGCGACACAAGCTCTCCCAATATGAATATCGCATCGCTCAAGAACAGGCTACTAATGATGTCAGCGTTCGGGCGGCGATCGCATCGCAGGAAGTCGCTGAAGCCGAGCACGCCGTGGCGAAAGAAATCCATAAAACAGCGCCGGGCGCCGTTTCGGTGTCTGAACTTCGCCGTTTGGAGCTAACCGCCAAACGGGGCGGGTTGCAAACGCTGGTGGCGAGAATGGAATTCAAAGTCGCGGGCATGACGGCCGAAGCCCGGGAGTTGCAGGTCGCGGCCGCCCTGGAAGATATCGAAAAACGAAAAATTTACGCGCCGCAAGATGGCGTCGTGGTGCAGGTGTATCGGCATGTGGGTGAATGGGTGCAGGCGGGGAGTCCGCTGCTGCGAGTCGTTCGCATGGACAAACTTCGCGTCGAAGGATTTGTCTACACGAAAGTCCTTTCACCGCACGATATTGAAGGCAAGCCGGTAACCATTCAAGTGCGGCTGGGGCGAAATCTCATAGGAACCTTTACTTCCAAGATCGGGTTTGTGAGCCCTCTGGTTCAAGCCGACGGCGCCTACCGGGTGTGGGCGGTGGTCGAAAACCGCAAGGATGGCAACCATTGGGTGTTGCGACCGGGGCTGGAAGCCACCATGACCATCGACGCCAAGTTTTTGGAAAGCCAAACGGCGGGTTTGCGCTAAATCGCTTTCCCCTCGGAAAGACCGCTCTTGCTGATCGAGATGAAATACACAAATGGCCACACTTGCTGAAAGCCTGATTTCAAGCGCATCGCGCCCGCTCACATTGAGGATGCGGCCCGATCTGACATGGCGCCGCCATGTCTATCTGAAGCATCCTTACATCGTGGTGAAGGAGCCGGTGGGGCTCAAGTATTATCGTTTCCAGGAAGAAGAGTTCGCCATCTTGGAAATGCTCGATGGCTACGTGAGTTTGGAATCAATCAAGGAGCAGTTTGAGCAAGAGTTCGCACCGCAAAAAATCGGCCTGCAAGATCTGCAAAATTTCATCGGCATGCTGCACCGCAGCGGGTTGGTGATCGCGAACGCCAGCGGCCAGGGAAAGCAGTTGGCCAAACGTTGCGGCGAAGCCAAACGCAAAAAAATCCTTGGTTCGCTTACGAACATTCTGGCGATTCGCTTTCGCGGCATTGATCCCGATAGAATCCTGACTTGGCTGTACCGCTACACTTCATGGCTGTTTTCGCCGATCACGATTTCGCTCTGCTGGATGATGGCTCTCTCGGCCTTGTTGCTGGTCGGCGTTCAATTCGATACTTTTCGTACGCGGCTTCCGGGATTTCACGAATTCTTCGGCCCCGACAACTGGATTTATCTCGGCGTCACGCTGGGGTTGGTGAAAATCATTCACGAATTCGGACACGGCCTTTCCTGCAAGCATTATGGGGGTGAATGTCATGAAATGGGGTTCATGATGCTCGTGCTCACGCCCTGCCTGTACTGCAATGTTTCCGATTCCTGGATGCTGCCCAACAAATGGCATCGGGCCGCGATCGGCTTTGCCGGCATTTATGTGGAAGTGATGCTGGCCTCGCTGGCCACGTTCATTTGGTGGTTTAGCGAACCGGGGCTGCTGAACCATGTTTGCCTGAGCGTGATGTTCATCTGTTCGGTGAGCACGATCATGTTCAACGGCAACCCCTTGCTGCGGTTCGATGGCTACTACATTTTGGCCGACGTCCTGGAAATTCCGAATTTGCGGCAAAAAGCCACGCAGGTTCTCAAGCGTTATCTTTCTGAATACTGCTTGGGAATCGAGCAACAAGACGACCCCTTCCTGCCCAAACGCAACCAAATATTGTTCGCGTTTTATACCTTGGCGGCGGTGGCCTACCGCTGGCTGGTCATGTTCGGCATTTTGATGTTCCTGAATAAAGTGCTCGAACCCATCGGTTTACAAATCATCGGCCGCGCCATCGCTCTGATGGCGGTTGTTGGATTAGTCATTCAACCTTCGATCGCGGTCTATAAGTTCTTCCATATTCCGGGGAGGATGCATCAAGTGAAGAAGCCGCGATTGTTCGCCAGTTTGGGCGTGTTCACGGCGGTTGTACTGGCGATTGCTTACGTGCCGCTGCCGCATTATGTCAACTGCGCGTTTGAAATCGCCCCGCGCGACGCCGTCGCGGTGTATGCCGATGTGCCCGCACGGCTCGACAAAGTGCTGGTCAAGGCGGGCCAGTCGGTGCAAGCCGGGGAGTCGGTGCTCTTTGAACTCAGCAGCGTCGACCTGCAAAACGCGGTGCTCACCTTGGAAGGCCAAATCGCGGAGTACGGCGCCCAGATCAACAACCTGCGGAAGCAACGATTTCTGAATCCTGAGGTCAGCCGCGAGATTCCCGAAATCGAAAAATCGTTGGCGATGTCTCGCCAGCAGTTGGTGGAAAAACGGCGGGAACTTGCCCGTCTGACGGTCAAGGCTCCGATCAGCGGCTTCGTGCTGCCGGGTCCGCCGCGGCCAACTCGCGACCAATCGGGCCAACTTCCGATGTGGTCGGGCGCGCTGCTGAATAAAAAAAATATTGGCGCCACGCTGGCCGGCAACGATTTACTTTGCCGCGTCGGTTTTCCCGACCGGCTCGAAGCCATTCTCATCGTGGAGCAAGGCGATATCGAAATTGTTCGCGAACAACAAAAGGTCTACGCCAAACTCGACACCTACCCCGGCCGTAAATTCGAAACAACGATCACCGATATTTCCGCCAGCGAGATGGAAATCAGCCCGGCCAGCCTCTCGAATCAATCGGGCGGCGACGTCGCCACCGAAACCGATAAAAAAACAGGCATGCTGCGCCCGGCGGAAACCTCCTACCAGGCCAAGGCGCCTATTGACGACAAAGAAGGTTTGCTGACCATCGGCATGCGCGGCAACGCCAAGGTTTACACCGGCTGGCAACCGCTGGGCCGGTCGCTCTGGCGTTACGTGGCCCGCACCTTCAACTTCGATATCTAACGCAAACGAATATCCTGCGGCGCGCCGTTGGAGTTCACGCTTTAGCGTGCCTCTTAAAAAACACGCGCCGTTGGAGTTCACGCTTTAGCGTGCCTCTTAAAAAACACGCGCCGTTGGAGTTCACGCTTTAGCGTGCCTCTTAAAAAACACGCTAAAGCGTGAACTCCAACGGCGCGGTTGCTGAGCTTCAGCTTCGGTATCTAACGCAGGCGAATATCCGGCGGGGCGGCCACGTATTCGGCCACGGTGAGTTGTGCATCGGCGTGCGTGCGCATCAGTGAAGCGGGGCACGCCGCGGTGATCGGTCCATGCAATACGCGTCGGACCACACTGCTCTGCCAGAGGCGGTTGCAGTAGAACCGCATCTTCCGGGCGGCGAGAATTTCCTTCATGCCGACGGTAACCGCCCGGTGCGGAATGATCGAAATTTCTC
>QIKY01000303.1 GCA_003233175.1 Planctomycetaceae bacterium | reverse complement strand
TCTGGACCTTGCAAGACGGCGGTTGGCAGGGCGACGAAACCACCAGCGCGGTGGTCGGCTTTATACTCGAACATCAAAAAGATGCGTCCCATTGGAAGCAACCCTCGCAACGACCGCCCACCGCCGGCAGCCCATTTCTGAGCACCTATCTTGCCCTGCGCGGCATGGGCGCCTATGGCGTGGCGGAGCAAGAGGAGCGCATCGCGGCGCGAACCGAAGCCGCGACAAAATGGCTGCTTACCGCGACCGCCGCCGATACCGAAGACCGCGTCTTCCGCCTGCGGGCTCTGCATTATGTCGACGCAGATCAAAAAGTGCTCGACGCCGCCGCTGCGGAGCTACTCGATTCCCAACGCGAAGATGGCGGTTGGGCGCAAAAAGATGATATGCAAAGCGACGCCTACGCCACCGCCACGGCGTTGGTGGCGCTCAACCGCAGCGGCGCGCTTGCAGCCGACGCGCCGGCCTACCAAAAAGGGCTCGCCTACTTACTCCAAACGCAACACGACGATGGCTCATGGCTGGTCGAGAGCCGGGCCAAACCGTTTCAAACTTATTTTGAAACCGGTTTCCCGCACGGCAAGAACCAGTTCCTTTCCAGTTCCGCCAGCGGTTGGGCGACCATCGCCTTGCTACTCGCCACGCCAAAAAAATAAACGACTACCGGTTTCCGCCCGATAGTCGTTTATGCATGCTTGACGTAAAACATTTTACGCGATCAATGCTTGGCCGCCACGCGTAGCGAAGCATCGCTTTTGTGGGGCTGGTAATACGGGTTGGTGATCCACTGCGGAGCCGGGCGCCGGTGCGAAGCCGTTTTGACCGACGGCCCATCGGCCGATGTTTCCGACTGCGGCGCCTCAACCTTGGGCGTCACATGAGGATTCAGAACCTCTTCCGGCTGCATGACAACCTCCGGCGTTAGCCGATTGCCGGAATAGGGAAAAGGGCTATAGCCGTACGTGCGCGCCACCGGCTGGCTGTAGTAGACCGGCGGGTGCAAGGAAAAATACGGCGGAACCGGAATTTGTCCCAATCCATAGAGGCTGCCGCCAACGCCAAACCCCGTCACGCCGCCCATCGCCACGCCCGGCCAGGCGCCGTAACCGTATCCATAACCTCCGGGGCCTTGCGCTCGCGCCTCAGACGGCGCCAACATGGCGGAGCCAACCACTAATCCAACAACGAGAGCCAAGGGAGTGAACAATTTTTGCGACATCGGAGCACCTCACGGTTTGCTGGGTTCGAGCCTGTTTCTTCTTTTGACAGGCTTGTGTTTCTATCTTCCAAACTAATTGCCGCCCAACCCAGTTTCAACCCTCGCATTCGCGCCGCGCAACGCCGTTTGGCGTAATATGGTCGGAATATACGGGTTGTGGGGCTGGCAACGCTGGCGGCCCAGGCATTGTGTAAGTCGAAAGATCACTCAGAATGAGCTTTCTTTTTCGAGCAGCCCGGCTTTTTGAAAAAGCCGGGCTGCTACTCGCTCACCACCCGCAGCCAGCCGATGAATGTCAGCCAACGAACCGACGCCCTGCGGGAAAAAGCGAAACAGTTGGGGTTTTCCTTGGTCGGCGTTTGCCCGGCGGTGACACCCGAAGGCATTCACCATTTTCACGATTGGCTGTCGGCCGGCTATGCGGGAGAAATGACGTATCTGGTCGACCGCGCCCAGGCGTACGAACATCCTCGGCATGTGTTGGACGGAGTGCGCAGCTTGCTGATGCTGGGTTTGAACTACCGCACCGACGAACCTCTTGCCGACAAGGCGCCGCATCAAGAATCTCTGCAAGGCCGGGTTTCTCGCTACGCCTGGAGCGAGCAAGATTACCACGATACGATCCACCAGAAGTTAAAACAGTTGCGAGCGTTTCTCCTCGACCTGGCGCCGCGGGCAATGGTGCGGGGCGTGGTGGATACGGCGCCGCTGCTGGAGCGAGAGTTCGCGCAACTCGCCGGGTTGGGTTGGATTGGCAAGAACACGCTGCTGATCAACCAGCAGCAGGGCAGTTGGTTTTTTCTCGCCGCCTTGCTGACCGACCTCGAACTCGCCTACGACGCCTCTCACGAAACAGACCACTGCGGAACCTGCCGTGCTTGCCTTGATGCTTGCCCCACCGACGCCTTCACAGCGCCCTATGTGCTCGACGCCACGAAGTGCATCAGCTATTTAACCATCGAACTTCGCTCAGATATTCCTACCGAACTGCGGCCGGATATCGGCCCCTGGCTGTTCGGTTGCGATGTGTGCCAAGAGGTTTGCCCTTGGAATCGTCGGGCGCCATTAGGAGACGCAGCCTTGTTCCGCGCTCGCCATGATATGAACCCGCTGCAATTGGCGCCGCTGTTCGAACTCAACGACGACGCCTTCCGAACGCGTTTCCGCCGCACGCCGCTGTGGCGGTCGAAACGTCGGGGCTTGTTGCGCAACGCGGCCATCGTTTTAGGCAACCTGGGGTCGACCACGGCCATTGCGCCGCTGCAACTCGGCTTGCACGATATAGAACCGCTGGTGCGAGTCGCCGCCAGTTGGGCGTTGGGCCGCATCCAACAGCCCCAAGCAAGGCAGGCGTTGCAAAACAGGGCGCCTCACGAAACCGACGCCGGCGTGGCGGCGGAAATCAAGGCCGCGCTTGCGAGTTTTACTTAAGGCGAGCGGCAGATGAAGATTTACCTAATACAAGCCCGAAGCGCAAGCGAGTGAATCAGCAAACGGTCATTCCCATCGTGAAACGCCAGCCTCTTTTTTCACCCCACCCAAACGGGGCTCGACCAAGCAAGTTGGCCGTTGTGTTGCGTGGCGCGAACGTAGTACCAATCGGTCTGTTCGGCGGCGCGAGAGTCGCACCAGCGAACATTCGCCGTATATTCGCTGGGCCCCACCAGCCGATGGATGATATGGCTCTCGCTGGTGAAAGGACCGGTGAACGTGACGACATTGTCTTTTTGCAATTGCACAAGCGGCGCTCGCAGCGTTTGCTCCACGGGCTGGCGAAGTTGCAGCGTCAGCACTGCGTCGGCGCCGGCTTCTATTTCCAGCACGACTGCCTTGGTGGGGTCTTCGGCGTAACATTGCAAACGCGTGGTTTGCGAGACGAGCGAAATTTCGTGCTCGGAAACCGTCCTCAGCCGGTCGCGCAACTGCTCGTCGAACGGCGCCGACTGAAAACAAGGCGTGGCTTGGAGGAAACGTCCGCCCTCGATACGGAGGCGGGCGTCCCAGTGGCAGATGCGTCCCAAGCCGAGCGCCGCCCAAGGGCCCCAACCGTATTGGAAACGGCATTTTACGCGTCCTGGCAAAGGCGCCAGCGGCGGCGCGGCGTCTTCGGGAAAGTGGCGTTCGATGGTGCGCCCGTTTCGGACCAGCTCCAACATGGCGAGGGAATCTTGCGCTTCGCAACGAATATCGAATTGACGATCGGAGGTCGGCTTCAATTCGGCGCCCATCGGCTTTCCGTTGAGGGCCATTTCCAGCACGATGCGATCGCCGGTTGCGGCGTAGGTGCGTCGGGCGCGAATCGCTTCGAGCAAGGATGCGGGAGAAGCGTCGGCCGCCCAGACGCCCAACACGCCTTCGCCGTACGCGCCGGGGTAGCCGCGATGGTTATCGCTGGAGGCGACAAAGCCGAAACGCAGTCCCTTGGCAAGCTGCCGGACGATCGTATTGGCGGTGGAGCGGCCGCCCATGCTGTGCCGAATCATGGGCTGGGGCGCGCGTTCCGACTCCGTGCAGCCGTGTTCGGAAAAAATTTCCACCACCGGGCTGACATCGCGGCGAAAATGTTCGAAGTTGGCGCCCCGCCAGCCTTGCTTGTAACCCACGTGGTGCGGGATGGCGAGTACATTGTGTTGCCGCGCGTAGCCCAACAGTTTCCCCACATGATCGGGCAGAAAAAGTTCTTCGTGGTCGCCGGGGAAGATCATGCAGTAGTCGCCGAATTGGCTGGAGTGCCATTCGTAACCCAACAGCGCGGTGAAGCCGTCATCGTTGGCGTCGCGAATCAATTGGCGCGTTTTCGGCCAATGTTTGCGATGCACTTCAAAGCCCTTGACCCAGCGGAGGTGGGCGTCTCCGGGCATGTGGGGCATGTCGTGCCACCAGGCATGGCCGGTGAAGGCGAAGAAATCGAGGTGTTCGCGAGCCAGGTCGATCGAGCGCTGGAGCGAACCCTTGGCGTAGCCCACGGCGTTGTGGTTGTGAAGATCGCCCCAAAAAAGATGCTGGCCGTTCGACTTGGCGTCGGCGGCGAGCGTGGCTTGCGAACGCACCGCGCTGCCGGCCGCGGTGGCCAAACCGGCCCCGACAAATCCTCGCCGCGAGATATCCAAGGGGTCTTTGTTGGCGTTTTGGTTGGCGGTTTGATTTTCCATGATCGGGGAGTTTTTGAGGATCGGGAGCGAGTAAGGCAAGCGAAAAAACATGGGGTGGTGTAACCGGAAAACCGCCAAGGAAATCGATACGGTTTGGCGGCTTGTTCCGGAAATTGTCAATAGTTATTTGTCAATTGTCATTTGTCATTTGTCATGGGAGGGAGTGATGGCGCCTGCTGCTGTTTGGCGCACCGCCGGTGGCGAAGACAAAATTGCAGGCATTGTTCGTTAGACAAAGAAAATAGAATCGTCGACAAATTATTCGATGGTTGCTTCCGAATGACAAATGACGATTGACAAATAACTATTGATAAATGAGGTCGAAGTCTTCTCGATGAACAAGCGGAACGCCGGTCACACCCAAAACGCGGCAGCCCGCCACCACCATGATCCAACGCAATGGCGGATGCAAGCAGTCACACGCCCGCAACTCCAAGGGGCCCTTGGCGCCTGTCCAAGATCTATTCCATGCGTTGGCGTTATGGAATACTCATCAAGCCGGAGGCTTGGCAGCCATTAGCCGGCGGTCGAGCGCAGCGAACACCGCCGGTAGGCCATCGCAACGAATGTGCATCCCGGCGGGATGCCAGACGCGGCGGGCGAGAGAAACGCCTCGAAACAACGCTGTCATTTGTGTCGCCGCATTTCGCAAATCACCGTTGGAGTTCACGCTTCGGCGTGCTTTTTCCGAACGCACGCTGAAGCGTGAACTCCAGCGCCGCTGGCATCCCGGCGGGATGCGGAATGTCGACGCCTCGATCCTCCGGTGGTGTTCGCTGCGCTCGACCACCGGCTAATAGCTTTTATCCTTCCAGGATATGAAAGCAAAGTCGCCCGCACCCTATGGCCTTATGGCCTCTTCGGCCTTGCTCGCATCCAAAAAACACGGAATAGCAATTGGACAGGTTCTTAATTGAGCGACGAGATATGGGTTTTTTTCTCGAGCGTCTTCGGCAGTTCGGTGAGAATGGCTTTCATGCGAGATTCATCCAGACCGAGCCCTTCGTAGACTTTGTCGGCCGGCGAGGCGACATTTTGCACGCCGAGCGAAGTCCAACCGGCGCGGCTGCAAAGAAAATTCGCCATGGCCACCACATACACCAACGAAGCGTTCTCGCCCTGGTAGTCTTGGGGAGTGTGATGATAGCGAATGGCGTCGCCGACGCATTCCGGAAAGCTCCATTGGCGGGTCACGTAGGCGCCCAATTCTGCATGGTCGAAGGTGAGGATTTCCCGCTCGATTTCGTCAGTGGGCGTCGATTGTTGCAGTCGATCAAGAACGCTGCAAAAATGCCGATGCAACTGCTGGTCGATCAATATCAGCCCGACATCGTGCAACAGCCCCGCAATATAGGCTTCCGCTCCCGAGACGCCGCCGCACACATTGGCGATCATGTTCGAGGTCGCCGCGACCGCCACGCTGTGCGACCACAACGCCTCGCGAGTGAAGTTGCGATAGTCTCCGCCTTCGCGGATCAAGCGGCCCACGTAAACCGTAAGCGCCATGTTGCGAATTTCACGAAAACCGAGCAAGCCAATGGCTTGAGAAAGGTCGGCGATTTTGTTTTTCAAACCGTAATACGCCGAGTTGACTCGCCGAAGAACGCGCATCGCCAATATAGGATCGGAACGGATCACTTCGTACAGGTCGTCCACCTGAGAATCTTCGTCTTCGGCCAACATCAGAATGCGTTGGGCGTTGGTGGGCAGTGAATGCAGCTCGCCCATTCTCTGGTAAAGGCGGTCCAGTGCTTGTTCGTGCGGGGTGCGAACGCCGGCTTCGACTACCGTTTGCGCCATGTTTGCGAGTCTTCAGAAATGAGAGCGTGCAAAAAAA
>QIKY01000214.1 GCA_003233175.1 Planctomycetaceae bacterium | reverse complement strand
GCGAGATTCGAGTTCCATCGTCAAGCACCATTCGTAAATGGACTCCAGTAAACCTGGCCTTTGTCCTTGTGAACTTCGATGGCGGAGCCAAGCACATCGTGCGTCATACTGTTTGCGGAGGAAAACAAAGCATGCATCGAAATGCCTTTCATGCAGCGGAAACGAGGAAACAAACAAGATTCTCCGTTCCCTCCGCTCCCTCCTGTAAAATCAAGCCGGCGTAACGATGAACGTTCCAATCAAACTCCGCGAACGGCCACCGCATACCAGTCAAACGATTCGTCGAAATCGGTGCGGGCGCCCTCCAGGTATTCAATTGGCTTTGCCATAACCTATCCGAGCCAACGCCTGCTCTCGAATTTGGACCCACGATATTGTTTGAGCAGCTCCGTCGCTCAGTTCGGCGACGCGACGTTCAATTTCGCACGCCCACTCTTCCGAAAAGGGAGCGTTGCTGTCAGGCGGCACAGACTCCCACAGGGCGTCGATCAGCCGAAGTCGATCTTCGTCGGGCAGCCGCTGCGCCGCGGAGAGCACGGAATCAAAATCATTCATGGTTGATACGCTTAATCGCGATGTTGCGGAACATCACGGGATCGTTGTGTCCGGCGAAGCCGAAGTGGCCGCTCTTCAAATCCTTGCCGGGGTGCGGCGTGTTGCCCTTGAATTCCGTGACCTTGCTGACGTCGGCGTTGAGAATCACGGAACCATTAAGCTCCACTCGAATTGTGGAGCCAATGACCGTCACCTCCTGGTAGTTCCAGGTTCCCGCCGGTCGTAAATAACCACGATGTGCTGGAACCATGCCGTACACCGAACCATGATACTGGCGAGGATCGAGCTTGCTATATTTTTCGGCGTCGTCGTCGAGCACCTGGAGTTCCGTCATGCCGCTGTAGGCCGAACGGCCTTCGCCAGGATACCGAATCGCCAAACCGTTGTTGCCGCCGGGCGGCAGTTTGAATTCGACGCGCACGACGAAATCGGCGTATTCCGCTTTAGTGAACAGCACGCCGCCCTTGCCCGGCTTGCAAACGATGGCGCCATCGCGCACTTCGTAATCGTTGACGGCGCCGGCCCAACCGGCCAGACTCTTGCCGTCGAACACCGAAGTAAAGCCTTGCTGGGCGTCGTCGCCGCGAAGTAGTTTGATGGCTTCGTCGGCCGGAATCTCACGCAAAAAAATGTTTCGCCAACGGATCTCACCGCCGTGCGTTTGCAAGTGGATCGGGCCCCGCGCCGGCAACGGCGATTGACGGGTTTTATCCCAGAAGTTTTCCATGATGGCGTTGTCCACCACCAGCACGTCGTTCAGAAAAACCGTGGTGCGGGCGCCAATCTGGCGGATGCGAAATCGATTCCATTCGCCGAACGGTTTATCGACCAGCGCCAAGGGAAGTTGCCCCGGCGCGCCCTTGGAATTGTTGAATAAGCCGCCAGAGCCTTTATCGGCGTTGCGGTCCCATTTGCCGCCCTCCTTGGTGGTGTCCCAGATTTGCACCTGCGGCGTGCCCCGCAAGTAAATGCCGCTATCGGCCTTGGCGACGGTTTTGTAGTCGATGTTGAATTCGATATCGCCGTAGTCCTGGTCGGTCGTGGCGTAAGGACCATGGCCATCGTTCACCAATTCGCCGCTCTCCACCCGCCAATGCTCCTTAAACGCCTCCTGCTGCTTGGCGATGGCCTGCTCGCGCTCGCCCTCCGCGGCGCGCACCGTTTGGTGCGGGTTGTCGCCGTGCCAGCCTTTCAGGTCTTGCCCGTTGAAAATGGAATGGAAACCCGCGGGCGGCTTTGCGTCTTCGGCGCGGGCTTTCAGGGCGAAGCAGTTCGATAAAAGAACGGCGAACGAGAGAGCGGCGGTCGACAACAATCGAACCTGCAAGGGGTGATTCATCGCGAGAAGTCTTTCAATGGCGTCGGTGGGAACCAAATGTAGGAAACTCCATTGGTAACTCAAACCTCGCGCAGTTTCAACGTGCAGCGGCCGCATTCGGCCATATTTCCAGATTTCCCACCGTACGCGGGAATGACCGTTTGCTGATTCACTCGCTTGCGCTTCGGGCTTGTATTAGGTAAATTTTCATCTGCCGCTCGCCTTAAGTTGATGCGTATGTGGCGTTCGCTACGCGCGACCACCGGCTCATGGCTGCCAAGCCTCCGGCTTGGCGAGAATACATGCAACGACCAGCGCAGTTCGCTTTAGAACATCGCTTTCTTGCCGAGTTGACGACGAACAATCACCCATTGACCGGCGTGCATCATCCAGTGAGCCGACTGCCCGGCAATAACGGCTCCAACCGTTGCCCCGACTTTCTGGATGTCGTCGGGAGCTGGTTTTTCAAGGTCTTCATCACTCAACCTTTCGAGCAACGCCAGCGTGCCGGCCCGTTGTTCTTCCATGAATTTCAGATATTCGTCCTTGGTGTAAAAGTCGTTACTTTTATCGCTTGACGCCGTTTCCTTAGAGTGCTTTTCGGCGAAGCCTGCGGGAAGCGCGGGCATCGAATCGGGGTAGACCATGTTGTTGAGGCTGTGTTCCGAGGAAATCAAGTGTCCGAGTTGCCAAGCGATGTGGTTCGCGTTTTCGGCGGGACGACGCAGTAAGTCGGCGTCGGTCAGGTCTTGCAGGTAGCCTTGCACCACGAACGTCGGCAACTGCAATTCAGCTTTGATCTGTGTGGCAATACTCATTGGTTTTCCTTTTGTCTGGTTGAGGACTAACTCGACAGGGAACCGGCGATTCACGCCGCCGGATGCTCATGCAGCGCCACGCGGTTGCCTTCCGTATCTTCGAAGTAGGCGATAAAACCGTGCTCGCCGATTTCCATGCGCGGCATGAGTGTTTGGCCGCCAGCACCGTTGATGGCTTTCAGAGTGGGGTCGATCTTATCGACATGAATATAGACCAACGAGCCGTCGTGCGAGGGTTTGTAGCCGTCGCCCTGAACGAGCGTTCCGGCCGCGCCGGCGGCGCCCATTTCCATCGGGAACCAGCCCATCTTCTTGGGGCCCATTTCCATTTCCGTGATTTCGACGCCCAGGCTTGCTTCGTAAAACGACTTTGCGCGGGCCATGTCGGTCACGGGAATCTCGAACCAATTGACGGGGTTGGCGTGTGAAGGCATTGAACTTCTCCTGATCCCTGGTGGTTGAACTGACTTGACGTGGCACATAAGTCACGTTACGTTCAAGTAACATACTGACGCCCCGCAGGCGTGTCAAACACGTTGGAAAAAGCAATGCGGATCGACACAAAAATTGTCGTATAGTCGCCTTTCGCTCCGCGAAAGTAGCGTTCTTTCGCAGCGAAAGGCGACAGTAATTGTTCGAACGCTCCTTCATCAAGGACAACACCATGCCGGAAGCTCAGGAACTGATACTCGACGTAACGCAAAGCATTGAAATGAATGTCGCGATAGGCGATGCTTATAAAGCACTGCTCCGTCGGCTGACCGTCGAGAGTTCGACCCCCGACAACAAACCGATGCCCATGGTGCTTGAAGAGTGGCCGGGCGGGCGTTGGTTTCGCGATTTGGGCAACGGGCAAGGGCACCTTTGGGGGTTCGTACAGGTGATCAAACCGCCCACGCTGATTGAAATTCAGGGGCCGCTGTTTATGTCGTACGCGGTTGCCGGGCATGTGCGGTTTAAGTTGACGCAGATTGCCGGCGGCGTGGAGTTGTATCTGCGACACCAAGCCGTGGGAGTCATTGATGAAAATCATCGCGCCGGCCTGACGCTCGGCTGGGACCATTACCTCCAAGGCGTGAAACGATTGGCGGAACAAACGTCGGGTCAGAACGCATGACACACGACCTCAACCATGTATGGAAGGCGCTCTCCGACCCGACCCGGCGAGAAATTCTCGACTTGCTCCGCGATGGACCGCGCCAGACGACGGACATCGTGGAAAAGTTTCCGTCGCTCTCCCGCTTCGGCGTCATGAAACACCTCGACGTGCTCCGCCAAGCCGGTTTGGTGAATACGCGTTCTGAAGGTCGGCGGCGCATCAACTCGCTCAACGCGGCGCCCATTCGCCAGATTCTGGAACGCTGGATCAACAAATACGAAGCCTACTGGACCAACACTTTGCTGCGCGTTAAGGAATCCGCCGAAGACGCCGAGGCGGCGGAGAAAAAGAAACGCAGCTCCAAGCGGGCATAATTCGAAAGCGGCGAGAGGATTTGCAATCCGTGGTGTACGTCCGCGTGGTCAAAAAGTTGAAGCGGAACGGTTGCCGCCGATACACAGCCTGAGGCGCCTTGTCTGTGTTGATATCTCGCACCAGCGTTATGCCAAAGGTTGCTCCCCAAGCTCGCTTTCCATCGATATCAAAATCGGGCTGCCGTTTGAAAGGTTTGCGCAATCCAGTAGGGTGCTCTGAATCATTCTCGATGCTAATTTGCCAGTTGCCCGGGTTCATTGACGAAATTTCCCCAGTTGTGAAATTTCTTAAAAAAAGTCTGCAATAATTCGGCTGTTGGCTCGTTTAGAATCATAAGCATGGCCGCAGTAGACAGAACACCGCTGGCGGACGAACTCGTCGCTCAATGGGTGCAGGAGCATGGGCTGGCGGTGCGCGGCTACCTGTTTGGCATGGTCCGCCGCGATGACGTCGTGGACGACCTCTACCAGGAAGTTTTTCGGCGGGCTTGGGAAGCGCGGCGGCGCTACCGGGAGCAAGGACACGCCAGAGCCTACTTGTTGCGAATTGCGGATCGGCTGGTTTTTGATCGATCACGCAAACCGGCCAACGAAATAACCGTGCAAGACGACATTTGGCGCCAATGCGAACCACATAGCGATACGGAAGAACCGCTTGAAGCGGCGCTGGCGGCGGAATCTCGCCAGCAATTGCAGACCGCCTTAGAGCAACTCACCCCGGCTCAAAAGCGGGTTTTGTTGCTGCGGTATTACGGAAACCTCGAATTTCGGCAAATTGCCAAACTGTTGGATTGCCCAGTTAACACGGCCTTGAGCCATTGTCGTCGCGGCTTGGAAGCGTTGCGCACCTATTTCGGAGAGAACAGCGCATGAACGAAGCACTCGAACGGGAAATCGCCGAATTGACGGCCTTGACCTCCCCGCGCGAGCCGAAGGAAACGGGCGGCCGCCACCAGTCCGCACCCGACCAGTCCGCACCCGACCAAGCGCTACGCGAAAGCTGGCTACAATTGGCAGACCTGCTCGAGGCGGCGTCTGCGGAAACGCCGCCTAGGAGCAATGAGCGACTGGCTTCGAGCAATGTGCAACTGGCTTCGAGCAATGTGCAACTGGCGGAGCCTGGATCGTGGCAAAAGAACAAGCCGCTGGTCGCCCGGCGACAAAGCCCGGCGTTTTCAAAAGGCCGCGTCTTTAATTCGACAAATAGATCGCAAACAGAATCTTACTGGGCCGTGTGGGCGGTGGCGGGCAGTTTGCTCTTGATGTTTTTTGCTGTTGGGGCGCGTCTGCCGGCGGTCCGACAAAACCCGCTCGCGTCCATAGCCGAAAGGGAGCGCCCCAGCCGCCAGAATTCCGTGGCGGCCGATTCGATCAAAATTGTGGAAGCGCCGCAATCCAAACAAGGAGAGGGCGGAACCCCAAAAGCGGCAACCGCAAAGGCTGTAGTCTCTGAAACGAGCGCCAACGATGACGCCAGTCTCGCATGGGATAGCGGCTTGGACGACGCCATCGCTTCGGCCGAAATTGCCGTCTGGTCGTTCGAAAGTAACGCTCGGCCGGCGGAACAAGCGGTTCGCTGGGTCGACACTCAAATCCAGCAGTTGGAACAAGATTTTCAAGACAATTCGTTGTAACTCTCTCTTTGTTAAGGAAGGCTCGAACCCCATGTTGAAGTACGCTACGTTATTCGCCGCGACGTTGTTTGTTGTGGCGCTGGTCGGCCACGCCCGGTCTGACGAATCGCACCGGCCCGGAAATGGTGCGTTGGCCGACTTTGTGTTGGCTGATTTTGATGATGACGACGCGCGAGACGATGACGACGACGCGCGTCGCGGACCTCCTCCACAACGCCCCGATGGCCCGCCGCCGCCCCGCCGCGGCGAGCACCCGCGTGGTGAAGGACGGCCCGATGGCCCGCCGCCGCGCCGTGGAGATAGCCCGCCGCCCCGCCGTGGAGATGGCCCGCCGCCGCGCCGTGGAGATGGCCCGCCGCCCCGCCGTGGAGATGGCCCGCCGCCCCGCCGTGGTGATGATCCGTTTGGCCCGGGCAGGCATCCCGAAGGC
>QIKY01000418.1 GCA_003233175.1 Planctomycetaceae bacterium | reverse complement strand
GCCGCAACTTTCACCTCCGCTCCCTGGCCACAATTATCAGAACCGCCTCCCGAGCAACCGCCCGCCAACCGTGCTAGCGTTGAGAAGATACGTTTCAACGAAAGAAATCCTTTTTGCGTTCTGAGGTTTTGAAGAGGCGAGGATAGACAGCGACGTTGAGTTGAGAGCGGCGAGCTTTGGCAGCAGCATTCAACTCTTTCCTTTCCACAGGCTCAAGCGGCTTACTTCATCCAGATTTACGGTGAGGCGCCCCCTCACGGCCAGAAAACCAACCCCAACGTAACCTAAACAACGGCGGGGTGGCACTGATGCCTTCATATTTGCGATGTGTTTTGTGTGCCACTGGCTTTGCCAGTGCATTTTGAGGCGTCACTGGAGTGGTTGCTCAAAAGTCCCGTCGGGCAAACAATGAACGTTTGGCAACTGCTGATTGAATGGGTTATGGTAAGGTTTTGTTTCTTGCGATGAGGTGGTTTGCCTTCATCCTGCCGGTTCCAGACGGCTTCCATCAAGAATGCAAATGGTCGCGACTCGGCATCAAACTGAATTCGCACTGGCCAAGCCAGTGGCACACAAAAAGCAAGGCAAAAGCCGATGAAAACAGTGCCACCCCGCCGGAAGCCGGCCTGGTTCACTTTCGCTCGGCGTCGCGCACCGGCTATGCCGACATGGGCGCCAACCGAACGCGCATGGAGGCGATTGGTAAAGAATTCGCGTCGGGTTAGCACGTGCGCAATACGGTCCGCGCCGTTGGAGTTCAAGCTTTAGCTTGCTTTTTCCGGACGCACGCTAAAGCGTACACTCCAACGGCGCACCACAATGAGACGGTGGGTGTGTGACGTTTTTTGTCTCGCTCGGGGCGGCGTCGAGCAGAAAGTCCGTTAGCAGTTGCGAGTCGGTCGTGCGATTTCTCGACACTATTCTCGACATCATTATTGAACATGTCGCCCCTCAGCTTGAGTGGCGGTGGCGCAAAGTTTGTCCCAAAACAAAGGCCGGCGTTGCCGAGCATTTCATCAAGCACCGCCTTCCCGACCTGAATCTGCTTGAAGAGCCCCGCGTCGATTCACCGAAGTTGGTGGTCTTGCTTGAGATCAGCTGCCGTTATGGCTTACGCGAGACAAAACGATCACTGTTTTCGCGTCAATGGACGACAACAGCCGGATGGAACAAAGATCTGCTGGCGGATTGCACCGCCACGGACCCATTTGAAATAACCATCGAGATCTACGAGGAAATCTGCCGGCGTCTCGCCAACGACGCGCGCCAATAGCGTTCGGCGCTAGGGGGTCCGCACCGTTGGAGTTCAAGCTTTAGCTTGCTTTTTTTCGTGTTTCCCAGGACAAAGCAAGCTAAAGCTTGAACTCCAACGGCGCAACCCAACGGCGCACACTCCAACGTGCTAGCGCGTTCCGCTGGTTAGGGGCTTGATCACGAGCCGCTTTTTCGGCGCGTTGGAAAGATATTCAAACAGATCAACAATCTCTTGCTTCTCTAATTGGTCGAGCAAGCCATCGGGCATGGCCGACTTTTTACTAGGCTCGATTTCCTCCACGTCGGCTTCCTTGATGGTCAGGCGTTTGCCGTCAGGGGTGACGATCGTGAGTTCGCCCTTGGCGCCTTTGCCGACGAGTCCGGTGAAAGTGCGGCCGTTTTTGGTGACAACGGTTTTCGCCGCGTATTGATCGGAAATCACGTGCGACGGATAGACCAATGCTTGCAGAATCTCTTTCTGCATAAAGCGTTTGCTGACGCTGGTCAGGTCGGGTCCCACGGCTTCGCCGACGCCGCCAAATCGGTGGCACTTGGCGCAGTTGCCTTTGGTGAACACGAGTTCGCCGCGAATTTTCGACGGCGGCTCGTCTGCTTCGGTATCACTGATCCACTCCAGCAGTTCGTCGAAACTCCACTTGCTCTCTTCGCCGGCAACCGGTAATTCGGCGGCAGGACGATCAGGATATTGCTCGGCAAACCACGCCTGCCATTTTTCAATCGCGGTTTTCCAGTTGTCGCCGGTCGCCGATCGCGATTCGCCCGTCCAATGTTCGAGCAAGGCGACGGCGTCCTGGGCGCCGTGGCGTTCCAATCGCAATCCACAGAGAATGATCTGCCGATAGTGCGTCGGGTCGGCTGGCCCATAATTTACTGTTTGCAATTTTCGCAACACCTCCCGCGCTGCGGGGCCTTCCAAAATAGGGGCGGAGCGGAGGAGGTAATCCCAGTTATCGCCATCGGGTTTTTGGGCCAGCCCCATGGCCACGACGACTCTGCGTTCGGGGTCGGTTTCCCAAATGTCACGCAGCAACGCCATCGATTCTTCGTCTCCGCTGCGTGCGAGCACCGCCGCGATACCGCTCTTGAGTTGCCGGTATGCAAAGGATTTTTCGTCCAAGATTTTGCCGTTCAACTCCTCGAAGATATCTAGCAACTCCGCGTCGAGCGTGTGGGGCGTCAGGTACAAAGCGCCCAGCGCGGCGCTGGGCATTTGATCGCCCTGGGCCAACGCCTTGCGTGCTTCCTTGGGCGTCAGGCTGCGAGCGAAGTCGTTGGCGCAGTTTTGCAGGTAGCGATCATAACTGGCGCCGCCCTCGAATTTCTGGGCGTCTTCGTAGAACTGCAAGATTTTGAATTTCTCTTCACCGGTGAAACTCTCCGCCATGAACCGCAAATGGAAAGCCAAGTGTGTTTTTTCCACCAGCGGAATGTCGGACTCCAGTTGTTCGATGAATTTTTCGGCGAGGTTCTCCGACTTCAAAAAAGTCAGCAGTCGCACCAACTCCCGGTTCATGGTGGGGTTCGACGAAGGATATTCCCATTCCAAAACCGCGCGAACATCGGGCGCGTCTTCGGCCTTGAATTCACCTCGGATCAACGCCAACTGCGTGATTCGCATGATGTCGACAAAATCGCGATCGGAGACAAAGTCGTCCAACATCGCCTGCACGCGCACCAGTATGGCCTGCGCGGTTTGTTTGTCGGGCTGCGTGGTCAAGAGGGCCAAGGCGCCCTGAACGAAGAGCCTCGCCTGTTTGGTTTTGAGTACTACATCCCGCCATTGCTCGCCATCGCCTTGCTCCAAAAGCTTGCGAGCCGACCAAGATTCAAAACGATCGGACGAAAGCAACATCGGCCGAAGAGTTTCGAAGCCGACCGTTTCGGAAAGTTTGAACAGCGACTCGCATGCACAACGTCGGACGCGCGCATTTTCGTCGCCGAGAAGCGTCAGCAGCCGCGCTCGCCGCCCGTCGTCTTCGGTCGCCACGGTGAGCCAGGCGGCCTGCATACGGATTTCAGGGTTTTCGTCCGCGGCGAGGGCGTCGAGGTCGTCGGCTTCTGGCGAAGGGCCAAACAAACGCAAGACGTTCAAGGCTTGCAGCCGCCTTTCTGAACTGTTTTCCTGGTCCAAGGCCTGTTCGGTGATCAGTGGGCGCCAGTCGTCGCCGACTTCTTCCCTAGCGGTCGCGATGGCTTGTCGGGCCCAGGCGCTTTGCAGTTGGGGCTGCCGAATCACGGCTTCGATTCCGTCTCCCAAGTTGCTAACTTTATCGGGAACCTCGCCCCGCCAAGAGACGCGATAAATGCCGCCTTCGGTTCCCCGGCCTCCCGTGATGAAATACAGAGCGCCTTCGGGGCCGACCGCCAAATCGGTAACGTTCAAGGGTTGCCCCGTGAGGAAGGGCTCCGCTTTGGCCTTGTACGAGGCGCCGTCTGCGGTGAGTTTCATCGACAAGATTCGCCCTTCCGACCAATCGGCGACGAACATCGATTTGTGGTAGCGCGCCGGAAAGGCGAAATGATCGTACAGCGCGACGCCCGTCGGCGAACCACGGCCCGTGTCGGCCGCCGCAGGCAGACTGTCGATGAAATACGACGGCCACTTCGACCAACCGCTGCGCCAGCCGAATTCGGCGCCGGGCGTTACATGGAGCATGCGCGTCGGGCGATACCACGCCGCGCCTTGGTCCGACTCCATATCGGAATCGTAGGTGAATAATTCGCCATCGGCGTTGAACGCCAAATCGTAAGGATTGCGGAGCCCTCCGGCCACCAATTCCACCGTATCGCCGCTGGTGTTGGTGCGTATAATGACGCCGCCCGGCGCCTTCACGCCAACAGCATGCCCGCCCGGATCCTCATACCGGGGCGTCAGTAAGTCGCCTTCGTAGTAATTGCCGAAGGGGCTGCTTGCGGCGTATTCCTTCGCCGGCGCGGAATGATTTCCCACCACGATATAAATCAGTCCGTCGGGGCCGAGCGTGAGGCCGTGCGGGCCGTGCTCTCCCAACGCGCCCCTGAATTTCAGCAACGTTTTGACGTCTTCCAGTTTTCCGTCTTGGTCTTTGTCGCTGAGTTGGTAGAGGGCGGCGCCGTCGGGTCCGTCGGCGATGGCGAAAACATCGCCATTGAGCGGCAGAATGCCCTGGCAGTTCTTTATTTTCTCGCAGTAGGTCCGCATTTTGTCTTGTTGGCCATCGTTGTTGCTGTCGTAGACCAGCATCAGCGGGCCTCCTTCACGCGAAACGATCAGATGGCCGAATTCGTCGAAGGCCATCGCGATTAACGAGCCGGTGAGATCGCCGCTGGCAATTTCCGAGACTTCAAATTCCTCTGAAATTCGAAAACGAGCCACGTCCGACGCGGTTGATTCCGACGCATCTTTTGTTGGTTGAGACGATTTCGAGGCGCCGGCGGTCTGACCTGATGACGATTTCGCCGACTTCGCGGTTGCCTCTGAATCCGATGGGTTGTTGAACACGCCGATCTCGCGAGAGGCGACCCAGCCGGAATCGTTGTAAAGCGGCGACGTCCAGAGCGGCAGCGGACGTCCGCTCACTTTCCAGGAACGATCGGTCGGCACTTGGCGCCACCGATTATTCTCATTTATTTTGATCTCAGCCGCCAAACCGGCGGTTTTTCCTTCTTGATTCACCACCTTGATCGCGACCAGATTCTTTCCCTCCCGGACGTATTTCGAGAGGTCGAATTTATCGACATTTTCGTCCTTGGGACCAGCGGCCACGCGGCGCCCGTTGATATATAGTTCGTAGGCGTCGTCGGCGGCGATGGTCATCAGCACGCGTTGCGGTTTGATGAGCCGAATCACTCGGCGAAAATGGCTGGCTTGCGAGGGCGATGGTCGGCTGCCAGGAAGCCAAATCCATTGTGTCTTTTGCGCCTGTGCGGCGCTGACGCCCAAGCCGTTCGCCAACAGCATTCCCAATACCAGTATTGGGAATCGCCGCCGCAAAAGATTTGCCATCAACAGCCAGACTTTTTCCAGATTGTGCATGCTCATACCTGAACTCACTCGGTGCCTCAGTGAAGACCAATAGCCGGTTCTCTGTTTCTATTTTCGGCCCAAGGCAACTGGTAAGATTGCCCGAATATGCGGGATGTACAGAATTTTCGGCCGCAATTCCCCGCGATACGGCCACAAAACGGTAGTTCAGTAAAAATACGCCGACTTTGCGGCCTGGCGTCATCCCGCCTAACGGCGCCCAGCCAGAGGTTTGGCTAGCAGCGAATATCCCCAAAACGGTTACGAAGACAGGGAAATGCAGAGGTCGCTAAGGGGCAGTCCCGAAATAAGATCCCTCTGTTCGTAACCGCTCACAGGACATGTAACGCTGAACCGAGAAAGGCAAGAACTATTTTTTTGAATCGTGGAAGCGAGTGAGCACTATCCCGGATGATTCATCAGCCGATGAGCGTTAGCTCACGGTTTACAGCATTCTCGGAGAACCGGACGCTAACGCGTTCCGGCTGATCTGCGTGGCGCGTTTGGCAAGACGCAACCACTTTTTAGGGGAGAGGTTTATGAAAATCTCCGACCTGTTCATGAATAACTCGGGCTATGCCCCGCTCAATCCGACATAAAATCAGGAAGTTATTTCGGGACTATTCCTAACTTCCAGTTTTGCACTTTTTGGAGGGCTATCCGGCGAGTGTGGGCAGGTAGGTGAGCAGGTCGATTGCATTGTTGGTGGGGGCCGCTGCAGGCGACACCCTCGATAATTTATCGTCCCAGATTTTGCGGCGTAATGTGGTCAATATGTCTGCAAAGTTGGGCTCCGACTTCCAATGATACCAAGGACGATCAGGGAACTGTAAATAGGCGTGACCTTCGGTCGCGAACCACACGATCATCAGGCTGTACAGAAACATCGCCATCGGCGCCGTTCGTGGGACCGCTTGAGGAACCCGGTTGGCCGGGTCTTCCAAGCCGAGATGCTGCTTGCAATCGAAGTGCGTCACT
>QIKY01000337.1 GCA_003233175.1 Planctomycetaceae bacterium | reverse complement strand
GGCGATGGTTCTGGTGATATCACCAACCGGCGCGGCGGCCAACTCAACAACTTTGAAGGTTTTTACATTGATGATATCGTGGTCGGTTACGCGGAACGCGGCGAAATCGTCAGCGGCGATGCGGGCGGCAACAGCCTGAATACGGTCGCCTACAACGTGCCGGAGAATCCTGACCTTCAAGCGCCGGAACAGGCGCTGGCGGGCGCCTACCAACTGGAAATCCGCCGTGGTACGGAGTTCATTGCGGGTGAGGGCGGCGCCGGCAACCCGGTTACGGCTATCGACGCGCTCACTTTGGTTTCCCAAGGGTTATTGCAAGACACCAACTATCGGTTTATCCGCGAAAATAGCGGCTTGGGCGACCGCAACCTGCCGCGCGAGCAGGGCCACATTCAAATCGAAGGCAATCGGATCAGCAATGTTACGGAATTCGGCATCCGGGTGGACGCTGGCGTTCGCGAAGCGGGCAACAGCCTTCAGTTCCCAGGCGGCGTGCGCAACTTGCCGGGTTTGAACGCCCAACGTTTGGCGCCGGGCGTTACGTTGAAAAGCAACCTGATCACGTTCGTGGGGCAGGGCGGCATTTTCTTCAGCGGCGACCCCAACCCAGGCAGCACGCCGTTGGCTTCGGTGCCGTTTGGCCGCATCGTGAACAACACGATTTACGGCGGCAACCAGGCCGTGGGCGATGGCATTTTGGTAACGGAAAACGCCGGCCCGACGATCTTGAATAACATCATCTCGAACACCGCGACCGGCATTTCGGTTACCAGTTCTCCGCAAACGGTGGTGGTCTCGAACCTGTTCAAGGATAACACCGCCAACGGGCTTGTCGGCGCCGATGCAATCACGCTGTCGAGCACCGATCCCTTGTTTGTCGACCCGGTCTTGGAGAATTTCTACCTGGCCAACGGCTCGTTGGCGGTGGATAGCTCCCGCAACACCTTGAATGAGCGCGCCGGCATTGAGGCGGTGAAGTCGATCGTGGGCATTTCGCCATCCACCATCAACGCGCCGACACGCGATGTGTTTGGCC
Source organism: Planctomycetaceae bacterium (assembly GCA_003233175.1). Taxonomy (GTDB): domain Bacteria; phylum Planctomycetota; class Planctomycetia; order Pirellulales; family Pirellulaceae; genus SZUA-33. The sequence goes on along the minus strand of QIKY01000337.1, from coordinate 5,262 downwards.
AACTCCGGGTCGACGACCCCTCGGTTGATCCGCTGGGACAAGGCGCCAACGCCTTTATTGATATGGGCGCCGTGGAACGCGCCGATTTCGAACAGCCGTTCGCCTCCTTGATTGCTCCCTTCGATAACGACGTGGAAGGCGTCGACCTGGACCCCATTCGCACGGTGGTTCAACTTGAGAACGGGTTGATCACGAGGTTCCAGATATTGTTCGACGACGCCCGCGGCTTGGGCGTCGATCCGGCAACGATTTCAGCCCGTTCGATTATTTTGAACCGCGACGGCAAACGCCTGATCGATGGCGTCGACTACACGTTCGGCTTCAACGCCACCAGTGGCGTTATTGAGTTGACGCCGTTGACGGCCATCTGGCTGCCCGATAGCACCTACACCATTCGCTTGGCGAACCGGGAAGTTACGATCGCCACCATTTCCGATGGCGGCAACATCCAGGATGGTGATTCCTTCACCATTACCGATACCGCCGGCTCGCCAGTTACGTTTGAATTTGAAAGCGGTTTGAGCTTGCAGATTCCCGAAACGCTGACCATCGAAGTTCCGTTGGCTGGCGGTTCGCCGGGCGGCATCGTGGATGGCGACCGATTTACTTTTAACTTCGTTCAGTTCGAGTTCGACAGCAACGGCCAAGCCAGCAGCTCCTTCGTGATTTCGTTCGGCGACGGGGCGAATCCGTCGTCGCGCGATGAAATTGCCGACGCCATCGTTGTGCAACTCCAAGCGGCGGGTGTTGGCGTGCCCCGCAACCTGGGCAATGGCGTGGTGCGTTTGGGTAGCCAGGCTGGTGATTTTCTCAGTACGGCCAGCGCCCCGACGCTCATTCGTGGAGGGATTGCCGGCGGCGTGGGCGATGGCCAAACCTTTACGATCACCAATGGCGCCAGTTTGGTCGATCCGATCAACACGCCGGAGCAAATCGTTACGTTTGAGTACGAGAACACCGATGTCGCGGTTCCCGATGGCGTGGCGCCGGGCAACATTGCTATTCCGTTTAGCCTCGCCGATTCCGCCGATGAAATTGCTATCGTGACCGGCCAGATTGTGGCCGCCACGGCGGCGGTGGAGTTGCCAGTCGCCCAATTTGTGGGCGACGGCCGCGTTCACTTGGGCGGCCGGGAAAATACCCCCACGCGAAATGGCCACTTGATCGATTCGTCGCTGACCACCGTTTCCGATTTCGGCGACGCCGGCGTGCTTACCTCGCTGAGACTCAATCTTCCCGGCGGGCGCGACCTCTTCGTGCCCGCGGCGGGCGGCCAACTCGGCGGCCACAACGGCGGCATCAGCGATGGCGATACCTTTACCATCGACGATGGCGTCACGCGAACCACGTTCGAGTTCGATCACAACGGAATTAGCAACCCCAATAACACCATCATTGCTTTCTCCCCCTTCTTCACCCAGGCGCAACTCGCGATCTCGATCGTGGTCACTTTGCAGAACGCGCCGAACTTGAACTTGAACCCGGTGAACTTGGGAAATGGCCAGATCTTCATCGGCGGCACGCCGGCCCACATACTTACGGTTGATAGCCGCACGCTCAAACAACCGTTCAAACCCGGCCGCCTGACCGACGGCGAAACCTTCACTTTGGTCGAAGGCTCCAACACCCTGACCTTTGAATTCGACAGCGACGGAAGCGTCGCGACTGGGAATACTCCCGTCAATTTCGCCACCGTGAGCACGGCCGATCAGATTGTGGACGAAATGGTCCGCGTGATTGGGCTTTCCGGTTTGAACGTGTCTCCCCGGAAACTCGGCAGCGACTTCCTGGAATTGGGCGAACTGGTGGGCGTTCAGGTCGACACGACGGGAACATCCGTATTCGCCACTGGTGTTTCGGGGGGCACGGAGCGCATCGATTTCGTTCCCTCAACAACGGCCAACCCCGCCGAATTGGTTGCCACGCTAGTCGTGGCGGCAATTGCCAACAGCCCGCTGCAAGGCGTGTCGCCGGTGCAAGATGGTTCGCAACTGATTTTCACCGGTGTGGGCAACATTACTGGGTTGGCGAATACCACGGTGGTCGGCATTGCCGATAACGCCGGAAACCTGCTCGCGCCCAATCAACCCGACGGCGTCACGTCGTTCACGGTTCTTACGCCCGCCCTTCAACTCGACTTCGGCGATGCTCCTGATCCGTCCTACCCCACATTGGCTGCAAGCGATGGCGCCCGCCATATTATCACCGACACGCCCTTGTTCCTGGGAACCCGAGTGGACGCCGAAACCGATGGCCAGCCCAACGCGGCCGCCTCCGGCGACGATGCGTTCGACATCATTACAGCACTCAGCACGTTGACTGTTGTGTTTGACAGCAACGATGTGCAATCGCTCCAAATTCCAGAGAACGCCGGCGTGGCCGATGTGAACGACGGCGATGTTTTCCAAATAGATAACGGCGCCGTTTCGGTGGCCTTCGAGTTCGACAGCGATGGCCTGACCACCGAAGGCAATGTCGTGGTTCCGTTCGCGGGCGGTGAAACAGCCGATCAAATCGCCGATCTCCTCGTGGCGGCTATCGGCGGCGCGGGGCTGGGAGTGACACCGACCAAGTCGGCGAACAACGTGCTGCTCAACAACGACGACGAAGATGGCGTCTCGTTCCTGAGCAAATTCAACTCCTTCCTCGATACCTCGATCGAAGTGATCGCCTCGGGCGCCGGCTTGCTCAATGCCTGGATCGACTTCAACGCCGATGGCGATTGGGACGACGCCGGCGAGCAGGTGTTTGTCGATGAACAGTTGGCGGCGGGGGTCAACCCCTTAACCATTCGCACGCCCATGGGCGCGGTGGCTGGCCTAACCTATGCTCGCTTCCGCTTCAGCACCGACGCCGGCCTCTTGCCCACGGGCCTCGCCTCCGATGGCGAAGTGGAAGACTACCAAATTGATATTATTCCCGGAACGCCTCCCACGGTGGGCAACGACCCCTCGCCCGCCAACGCGCCGGCGTACACCACGACCGAAAACACCTTGTTGACGATCAACCCCGCCGCCGGCGTGGTGGCCAACGACTTCGACCCCGACGGCGATGCTTTCAGCGTCAGCAGTTTTGACGCGCTGAGCGCCAACGGCGCGGCGGTCGTTGTGAATGCCGATGGCTCATTCACCTATGATCCCGACGGCCCGCTCGATTTCCTGGCCTTTGGCGAGGAACTGTTCGACACCTTCACGTATACGGCGTCCGACGTCAACGGTTTGACATCGACCACCGCCACCGCCACGATTCGCGTGCTCGGAAGAAACGACGCTCCCGTCGCCATTGACAATGCGTACGCCACCGATGAAGCAACGGCGATCAGCGGCAACGCCCTGACCGACAACACCGGTTCAGGCGTAGATTTCGATCTTGATACGAGTAACACGCTGACGGTCATTTCCATCAATGGCGGGTCGCTTGGCGGCGGCGTCCCATTGCCCTCGGGGGCCACGGTCACACTGGCCGCCAACGGCGATTTCACCTACGACCCCTCAAACGCCGCTTTTGCGAATCAACTGGCGGCTGGTGAAAACATCGCCGATACGTTCACCTATACAATTAGCGATGGCAGTGGCGGCGTGGCAACCGCCACCGTTTCGCTTACCATTCAAGGCTTGAATGATTCGCCCATCGCGACCGACAACGCCTACACGCTCGATGAAGACAGCACCCTGGCGGCGAACGCCATTTTTGACGACACCGGCGCCGGCGCCGACTCCGATCCAGACACCTCCGACGTGCTCGCCGTCACCCTCGTTAACGGAAACCCGGCCGATGTTGGTAATGGCGTCGTGCTGGCTTCCGGCGCCACCCTGACCCTCAACGCCGACGGCTCGTTCATTTACGACCCAACGGTCGCGATGAACTCCTTGGCGGTGGGAGAGTCGATGCCCGACCTCTTCACCTATACGATTTCAGATGGCCTCGCCACATCACAGGCGACGGTGTCGTTAACCATCACAGGACGCAACGACGCCCCAATAGCCTTCGACAACGCCTACGCCACCGATGAAAAAACGACCGCCCTCGGCGACCTCGTCGGCGATGACACCGGAGATGGTCTCGATTTCGATCCAGACGCCAACGATATTTTGGTGGTATCAGCGGTCGACGGCGTTGCGGGCAATGTTGGCGGCACATTCTCGTTGCCCTCGGACGCGCAGCTTACCGTGCAGGCGAACGGCCTGTTCACCTACAACCCGACCACCTCCGGCGCCTTGAACGCCTTGGCAGTTGGCGAATCGGCGGTGGAAACGTTCACGTACACCATAGACGATGGAAATGGCGGGGTCTCGACGGCGACCGCAACCATTTCGATCAGCGGTGTGAACGATCAGCCTATTGCCAACGCGAAGTCGTTCGGCACCGATGAAAACACGCCCTTCTCTGACAACATCATTGACGGCTCGGGCGGCGCTATCGATTCCGATATTGATCAATCAGATATCCTCAGTGTGGTGGCAATCGATGGCGCCACTGGCGCTGTTGGGCGGGAAGTGGTGCTTCTCTCCGGTGCGAGGTTGACCGTCGAAGCTGACGGTTCCTTTGTGTACGACCCCACAACCTCGCCCGCGTTGAACGCCCTGCCAGCTGGGCAATCAACCTCCGACACATTTTCATACACCATTAGCGATGGCCAAGGCGGTTTCGCCTCGGAAACCGTTGCAATACAAGTGACGGGCGTGAACGATGCCCCCGTCGCGGTGGATAACACCTACGATGTGAACGAAGACACCGCGTTGAGCGACGACCTCATTCTCAATAATTCGGGCAGCGGAATTGACACCGACCCCGAAGGCGGACTTCTGGAAATTTCTCGAATCAATGGCGTGGCTATAACCGATGGCCAAGAGATCGTGTTGGCGTCGGGCGCGGAGCTCACGATTTTAGTTAACGGCCAGTTTACCTACTCGGCCATTCCGGCGTTTGACGGGCTTTCAGTGGGTGAGACCGCAAACGACGACTTCAACTACACATTAATCGACGACCAAGGCGTGGAGTCGACCGCGAGCGTCACCATCACCATTACCGGCGAGAATGATGCGCCGGTTGCGATAGACAACAGCTATGGCGTCAACGAAGATGCCAAGGTTATTGGAAATATGCTGGTCGACGCCACTGCCGATTTTGATGTCGACGCTCTCGATTTCCTCGTGGTTTCCGCGATCGAAGGCAGCACCGCCGCCGTCGGGCTTAACATCACACTGCCTTCCGGCGCCAAACTCAACACGGCGGCCGATGGCACGTTCGAATACGACCCCA
>QIKY01000231.1 GCA_003233175.1 Planctomycetaceae bacterium | reverse complement strand
CCCGAATTGGCAAGGCAGCGGGAATCGTTGTCGAACCTGCTGACGAGAGGACCGGACACCCGATCAAACATGCTACGGCTCACGACTTGAGGCGGTCCTGTGGAGAGCGCCTGAGAAATGCAGGTGTTCCCCCTCTGGTGATTTGCCGAGTGATGCGCCACTCGTCGTGGGAGACGACGCGGAAACATTACGCACCGGGTGACATCCAGCGGGATGCAGAAGTGTTGCGAGCCAAGCTTGGTCCGTGAAAAAATGGCGAATCAGAGAGGGTTCTGTGACCTGTACCCACTTTTTATGGGTACAGTCAAAAGTCCGATTTGACGTAAGTCGAGTACACCCCAGAGGATTCGAACCTCTAACCTTCGGTTCCGTAGACCGATGCTCTATCCAATTGAGCTAGGGGTGCGTTGAAGATTTTTTTCCTTGAAATTTCAAGGCCCACAATACTTTTGAAAGGTGCGCACACTTGAACTGAATCGTTTTCCGCCAATTATTGTCTGAGCTTGTAATTCTATCAACTCCTTCGCTGACGTGAAAGGCAACGTGCAAGAAAAGAATCAGTGAAAATCGAGGAGTGGAGAATTATACCTCAAACGGCTAAAATTGCGATATTTGCACTAGATGTTATGAGATTATGTCAATCCTTACCGTGGGGAGTATCGTCCTAAAATAAGCGATGCTGGAACTGTACAGGTTCAGCAGCTCGAACTGAGGTGAGCATGACGCGCCCACGTTCCGGAACGACAACGACCCATTAAAATCACGGAAGAACCCTGGTTTCTTCTCCGCGACTTTGCGACCTCCGCGTTTCCCTTCTTCGCAACCGCTTGTGGGCTATTCGCATTCGGCTAGTTTGCCATCGCCTTTCGCCTTGAACGGTTACGATTCCCAACGCGCCTCAAGCTCCAGCCATTCGCCGGAGGCGGCCTCAAGATGAACGACGCCGTCGCGCACTTCGCAGTCGGCCAGGGGTTGGCCGCGAAAGTCGACAATGCGCGCGCGGCCGAAGGGGCGGAATCCGCTGAACTTGGCGCGCGCCGCTCGGCCCGATGTTTCAATCAAACGCACGCGCACGCCAACGGTGCGGCCCTCTTCCCACATGGGCGCCCAATACGTGGCCAAAAGATTCTTGGCGTCGATATGAAACAGCCAGCTTGAGGCGAGTTTCGGCCGGGCCTTGGTTTGCACGACGGTCGGCGGCGGCGCCAGCAAACTCACCGCTTCCAAAATCGGGTGGCTCAAATCCATGCCAATGCCCAACTCGAATTCACGACGCGTTTCACCGCGCACCACCAGCAGACTGTCGAGCGAACGGAAGCCGCGTTTGCGATGAAACGGCAAGCCGCCGGTGAGTATTGTCGTGCTTGTGTCGGCGTTTTCGATTTCAATGTAGTGCGAGGTTTCGATTTTTCTTCGCGTCGCCTGATGACGCGTCAGATTCACCGTGCGCCACAAACTTGCCGATTCATCGGCCCAGGCGAATCGGCAACAGTAGTAAGACGTCCAGGGGTTGGGGCCCAACTCCTCAATGGGATCGAGCTTGATGCGCAGCCGCAAGACGCGGCTTCCGCGCCAGGCCTGGAAGGCTTGCCGATAATGAGCGAGCACCTTTCCGTTGCGGTCGAGCAAGCGGCCCCGCACGGTAATTTCTCCCAGGGCGCTGGTGGCGGACGTCACCTCCAGCGCATCGGCCGCCATCACGGAATAGGTGGCTTGGGCGTCGGGGTCTTGCCACTCGTTTCGCGGGCGGTCGGACGGCGCGGGCGTGCGCAGCGCCAACTGCTGGGAAATGCGATTGCCGCGTTTGGAGTATTCGTGCAACGATTGCAACGCCCCAGTGGTGGGATCGATCGTGGCTTCGAAAAACTCATTTCGGACGACATTCTCGTCGGCCAGCGGGAGCGTCGCGTCCGAGCGCGAACCTCCTTTCTTGGAGCAGCCGGCCCAGGCAAAACCCATGGCCGGCGCGTCGACCACCGCTTGGCGTTGTTCCCGATTCGAAGCGGCGGCGTACACCGGCTTACCGACATCGGGCGTTTGCTCCAGTTCGGTGGTCTGCACCGGAACGCGGCGAACAAAACTCAACGGGTTGGCGACCAACAAACCCGGCTCCGCCGTGCTATCGTTTGTGGAAACACAGGCCGCGAATTCTTCCGCACGGGCGGCGAGCGCCTGTTGCAAACGCGTTTCTATTTCGATGGCGGGCGGTTCATCGGCGGCGCTATCGAGAATCGAGAGCAAGTCGTCTCGTTGGGCGCCTTCGCGGCCGCTGACGAGCTCCACCAACGCGGCCAGCGCCTGCTCCGCCTCCGCCGCGTGCCGTAATCGCCAGTAGTCGATGGAATTGGAGATCGGGTTGGCGGTGTTGCCCGCCACCGCCTGCTTCAAATACGGCGATTCATATTGATCGACTTCAAAGCGATCGATTTGGCCGGGGAGATCGGTGGTGCGGAAAAATTCATCCAGCGTGATAAACCGACCCAACACCGGTCCGTACGCCGCAATGCGGCGGAGGTCGTCGTGCCAGGGCGATGTGCGGTCGGGCCAATGGGCCAGCATAATTGTGGCGACGTGGTCCATGTCCATCGATTCGCCCAGCTTGACCGCCAAACCGAGATAACTTCCCGGACGCTCGGCATTCAGCGGCGCGCGAGCCAGGGCGTCAACCGTGGCGCCGTCGGGCCCTTCCCAGCGGACCTTAATCTGCGAGCCTTCGGGAGTTTGGCCGTCTTCAAAGTCGCAATGCAGGGCGCCGTGGAAGCCGAGTTTGTGAAGCACTTGCGGCGCCAGCGGCGTGAGGCCAAAGCGGAACTGTCCGAAAACCTGGGGCGATTTTTTGAGATGCGTTTCGTACGAAGCGCTGCCTTTTTTCAATTGGGAGAGCAGTGTTTCAGGGGAAAGCAGCGGCGTGCGCACTTCGCGTTGCAGGCCGCCGACCAAGCTCGCACGGCCAGCTTCCAGCGCGGCTTGCAGCTTCTCCAACGACTCCGGTTGCGACTGCGACATCTTTTCTAACAGTTCGCCGCTGGCAATCACGTTGGTGGGTGTTTCACTGGCAAGCTGACGACGGAAGCCGGCGCCGAGCGTGGACGCCGCCAAGAGCGTGAGGTCGACAAAGTAGGCGTCGACCGGATAGTAGTGGTCGCGTTCTTCGAGCAAAATGTCGAAACAAGCCGCCAGTTTTTCGCGGGCAATCGCTTCATCGCCCGTAATGGCCGCATTGGCGGCGGCCACCACCTGGTTTTGAAAGTGGATTTCGTCCAAATTGCTGGAGTAGCGCATTTGGCGGGTGAGCAGCTCGACTTGGAGGAATCCATAACCGAGGGCTAGGAAGTCGGCGGCCAAATTCGGTTCGACCACGGCTTCGCCATCGAACGGCTCGAACGCCTCGGCGATGATCTTGCCTCGGTCGCCCCGGTTGCGAATGAACACCGCGCCTGAATCCTGGCAACGTTGGGCAAAACCGGTGGGCAATTCCTCTTCGCTGACCGAAGGCGACACAATCAGCCGCCCGGCAAGTTCCTCGGGGGTGTCGTCGACCCGCCGCCAAGTAGGCATCGACTGTGCCGACGCAATGAATTCGGGCTGCCAGAGCGCCGTCCAACCGGCGAGCAGCCCTTGTGCGTCGTCGCCTTCATGGTGTACCGGAAAATCCTCTAAGCTGTGGCACGGCAAGAGGATAATGAGTTCCTCGAATTTCATATCGTTCTCAAAACGGAGACTCGGGCGGGATGCCGCGGAGAGCGCACGGGCGGCGATTGCGTTTTCACCAGAATATCGGCAAAAAGAGGCGCCGTCGAGAGAGACGCCCTTTTTGCGGCGCGCCTTCCGGCTGGATTCCGCCGGTTATTCCGCGTCCTCCTCCGGATTCTTTTTGATCACGATCGTGCGGACGAAAAGAATGCGTCTGGGCGAGGGAATGCTGTAGGAACGCGAGGAAAATCGTTTACTGATCGAGACCACCAGGTAGTATTCGCCCGGCCGCAATGGCGCCGTAAACGGTTTGATGCGCTGCCCGCCGCCGCGCACGCGCTCCTTCAAATACGCCCCATACTCATGCCCAATCGTCACGCCCGAACCCAACGAGGAGCGGCAAAAAAAATCAATTTTCACTATGGGAAGCGGCGTTTTCGCCAACTCCCTTGCGTACTGCTCCGCACGCGCGGGGCTGGCACGCATGAGCCGCCAGTATTTCTCTTGGTCGGCCCACTGCCATTCGTCTTGCTCCAGGTCGACCCGGCAGGTGAATTCCGAGTTCTCCGACACTCGCAGGACTGATCTGTCTTGAAGCAGATCGGTCTTGCCGGCTTGCAACACGCGAAGCGTTGCTTTCACCGAGGCAATTTCAGGATCGTCGGTCGGCAACATTTCGGGAAACTTCCGCTTGTCTTCGTAGCGGCTCACCCAAACGGCGCCAACCTTCGGTTTGGTGGTGGGCAACACCGCGGGACCACGCGCGTACCAATCGGTCGTGGCCCAGTAGTAATAGCCTCCGCCCATAACGGCGATCAGGCCGCATGCCAAAATCAATCGGCGGAGTAACGCCATTCCATTCGCCTCCCTCTATTTTCCGCGCCGTTTCCCCGCCGTTGGAGTTCATGCTTTAGCATGTTTTCTTTCTGTACACTATTGCGATTACCATTCGTTCGTTTAACGGCAAGCCGCAGGCGACTGCGTTTTGAGCCAGCGCGTACTGGCAAGACAAAAAAACGCAGTCGCCTGCGGCTTGCCGTTAAACGAAAAACTCGCCATGCTCGACCGCGAGCAGTATAACATCTTCAAAACATGCTGAAGCATGAACTCCAACGGTGCGGAGCAGCGGCGCTCAATCGCCGCCGTTGCGTGAACCCAGGGCCCACCAGGGGCGAATGTCGATCGTTTCGGCGGTGAAGTTGACGGAGCCATCCGCCAGCAACACATGCACGCCGCCGGGGTGAAAACTCGTCGCGGGAAACGAGCCGCGTTTCCACGAAAACGCACCGTCGCCGTTATTGAACGCCCAGTTGTTGGGAGGAACCAGATGGTCGTAAGGCGTCTCATGGTGTAACGTATCCGCACCGCTAAGTCCCGCGTGCTCGGCGACTGCCCGGTTAACCGGGTTGAGCGTGTATTTCAAGAACGCCATCTCCTCGCTGGCGGAGAACGTCCGCGTGGTCAAAAAGCTGAAGCGGAGCGGCTGCCGCCGCGCTACTGCGTCGGGCGCTGCTAAGCTCGATAAGTCGATATCGCGGACCAGCCGTTCGGCGATCATGGCGGTATTGGAAAGGCCGTCCGTGATTTCGGCCAGGGAAAAATCTTTGTAGCCTTTTCTAAGACCGTTTCGGGGTTCTATTTGCGAGCCGTCGTTCAATAGGTACGATATTCGCCGACGTTCGATCCTGGCCATCGGATCGCTCGGGCAGACGAACAACGCCGGACCGCTGGCGGTGCTTCTCACGTTCTCTGCCAACTCAGTCTTCAAATCCTGCATTTCCATGAAGGGCATGATGTCCCACATTGGCCTTTGGTTTGGAAGGTAGCCATGCGTATCATAGAAATTATGCACGGCGAGGCCGATCTGGTGCAGATTATTCTTGCAAGTCATCGAGCGGGCCGCGGCGCGCGATTGCAAAACGGCCGGCAGGAGCATGGCGGTGAGAATCGAAACAATGCCGATCACGGCCAGCAGTTCGATCAACGTCATTCCCGCCTTGCGCAGAGCGCTGCGCGCTATCGGTTTTCTCATGACTTATCTCCTATTCCGCACCGTTGGAGTTCCAGCCTACTCCTTGTTGCCGGGAAAAACTATCAGGCTCGGCGAAGGTCTGGGCCGGACTTTCCGGCCCAGACCTTCGCGCAAACACAATCGCTTTCCGTGAAAGCGTTCGCCATTTCCACATCTCAGGCGATGCGTGTTTCTTCAGGTAACTCACACAATAACTTCCCGTATTTCATTCTTCCCACATTATAACTTCGTCCGATCCGTCATGCAGATAACGGTGGATCGATCCGGGGACGACCACATTGTTGTATATTAGCCGCAAATCATAGTAGACGCCTTTGGTTAAATTGACATCCATCCCCCAGGCTTCTTTTCCATTTTTATCAAAACTAGGCATTCGCTTGAACAGAATCTTTACTTCAGGGCTGAACTCGACAGGATGATAAATGCCCAATTCACGACCGACCACATATTGCGCTGCAGTAGCGGGGTAAACGCGAACATACATGTGCGCAGTGGCCGTTCCGTTGGTCTGCGGTCCTGAGCCCGCGGGAGTACAACCGCCCATGACGAGCGAAAGAACGCAACAGGCCATGAACCGCCAAAGCGGCGCCGACTTTTTCGGCCGCCAAGCGGGTGGATTGTCGGGCGGCGTGATATCTGGGACGTCTCGAGTTTCCGGCGCCGGTCCGACCGGCAATTGGGGCGTGAACATCTTCTTCATCAGCAACTCCTTCTCCTGAAATGAAAGCACCGAACATGAAACGAAAGCCGCAGCCGCGCAGGCCCATCGCGCGGAACGAAACAGCGCCGGGCGGCGGCAGCGAGAGGCGCCTGCGTCGTTGACGCAACGCCGGCGAACGCCCTATATACCACCCTCCCCCATTAACTCCACGAAATAACTGCAAATTCATTACGCGGAGTTTAAGCGGTCCTGGCGAAAAGTCAATCCGTTTCTTTGACAATTAAAGAATCTTCATAAAAGGACCGGGGGTTTATGAAGATGCGAGGCGGAGGAGAAGTGGAGTTCGCGCCGTTGGAGTTCATGCTTTAGTATGTTTGTTATGTGCATCATGCGGTTATCATTCGTTCGTTGAACGGCAAGCCGAAGGCGGCTGCGTTTTGAGCCCACGCGTACAGGGCAAGACAGAAAAACGCAGCCGCCTTCGGCTTGCCGTTAAACGAAAAAAAATCGTCATGCTCGACCGCGAGCAGTATAACATCTTCAAAACATGCTAAAGCATGAACTCCAACGGCGCAAAAAACATGCTAAGGACCGCTCGCGAAATTAGTGACGACTTGGTGGTTTTGAATTGTTAAACTCATTGCCGTGTAACGGCGTGGTTGTTCCTCTGAGTGA
>QIKY01000117.1 GCA_003233175.1 Planctomycetaceae bacterium | reverse complement strand
AGCGGAGCTCCGCGAAGATGAACGCCTGGAGCTGGCCCGCTTGCGGGCGGAGACGAAGCGTCTGCGAATGGAGCGCGACATCTTAAAAAAAAGGGTATTGGAAACGGCGAAGCGCTCCCTGCTATAATATCCAGATCGCGCTCCAGGCAAACCACTCACGTATTAGAAAGACCGACTCCATGAAAACCTGCAACCTTCGATTCCTCTTTTTGGCGTTCTGTTTTGCCGCCTGGACGACGCCGGTTTTTGCCGACGACGCAGAGCCTTTCACCATTGTGTTGTTGCCCGATACGCAAAACTACAGCGAGAAATTTCCCGAAACCTACGTCGCTCAAACGATGTGGATTCGCGAGCGGGCCAGACAAGACAACATGAAATTCGCTATCCATTTGGGCGATATTGTTCAATACGCTCACCGGGAAGGCGAATGGGAAAACGCCAATCGGGCCATGGAAATTATCGATGGCGTGCTCCCCTACAGCATGGTTCCCGGCAACCACGATATGGTGCGGGCCAAAAGCGGCCTCACCCGCGACACCACGCTTTACAACAAGTTTTTTCCGCCGTCGCGATATGCGGCGGAGTCCTGGTACGGCGGCCACATGGGCCGGAAGAACGATAACAACTACTGTTTTTTCGAGGGCGGCGGCGAGAAGTTCATGGTGGTGAGTTTGGAATTCGCACCCACCGATGAAGCCTTGGAGTGGGCCAATAAGGTGGTGAAGGCGCATCCTGGGCATCGCGTGATTGTGGCCACGCATAATTATTTGCGGCCGGGCGGACGCGACACCAAGGCGCCGGCGTCGTACAAAATCGAGGGGAATAGCGGCGAACAGATGTGGCAAAAGTTTGTCAAAAAGCACAAGAACATTTTTCTGGTGGCCTGCGGGCATGTGTTGGGAGTCGCTTTGCAGGAGAGCGCCAATGACCATGGCTGCAAGGTGTACGAGATGCTCACCGACTACCAGGGTTTCCCCCGTGGCGGCGATGGCTGGTTGCGCACATTGCGTTTTGATCCTGCGAACAACAAAATCCACGTGGAGGTTTATTCACCGGTTTTGAAGCAGTACGACCGCCGTCCCAATCAAACCTACACGCTCGATTTTCCCATGCGCGGCGCGGCGCCGAAAAAGAAAGCCGGTTGATGCCCGCCTCCGTTTCGTCCACCGTTGGAGTTCAGCCTTGAGGCTGTATTGGCGGCGGTAAATATTACGAGTTACCATTCACGAATCTCAACCGCTGACTTACATGAAACTGGCCGGCGTGAAGATTGGATTGCTCATCAACTTCGACAACACTAAATTGAAGGATGGCGGCAAACATTTTGTTCTCTGACTCCCGACCCTTCTCCTTCGTGCTCTTCGCGTCCTTCGTGGTGAAATTGCTTCCGCACCGAACTAGGCGATGAACGCGAGCGGAAACACGTGTTGTTTTGAACCTTTCGGCGGCGTGGAGAATCGTTTGGCCAGATAGGTTCACCACGAAGGACGCGAAGAGCACGAAGCATGGGATTTCGTTGTCTAACGCCGAGATGACGGAAGCCTGTTCTCTGCGGCCCTTCGCGTTTTTCCGTTCTCGCGTTAAAATTTTCACCCGAAAACCTCCGAGCAATGCCAGAACTTTCGCTCAGGGCATGTGGAATTGCGATCGCAGTCTGTCCGACAGTTCAAAACCTGTGAACTGTTGCGATTACGAAAACCTGCTCAAGCGTGAACTCCAACGGTTGGTAAAAGGAAGCCGGTTGATGCCCACGCCTGAACAAAACGCTCGGCCTTACCAGTTTCGGCTGAGAACGCTGTTCGTGTTGACGTTCGTGGTCTCGATTTACGCCGCGATCATGGCGCCGTTTCTTCGCACCGCTTCGCTGAAACAACTGCTCGGTATTGGTCTGTTTTGGATGGCGGCGCTGGCGGCGTACTTTCTCATGGGCGAGAATTTGAACGCAGCCGAGCGGCGCAATCAAGGCGCGCATCGTGGCGCATCGCTGTTACGATTTCCCACGCCCTGGCGCAGAACGAAAGCGGCGTTCATATTCGCGCCCTGCGTTTTTAGCACTGCTATTGTGCATTTTATATCTTATACTATTGGCATGACGGAACGGTTTCATCCCGGCGGCGTCCCGATGCAATTGCTTCTCTCTGCGACGATGGGCGTCTCGGCGGGCCAAATGGCCCAAATGGGCTTGTACGCCGCACGTCGGCGTTGGTCTGTCGAATTCTTTGAAGGCGGCGTGTTCACGCGCGGCGGGTATTCGCCCTGGTCCGACCTGCGCGGCTGGGTGGTCAAGGAAAGTCAGCCCGGCAGGCTCACTCTGCGGCTCAAGCTAGACCGCGTCACGCTGCGTCTGGACGAACAACAAATGCGGCAGGCCCGGCAAATCCTCGAACAATACCTGCCGGGAAAGAATCGCGACATCACGCCAAGTTCTCCGGCGCATAAGTGAGTGAAGCGACGGGGGGTTTTTTCGTAGGGTTGGAGTTCAGCCTTGAGGCTGCTTTGTTGTGGCGGCGGAAAAGATTATGAAAACATGCGAAAGCATGAACTCCAACGGCGCTTTCCCCGTCGGCCGCTGTTGCTTTTTTTTGACGAAATCGCCACAACTTATCCATGGACGAACAAGCAGGAGCGTGGCTGTTCTTCGGCGCCTTGGCGTTGGCGCTGCTGTTTTGGTTGGTTGCCGCGCTGCGGGCCAGTCCTTATACAGTGGTGCAATCGCTGGCGTTCTTTGTGGATTTCCTGCTGACGCGTCTGCTATGGTCGGCCGATGCGCCGGCCTGTTTGCCGATTCCCGCCGGCCAGGGCGTCGTGATTGTCAGCAACCATCGCAGTTCGGTCGACCCTTTTTTCGTGCAACTGTCGGCCCGGCGGCCCGTGCATTGGATGGTGGCCGACGAATATTGCCGGCACCCGTTTTTTGGCCCTTTTCTGCGATTCACTCAAGCCATTCCCACGCGCCGCGGCGGCGCCGATATGGCGTCGACCAAACTGGCCATTCGCCTAGTTCGCGAAGGCGGCGCCGTGGGTATGTTTCCAGAAGGACGCATCAACATGACCGACGCGCCGATGTTGCCGGTGCGGCCCGGCGCCGTGTTGGTCGCCTTGCGTGCGAGGGCGCTAATCTTGCCGTGTTGGATCGAAGGTTCACCCTACGACCGCGTTCCCTGGAGCCCTTTTTTTATGTCGGCCCAAGTGCAGGTGCGGTTCGGCCAGCCGATCGATCTTTCAGATCATTTTTCCGCCGTGCGAGATCGCAATGCACTAGCCGAACTGACAAAAACCGTGATCCGAGAAGTATTGCGATTGGGCGGCCACGACGACATCGCTCCACAACTGGCCGGACGTCGTTGGATGCCCGCCGCCGAAGTTATCGCCGCCGACATGGCAGCCAGTCGGCGGCGAAAAAAATAACGGCTCTCGCCAATTACGACCAGTTGTTCACCAACGACAGCACGTAATCGGCCAGGGCGGCGAAGTCGGTTTCGGTCCGATCAACGCCGTTGGCGTCCAGCAGTTCGGCCACGTCGACGCCGCTGCTGCGCTGCGCTTCGACGGCATCGAAACCTTGGGCGTAGTTGTTGAAGCCGGCGCCGGAAAGTCGGCTATCGGTCTTGGTGGCCTGAAAAAGATCGCTGCTCGAAGAGTCGCGGAAGTAGGCGGTATCGGTTCCGCCAGCGGTGGCGTATGCATTCACCGCGTCAAAGCCGCGAATGTAATTGTAATAGTTGGCGCCGCGCATCGAACTCCAGGTATCGCGGCCGACGAACGTATCGTTGCCGGCCGAATCGTTGAAATAAGCGGTGTCGGTTCCACCAGCGGTGGCGAACGCCCGGACGTCGTCAAAGCCGCGAATGTAGTTATAGTAGCCGGCGCCGCGGAGCGAACTCCAGGTATCGCGGCCGACGAACGTATCGTTGCCGGCGGAGTCGTAGAACAGGGCTAGGTCGGTTCCGCCGGCGTCGGCGTACGCCCGGACGTTATCGAACCCAGAACCGTAGTTGTAGAAGCCGGCGCCTCTGAGCGAACTCCACGTGGGCCGACCTTCAAAGCGGTCGTCGCCGGCGGAATCATAAAATTGGGCCAAGTCGTTCCCGCCAGCGGTGGCGTAGGCATAGACGGCGTCGAAATTCTGCACGTAGTTCGAGGAGTTGGCGCCTTGCAGCGAACTCCAGGTGGGGCGAGCGATGAACGTATCGTCTCCGGCGGAGTCGTGTAGATACGCCGTATCGTTCCCGCCGGCGGTGGCGTAGGCGTTCACGGCATCGAATCCGCGAATGTAGTTGTAATAGTTGGCCCCGCGCATCGAACTCCAAGTATCGCGGCCGACGAAGGTGTCGTCGCCGGCGGAGTCGTTGAAGTAGGCGGTGTCGGTTCCGCCGGCGGTGGCGTAGGCGCGAACATCGTCGAAGCCGCTGGCGTAGTTGTAGAAAGTTGCGCCGCGGAGCGAACTCCAGGTATCGCGGCCGACAAACGTATCGTTGCCGGCGGAATCGTAGAACGTGGCCAGGTCGTTGCCGCCGGCGTTGGCGTAGGCGCGAACGTTGGCGAAGCCGGCGCCGTAGTTGTAGAAACCGACGCCCTGCAGCGCCGCCCAGTTGGAGCGCCCTTCAAAGGTGTCGTTGCCGGAAGAATCGTAGAACTGGGCTAGGTCGTCGCCGCCTTGTCCATAGACCCGCGCTGTTTCCACGCTGGTGGTCGACATTTGGTAACCGGCGCCCGCTTGCGTCATCGAACCGACTCGCAGCGCGACGGTGTCGTTTCCGGCATTGCCGTAGGAGGTGATGTCGTCGGCGCCGCCGCCGCCTTGAATCACGAAGTTCGTGTATTGCGAGGCGTCGAAGTAGTAGTTGACGCCATTCACTTTCACGTGCCGCTGGGCCAAGGCGTTGAAGACAAAGCTATCGGCGCCGGCGGTTCCGTTGACCGTCACGGTGTTGCCTTGCTCCACGACGAGGTTGGTCAGCCGAAAATTGACAGCGGCATTGGCGCCGGTTATTTGCAGCAGATACGTGGCGCCTTGCGTGGCGTTGATATCGAGCCGTTCGTAGTCGCCCGACAACGCACTGCTGGCCACCGGCTGGCTGTTGACGTCGAGCACTTGAATGTCGACATTGCCTTGCCCGGCGGTGAAGAAAGCTTCAACGGTCAGAATGCCGGTGCGGGTGGCGGTGAACTGATAGCGCTGGCCGTCGGCGACGTTTTCGTTGTAGAACCAGTTGAATTCGGCCACGCCCCAGTCGGTGGGCGGTTCGCCTTCCGCCGGCTGAACGGATCCGCTGATGGAATAATTGCCCACATACCCATACACGCCGTTGTTTTGCACAACGAGGTAATACGTTCCGCCCGCCAGCGTTGCGTTGAGCGTGGCGCTCAAACTGCCGCTGGGCGCCGCCGAAGCCACGACCTGCCCCGCAGCGTTCCGCAGCTCCAACGTGACATCCAAATTCGGCGCCACTTGCGCCACGTCCACCGTCAGGCTCACGTCGCCGCTGCCGGTGTCGAACGAGAACCAATCGACGTCGTTGTTCGTGCTGATCACTCCAGAGCCGGAGAGCGCAACGTTTGTTACCGTCAGCGCCGAAGCGTTGGCCGCGTCGTCGCCATAATCGTCGGCGCGGTAACCGAATCCGTTGGCCGAACGCGCGAGCACGGCCATATCGTCTTGATAGGAAGTCGAGCCCTGGCTGTTGGTTCCGTTGTACCACGTCGTGACTTGGGAATAGTAGCCGACGCCCATATTCGGCGCCCAACTGGAATTCCCGCTGTTGTATTCCGACGTCTTCGTTCCCGAGCCATCGTACGTGCTTTGGTGATACAAACCCAACGCGTGGCCCGCCTCATGCGCCGAAGCCTCCGCCACCGACTTGGCCGAACCCAGGTTCTCGGAAAACACATAGGCCGTATTGGTAAGCCAACTCGACGTATAGCTATTGATATACGCCACGCCGCCGTATGTGCCGCCGACCCATTGGCCATCGCCGCCGATCGCGATCCGCAACGATTGGCCGGGGCCGTAGTTGCCAGGGTCTTCGGTGGTGACATCCACGTTGAAGGGCGCGAAATCCTCGGCGATGGAATTGTAAATGTAACTGATTTCATTCAGCTCTTGCTGGCTGAAAGAAGCGGCGTTGCCGTCGCGATCGAAGGCCGGCGTGCTGACGTTGCTGTAGGAGCCCCAACTGGCGTCGTAGTTGCCGTCGAAATCGAGAAATATTTTCACCGTCGCCGAGGCGTTGCTGTGTAATACCGGCACATTGGCGGCAAAGACCAACTCCGACGATCCGCCGACGGCGTTCAAGCTGAGCTGCGGCAGATCTTCAAAGATCGGCTCC
>QIKY01000273.1 GCA_003233175.1 Planctomycetaceae bacterium | reverse complement strand
CAACGGGATCTCAGGTGTTCTCCTGGAAACGAGCAACGTCAGCCGTGTCATTACATGGAGAACTCGCCACAAGAATTCGTGTCTATTCGTGGTTCCATCAAGCACCGATCGAAGCTCGTCGCTGAATAGTTGCTAAAAATCTATGTTGAAGACGTTCTCGGCGGCGACACTCATTGCCCGCACGGTCCTTCATTTGTCTTGGTATCCTAGGCGGCCGCGCAGCGGCCCTAGCGTGCGACGGGCGATCCGTTTGACTTCGTGCGTGAAATTCTTGGATTCTCTCCAGACGCCCGCCTTGCCGTGCCGTCGGAACTTGAGCGCACCGGTTTCCGCATAGTTATCGAAATGATGCTTTTCGGCAATGTTCGCCGCCGTGTCTTGGTCGATCGCGACGGATACAAGTTCTGCACAGGCTAACAAATGCGGCGCTGGGTCGGCGAGCAGATCTTCGTAGCGAATCTGGAGCCGCTGCTCCAGGGGAAAGGCGTCATAGGCGCTGATTGCCTGACTCATCGTGGAGCAGATATGCTCAGCGGTTTTTCGCACGTTCTCTTCCGACAAAGGGGCCGACGCATCGCCAAACTTCTTGTTCCAGCTACCCGACTTTTGCAAATCCAGGTACGAATCCAAAATATCGAATGGGTCGCGAATGAGTAGAATCATTCGCCCGGCGGGAAACAGGGTCTGCAGCCAGCCATACAGCTCCGGAGTGTTGACCTCCTTAATCATCAGGCTGTGCCGACCGAACTGCGGGTACCGATCATGGACCATTTTGAAAAAAATATCGCGGATTCCGTCCAGCCAGATTTTCTGATGCCGCCGGGCGAAGAACGACGTATTTCGATCAAGCTCTTCGGGGCGGTCTTGCAAATGTTTGAAGAGGCGGCCGAAGTAGGGCTCATGCCAACGGCGAATCTTGGGCAGGTCGCCGAGCATTTCCGCCAGCCAAGTGGAGCCGGTGCGGCCACAACCGATCACCCACCCGATCCGATTTTCCAACGCCTTTGTCGCGGAGCGCTGCTGCTCGGCTTCTCGTAACTCGGAAATCAGCCATGCCGCCCGGTGTTCATAGAGGTGCTCGCGCAATGTAATTTCTCGCGCGCCAGCGGCGCGAGCGGCGCGCCCGGCGGGATCGTTCAAGGCATCGCGAATAACGCTAACGGCCGACACATCGTGATCGAACTGATACACCGAATCGCCGTAGATTTTAGTAACTTCGGCGCGTGGCGGGCCTGTCAGAAGAGCGGCCTGCCCGAACGCCGTCACTTCGAAAATTCGCGGGCTGGGTGAGTCTGCGGGTTTATCCGACTGACGAAACAGATTGATAGTCAGCCGCGACTGCGCGTAGATTTCCCACTTTTCGAGTGTGTCGATGGTTCGTTGCCGCACTTCGGTATAGACGAAACGATGAAACGGATCGGTCCCGCCGAGTATTTTCCCCGCGACAAGAAACCGCTTCTGCTCTCGCTCGCAATATTCGGCGATCTCGACCAACAAGGGCAGCCGATCTTCGAACACCGTTCCTAAAAACGAGATGTCATACTGCGGCGTTTCGGCGCGTGGCGCCAAGGGCAGTGGAAGCGTTGCCGTCGGGAGGTACGACACGCCATCGGCTTGGCAGCGGATTTCGTTCGTGAAACGGTAGGTGTAGAGCGACTCCGCGTTGGCAATTTGCTCGTAAGGATCGTCGGTCGCGATGAGCACGGTGGGGATGCCAGCACGGCGAATGGAGAGCGGAATCCGAGCGCGTTTGCCGCGAAAGTAGAGTCCGTCGATAAACACGACGCAGTCAATTTTGTTTTCGATATCGAGCGCCGTTCCGAGAATATCGGTGCAGACCGCCTTGGCGCTCAAAACCTCCAAGAAGGAGAACGTGGGATACGGAATGACTCGCACGCCGCAGGCTTCGAGCGCGAGTCGATAGCCATCCCAGACGTCGCGTGTGGAGAAGTTGGCCGCCCCCGAAACAAGCAATACATTCGCTACCGCCACGAAGGTCTCCTAGGAGCCGCCGTCGACGTACGCATACGGCGACGGCCCCGTGCCGGGGTCTACGAACGAAGGAGTTACCTGCTGCGCTTGCGCCAGTGCATCGGTCTTCATCGCGACGCTGTACCACGTTGCGGTTATGGCGGAGGTTACCGCCGTATGCTCCAAAAAGCGGCGGCGTGTCAGTTTGCGTTCGTCGTCGGGGCTCATGGAAGGGCATTACCGCATAGGGTGTGGGAAGTACATCACGCCGAGTGTTACTCAAGCTGTTCAGGCGAGGAACTCGTAAATTCCTTCAATCGGTTCCTTCGCATTCGTTGATTTTACATACACGTTTTTTTGAGATACTTGAAAGTCAAACGATTGCCCTGGAGGGAGCCGGTTGATCACGACTGGATTCTGTTTACCCTTTTCGATTTCGATGTTGAAGTCGCCGGAATTGAAGATTCGGTACCAAGCGTTGCTGCTGCCGCCCTGTAAGTCGATGATCTGATGCGGCGCCGTCGGATCGCCACCTTTTAGCTTTATGTTGAAGCGACCACTCCGAACTGTCGTGGCGTGTGACAGGAAGTCATACATTCCTTCAATGGGCTGGGCTACCGGAGGCGTACCGGTAGGTGGTTCGCCCACAATATAGACTCCTCCATTTCCGGGCAAAATATCCACCGAAAATGTTGGATTCAGCGGGATTTGCTTTCCGCTCGGAGTATTTTCTCCAGAAGGCAAAATCGTGAATGGGTTGTCACCCGAGTTGAAGAAACGGAACGCCCCGCTCCGTTTTCCCCTGACGACGAGGATTTTGTTGTCGCCAAATGCATCATCAGAACTAAAACGCCCGCTTCGAATGGCCATGTGAATTCCTCTGGGGTAACGAAGGCAACCTGTGCAATGCCGATTATTTCAATGCATGTATAGGAGGTTTGCGCAGTTAGTGCAAGCGTTTGGCGAAAATATTTATCGCCCAACCGGTCCCGCCGACCAAATGCGTATGTCGCCTTCGAGGCCGCCGGAAACAATGGTTTGTCCGTCGGGAGAGGCGACAATCGAGAACACCATCCGACGGTGTCCTGAGAGCGTGGTGAGTTGCTCGCCGGAAACGGTATCCCATAATTTCAAATCTTTATCGCGACCGCCCGAAACCAGCGTCGTACCGTTGGGAAGAACGGCCAACGCGTTGATACGACCGGTGTGCCCCTTTACGATGGCCCGTGTTTGCCGCCGTGCGACGTCGTACAGATGGATTTCACCGGTTTCCGCACCCACGGCGAGCAAGCGGCCCGCTTCACAAAAGACAAGTGCTCGCGAAATCGAACCAACTTGTAACGCCGTTTCGCGTTCGGCTCCGTCGGCTGCATGATAAAACCGAACGGCGCCATCTTCGTAGGCGACCACGATATCTTCGCCCTGCGGCGAGAAGGTAATCGCGGTTGCGCGTGATTCTTGCTGCGGTATCTCGAATTGCGGCGCACTCCAATTCGCCTCATGATAAATCCAAACAGGCCCCACCCGACTGACCACCGCCAGTTGTTGTCCGCTCGGAGAAAACCTCACGATCGAGAGATCAGGCAGCGGAGCGGTGATCTTTGCAACGGTTTGGCCGGAACTGCGGTTTTTCAAGAAAATCGTGGTTTCGTCGTTCGCCAGAGCAATGAGTTGGCCGTGTGGTTGCAAGGAAAATGCCGCCAACGGCGGTAGTGTCGCGTCATCGCCCAGAGCCCAACTGCTCCCATCGTCGACATTCCAGACACGCAAATCGCCGTCGCCGCCGAGGGCCAATAGCTTATTACCCGCGGGCGGAAGTTCGACGCTTCGGACGTCCGACGCATGCCAGAACACGTTGCGATTGCTCAAGGCGTCGGCGCGCAACAGCCTCACGGAGCCATCGCCGCCGCCCACGACCAAATACTTGCCGTTGGCGGATCTGGCCAGAAAGCCAGAGGCCAAACTATGCGTTTTCAACCGGCGCGACTCCGTCTTCGCGTCGACGTCGTAGAGAAGAAGCCAGCCGCTGTTGGAAATGGCGGCGAGAATTTTTGTGTCTTTCATGAATTCCAAGTCGCCGCTTCGCCACGCCGACTCATACGTATTTTGAAGCGTTCCATCTTCAGCCGACCAGATACTAATCGAGCCGGCCGCGCTGCCGGTGGCAATCGTCGAACCATCGTCTGAAATCGCCAGTGTCGTCACGACCGGCGCTCCCTGGAGCGTTTGGATTCGCGTCGGAGGGTGGCCGACTTTCCAGATTCTAACCAGACCGTCGGCTGCCGCGACCACGACAACTTCTCCACCTTGAGCGAAACGCACATCAACAGCGCCCGACATACCTGTCGGGATGGCCGCCGCCATCGATTCCGAGGCGACATCCCAGACGCGCACCGCGCCCGACGAACCAGCCGAGAGCAATAACTTCCCGTTCGGCGAGAAGCGAACATGGGCCGCCGCCGGACCATGCTTCATTTGCTGGACCGCGGCGCCCTCCTTCCGCGGGTTCCAAAACCGGACCATTCCGTCCGACGACCCGGCCGCCAAATGGCCATTCGCCGGCGAGAAATCGATGGAAAGGAAGCGGCCGGCGTCGAGCTTTATGGTTCGCAACAATTCACCGGTGGCGGCGTCCCAGATTCGAAGGCCACGGTCGGCGCCGCAGGCCGCCAGAAGATCGCCATCGGCTGAGACGGCAACGTCCGTCACGACAGCCCCCTGATTCACGGTCTGGACAAACGGAGCGCTCATCGTGTGGTAATAATACCATTCGAATCCTCGCAGTTGGGCCATTGCCTTGTCCGCCGAGATACGATCCAACATATTGTCAACGGCGAGGATATCTCCCTTGCCAAGGTGCTCAGCCACCAGATTCATCTGCGACCGATACAGGGCGCGCCGCGTTAAGTCGGCGCTGCGGGCCGCCTGTCGGAAGAAAAACGAAACCCCCACCAGGCCAAAACTCAAACTTAGAAACAGACCGATCAACAAGCCCGCGACCGTTGGCCGTCGGCGACACCAACGCCATGTTCGTTCGAGCGAGGAAACGGGGCGCGCCTTGATCGGCTCGCCGCGACGGAACCGCTGCAACTCCTCCGCGACTTCAAGCGCCGACTGAAATCGTTTACCGGGCTCTCTTTCTAGGCACTTCAGGCAAATCGTTTCCAGGTCTTTTGGCAACGCGGGAGAAAGTTTGCGGGGAGACGGGGCGTCTTCGACGACCTTTTGATGCAAAATCGCGCGGACGTTGCCACGATAAGGCATGTGGCCTGTCAACATTTCAAATAGCATGACGCCGAGCGCGTAAATATCGGCCCGATGATCGGTCTGCCGGGTTTTCCCCCGGGCCTGTTCAGGCGACATATAACGGGCCGTCCCCAGCACATGGCCCTCGGAAGAAATGGTTTGGCTACTGGAAATATCCTTGGCGAGTCCAAAATCGGTGACAAACGGCTGGCCATCCTTGTCGATCAAAATGTTGCCCGGCTTGACATCGCGATGCACGATTCCCTGCGCATGAGCGTGATGCAGGGCGCCCGCAATGGCTGCAACTAATTCGTTGGTCTTGGCGACCGAGGGGACTCCCGGCGAGAGGAAATCGCGGAGCGTGATTCCATCAATGAATTCACAAGCGATATAGTTTGCTCCCGCCTCCGTGCCGACTTCATAAATCGTGACAATATTGGGGTGTGCGAGCGTGGAGGCGATTTGCGCTTCGTGCAGCAGGCTAACCGCTTCGGCGCCCTTCGCATTGGGAACCTTCAACGCCACTCGCCGCCCAAGTTTCGTGTCGGTGGCTAGCCACACCGTTCCGAAAGATCCTTGCCCCAGTTTCCGAATCAATGAGAAATGCGCAACGTGAGAATTCTCGCCATCCTCGGGCGAACGGGTTTCAGTAGGTGCAAATCCGTTCGGTAGTTGCACCGTGCCGCAGCTGGGGCAGACCACGCTCGACCCTCCGGCGCCGGCTTCCACGGCGTCGCCGTTGTCGGCCAGCGTGGTGTCGTCGAGATTGATCAGCCGGGCACAAATAGGACACGGGATTTG
Source organism: Planctomycetaceae bacterium (assembly GCA_003233175.1). Lineage (GTDB taxonomy): Bacteria > Planctomycetota > Planctomycetia > Pirellulales > Pirellulaceae > SZUA-33. Next base: position 318 of record QIKY01000273.1, on the reverse strand, counting down.
CATCGAAACCGCCTCTTGTTGGGAGTGCCATGGAACTACCGGCATTCATTTAACCATGTTTTTTCGACGCACGCTGAATCGCACACTCCAGCAGCGCGAATCGTTGGAGTTCATGCTTCAGCATGTTGTTGTAGCAATGTTGTTGTAGCAATTCATTGGTTTTCGCGACGTTTCATTTGGCCGAAGGCCTTATTTTTACCGTAGCCTGGGGCATCATGCCTGTTGTGTATACATAAGTTTTTTTCGGCGCCGGCTCCCAAGGTTATCCAATCGCCGTGTTGAGCCGGAAGGATTTGTCATTTGTTATTTGACAATAGT
>QIKY01000395.1 GCA_003233175.1 Planctomycetaceae bacterium | reverse complement strand
GTGGCATCTTTCACAAATGAGAAGCGGCAACAATCGTTGAAGTGGCTCAGTTCGGCTCAGTTCGGCTCAGTTCGGCTCAGTTATTTTTCCGAATGCGGTCCTGAGCCTCTTTTGGGAACGAATCGCAAGAGAAGACAAACTGCTGGCGGCTCATTTCCACGCATGGAAGGCCATCTTTTATAGCGGTATTCAATCGCCGAACCTTGCTTTGTGCGTTGCCGTCGTACCCCATCGCGGCCGCCGCCTCGCTTTTGGTTATCGGGCGAGTTGGGTTGTTTGGTAGGTCATTTGATTCGTCGCGTAGCGAACCTATACGCGCCGACTCTTGCCGGACGTTTACGGTCAGCAATTCAGGGTCGACAACTTCCAATGCTCGAAGCTTCGACACAACTTCCACCCAAAAGCACCGCCGTTGGTGCGGGGAATATCGCGTGACAAATTCATCGTCAAATAGAAAATCGTGCTGCTTCTTACTGTTGAGCGGAGCGTCTATCATTTCTAGAGTGAGTGCATGAACCGGTACAAAGAGAACATCGCAAGCCACGTGCAATACCCTGGTGTGCCACGTACTAAACGGCCGCGCATTGGGTAATACTGGGGGGAGACAACTGGCCTCCGCGTTGGCCAGTTCTATTTCACTCAACACACTATCAGTCAACAGGTCTTGGTACTTATAGCGTGCGTCGCTCAGTTGCTCGAACTGTTGCCGAGCCATCTCTTCAAAATAAGAGAGCGACTCAATATCCCTTTCGCACATTGGCAGGGTCGATTGAATACCACATGCTATTCGTACACATTCAATCGCAGTTTCGCGGATCGCTTCGTTGTATTGTTCACTCATAACTTCCACCTACTCCTTGAAAGATCGGGCCGGCCAGCCGCCGCCTTGCAGTAGGTGGAGCAAAGCAACGGCCGACCGAACGCGGGAGCTACCCGCAACCCGATGTGTGATAATTAACCTATTTCACGCATGATTTCAATTGCTTTTTGGTGATCGCGCTCGGCGTAAATTTGCGTAACGTCTGCTTTGGCATGGCCGAGAATCACCTGGGCTGCTTCCAAACCGAATTGCTTGCGAATCTCCGTTCCGGCCGAATGCCGCAGACGGTTGGGAGACCAACGGTCAACGCCTGCTTTGTCGCAAGCGCGGTGAATGGCGCGGCGGTAGCTGTTGGCGTCGTATTGCTCGCCTGGTGTTGTCTTCGGCCGTCGTTTCTTATTGCTGCCGGGGCGGTTGCCCTGGTGTTGTGGTGTCTTTCGTTTCAACCCGGCGGCTTCGCGTCGTTGCTTTTCTGCCTCGGCGGGAGAGAAACAATAATCTTCCTTCGCGCGAAGCAAATATGGCCGCAAGATCTCTTGCCCCTTCGGGCCGATGGCAATCACCCGCTCCCGGCCGTGATGTTCGGTCTTATGGTGCTCGGGGCGATACAGCCACACCTCGGCCGACGTATCAACGTCGCACGGGCGAAGGTTGTAAACGTCCTGGGGCCGTGAACCGGTAAGACGTTGCAGGCGGACCATATCGCACACCGTTTGCGAGAGGTGCGGCAGGATCGCTTGCACGTCGGCATCGGCGATGGGTTGAATGGGCGCCGTTTCGCGGGCCTCTGACCGGCCCTGCTTCAGACCGGAAACCGCCATCAGCCCGTGGTATACTTCGGCCCGTACCAATTCATTCTCGGTTGCCCAGCGGAAACACCGACGAATACGACCGACCATTTTGTTGATGCTGGAGCGACCACGCCCGCTATCGATCATGCGTTGGCGAACTACCTTGAGTGCAAGCGGCCCAAATTCGTCGGCGTTCTTCCGGCCATATAATTCGCGGACAACCTTCAGGGCGTCCACAATAAGGCTGTACTCAGATGTATGCTTCCCATCGCGGCGGTAGTACCCCTCGGCAAATTTGCGGTAAGCATTAAGAACCTCGGAAACGGTCGTTTCGGTTTCGGCAGTCCGCAGACGGCGGCCGTTGGCAATCCACTCGGCAATCAGCCGGTCATATTCGACCTCGGAAGCCTTGGAGTTCCAGAGCCCCAGATAGAAGTCTTTGCCGTCCAGAGTGACAACCGCTCGCCCGGTAGATTTGTGGCGGCGGTAGGACGGAATGCGTGAAGAATGTGGCCTCGGCATAGTGCAAACCTTTCAAAATCACCGAATCCGGTAGTCTACCGGATTTCAGGGAAGTTTCGGGCCGCACTTCCGACCGTCGGAAGGTAACGTAAGTTGTTGTTTCGGCGGTACTTAGAGTGAGTGGAGGATAACGGGCTCGAACCGATGACCTTCTGGCTGCCAGCCAGACGCTCTCCCAACTGAGCTAATCCCCCGTATCGATAAGATCGCACGACGTCGTTTGACGACGAAACGCCTTGTTGAAATCGCACGGTACCAATCGGGCGGGAAATTGTCAAGGACGCCCAATGTACGTTTTGACACCCCAACGTAGGGTTTTGTTCGCTGTTCGGGCGGTGTTTCCTCGAAGAACACGTCAAAATATCCGCGAGTGAAAGGCGAGCGAAATTATCGGGCCTCAATTGTCGGCTGGCGGTTTGGCCAGCAAATGTTGTTGCGGTTTGGGGATGCGGTCGTAAAGCAGGTCGCCGCCGATGAGCCGCATCAGAGGACGCGGCTTGCCTTTGGCCGGTCGACCAAAGAGGTAAGCGCTTTTGGGCGGTGGGAACGCCGGAACCTCTTGGCGGGTTTTCTCGAACATGCCCAACAAGCGTTCGACCACCCGAGGATGCTTCGCGGCGATATTACGTTGCTCGCCAGGATCAGCTTCCAGGTCGAACAGCATCATGGCGGCGGGCGGGTCGCCGCTGGTGAGTCCTGGGTGTTGCGTGGGGTTGGCTTGTTCGTAGGGCGCCAGCATTATGACGCCGTCTGGTCCGCGAGGATCGATCCAATGCAACTGTTGTTCATGCGAAAGGTTGCTGAACAGCGGCCGGCCGGGGTTGCGCACATGAAGTTTCCATTTGCCGGAGCGAATCGTGGCCAGATTGGGGCCCTGCATGCCGTAAATTGCCTCGTGCGGCGAAGGGGCCGATGCGTCTTGCAGCATCGGCAAGATATCACGGCCATCGATTTTTCGATTCTTCGGCAGCGGCGTGTTCGTGAGCCGGCAGACGGTCGGTAGAATGTCGATCGTTCCGGCGATGCCGCGATTCACCACGCCGGCGGGAATCACGCCCGGCATGCGCGCGATGATCGGCACTCGCAAGCCGCCCTCCCAGGTTCTGGCTTTCATGCCGCGCAGTCCGCCGGTGGAGCCGCCGAACCAAGGTCCGTTATCGGAGGTGAAAATGACGAGCGTTTTTTCGTCCAGCCCCAAGGTGCGCACTTTTTCGAGCACTTCGCCGATGGCGGCGTCTAGCTCCGCGATCACATCGGCGTACAGGTTGCCGCGGGTTTCAGGCGTGTAGAAATTGTCGGAGGCCGCCAACGGCTTGTGCGGCATGGCGTGCGGCAGGTAGATGAAAAAAGGTTCTTCTTGATGGGCTTCGATGAAACGCAAGGCGAAGTCGGTGTAACGCCGCGTGAGCGAGGCCTGCACCACCGGATACTCCACCACCTTTTCGTTGTGGATGAGTTGGATGGGGTACATGTCGTTGGAGTATAGAATGCCGAAGTATTCGTCGAAACCCTGCGTGCGTGGCAGCCATTGAGGCCGATGGCCCAGGTGCCATTTTCCATAAGCGGCGGTGGCGTATCCTGCCGATTTCAAGACTTCCGCCAGCGTGACTTCCGATGCGGGCAAACCGAAGTTCGACTGCCCGGAGTCGGGCGCGGGGTTTCGCACCAAGGTGTGGCGAAAAGGATAGCGGCCGGTCAGGATCGTGGCCCGCGAAGGCGCGCAGTAGGGAGTGGGCACATAAAAGTTCGTCAGCCGGGCGCCTTCAGCGGCCATCCGATCAAGGTGCGGCGTTTGGAAGGGGCAGTCGTCGTTGAAAACGCCCACATCGCCGTAACCCAGGTCGTCGGCGAAAATCAAAATGATATTCGGCGGCCGACTCTCCGCCGCGTTGGCGGTTTGTAATACCGCCTGGAATATCATCGCCAACAAACTCAAATACGCGAGTCGTTTCGTCAGACAGCGAATCATGGCGCGTCTCCAGGTGTGAACGAATTCCGATCGCTTACGCGACGGCCTTGAGCAACATAGCCTAAGCAACATTGGGTCCGATTGAAACGCGGCGGGGAAGTTTCTCAGCAAAAGATGAGGTTTCTCGGTAAAAGGCTGGAATGCTCGCGGCGAAAACGTCAGACTATCGCTTGGCGGTGGATGTCGAATCAACCCCTTCCCGGTTAGAGGATTGTCAGAAATGAGAACCGTATCACGCGTGTTTGGTTGCGGCTTATTGTTCGCATGTTTGGCGGTGTTGCCAGTTACAGCGCTCCAAGTATCAGCGGCCGAAAGCGTTGGCGTTGCAGGCGATTTGAAAAAGTTGGGCGTTGATCGCGGCATCGTGGTGCTGCTTGATGTTCCAGTCGGCGGCGCTGAACGCGTGGTGGCGTTGGCCCAAGCCAGCAAGTTGACGATTTACTTCCAATCGGCCGACGTACAACAAGTGGCGGCGGTGCGAGAAGCAGCCGATGCCGCCGGTTTGCTCGGCGTGAAAATTTTCGCCGACGCCGCGCCGCTTTCCGCTCTCCGATTGGCCGACAACATCGCCGATGGCGCGCTGGTCGGACCCACCGCCGAAAAGACCGCCTCGGCCGATGAAATCCTCCGCGTGTTGCGACCGCGAGCCATCGCCCAGCTAGGCGACAAACAACTGATCAAGCCCGTTCCCGCCGGCATTGATGAATGGACGCACCCTTATCATGGCCCCGACAACAACCCGCAATCGAACGATCAACTGGTTCGCGGCTCGTTTCAAACACAGTTTTTGGCCGACCCTAAATTCAGCCCGATGCCCGAGCAATCAGTGATCGCGGGCGGACGCATCTTCAAGGCGATGGGGCATATTGCACATAAGTCGAACCAGAACCCGATGCTCAACACGCTGCTGGGCATCAATGCCTATAACGGCACGATTTTGTGGAAGCGTCCGTTGCCGGCGGGCTTCATGATCCATCGCAACACGATGATCGCGACCGACGACGCCCTGTACCTGGGAGACGATGAAAGTTGCAAGGTGATCGACGCCGCCACCGGCAAGGTGCGCGATCAAATTACCATTCCCAAGGAACTCACCGACGGCCCCGTGTGGAAATGGATGGCCATGAAAAACGGCGTGCTCTACGGTTTGGTGGGTAATCCTGAAATCAAGGTGGACACAAAAAAATCGGCCCGGCGCGGACTCGGCCACTGGCCGTGGGCCATGTGGCAGGGCCACGACTATGGAGACCCGCGCACGGCGTTCGGCTTCGGCCGCACCGTGGTCGCGATCGATGTGAAAACCAAGAAAGTGCTCTGGCATTTTCGCGACAAGGAGTATCTCGACGCGCGCGGCGTGTGTATGTTTGGCGACCGCATCTATTGTTATAGCCCCGAGCGATATTTGCTCTGCCTCGACGCCAACGATGGCTCGATCCTCTGGAAAAATAACGACAAAGATCTCATGGCCGCGATCAGCCCCAGCGGCAAGGCCCAGCATTACGTGACCGGCTACGCCACGACCTGCTACATCAAATGCGATTCCAACTATATCTTTTTTGCCGGTCCTCAACGTCCGCGTCTGGCGGTGGCTTCGGCCAAGGATGGCAAACTTGCCTGGACCTTCCCCGTGGGCAACCTGCAACTGGTGTTGCGCAAAGACGCCATCTACGCCGCCGGTCCTCAACGCTCGACTGGCATGAAACTCGATTATAAAACAGGAAAGGTGTTGGCGAGTTTTCCGGCGCGGCGGGCCTGTACGCGGGCCACGGGTTGTGTCGATAGCATTTTTTATCGGGCCAGCGGCGGCACGGTGCGCGTGGTGACGGAAACCAATACCGCACAGCACATCGCGCCGATGCGTCCTCCCTGCCAAGACGGCGTGTTGATTTCCAACGGCTGTCTTTATTGGGGGCCCTGGATGTGCGGCTGCCAGCTTTCGTTGTACGGCAATATCGCGTTGAGCCCCGTGGGTGAATCGCGGCGGAGTGAGCTAGCGCGCGCTGGCGCGCGATTGACGCAAGCCAAAAACGTCAGCCCGGTGCAACCGTTGGCGGTGCGTGAAAACGATTGGCCGAACTATCGGGGCGGCAACCAACGCCACGACCTCACCGGCGGCGCACTGCCGGGCGAAGTCAAACTCGCCTGGACCGCCAAGGTTTCCAACGGCGAATTGCCCACGGCGCCCGTGGCGGCTGGCGGTTTGGTGTTCGTGGCCGATCGCGCCGGCGTGGTGCG
>QIKY01000311.1 GCA_003233175.1 Planctomycetaceae bacterium | reverse complement strand
TTCCCGTCACCAAGGCAACCTGTTGCTTCATCACAAAACGCTCCGCTTGCTGCTCGAAGTCGACCAATTTCCACGTCTACGTAAACACCGTACCGCCGCACACGTTGATCAACTGCCCGTTCACGGCGCGAGCGCCGTCGCCGGCGAGAAACACGGCCACTTCGGCAATTTCCTCGGGCGTTAAACGTCTTCCCAAGGGCGAGGCATTCTTCTCAATTTCCTCCAAACTTTGCCCCAAACGCTCGGCGTCGTATTCGATGCGTTTGTCGTTCATGAGCGTGGCGGTCACTCCAGGGCAAACGGCGTTCGCGGTGACGCCTTGTCCGGCCACTTCCTTGGCGATGGCCTTGGTGAGCCCGGCCACGGCATGCTTGCTGGCGGTGTACGCAGCGCCGTGCAGAGCGGGGATTTTGGCGTTGATGGAAGAGATATTGATCACCCGCCCCCAACCGGCTTTGAGCATTGCCGGCAGTGCGAGTTTGCTCAGCAGGTAGGGCGCTGTCACATTCACGGCGAAGGTGAGGTCCCAGAAGTCGTCATCAAAATCGACCAACGGTCGAGGACTCTGGCTACTGCCGATGCCGGCGTTATTGATCAGCACCTCGACCGGACCCCAATGCGCGGCTATGGCGTCGAGAATGGTTTTGGGGGCGGCGCGGTCGGCAAGGTCGGCGGTTATTTTGAAAGCCTGGCCGCCGGCTTCGGCAATTTCGGCGGCCAGCGTGTTCAATTCGCCCACGGTGCGAGCCGTAATGGCCACGCGCGCGCCTTGCGAGGCTATTTGCAGGGCAATCGCGCGGCCTATGCCGCGGCCGGCCCCTGTTACTAATACAATTCGATCTTTCACCACGTTCTCTCCCGTTTTGACGGATTCTCACCGCCGTTGGTTGTATAATTTGAGGAAAACGATATCTTCGCTCAAGCGCGGCGCTCCAACAAGGCGACTGTGCAATCAGGACCCACCCACCACATGGCTGAAACTTTCATCATCATTCCAGGCCGCACCAGCCGGCAAGGCGCCGGTATTAGCGAAGGCAAGTTCAAACAGAACTACCAAGACGAAATCACGCAGTTGCAAGTCGCCCCCGAAGATATGCAGCGGCTGAACCTGCAACCAGGCGATTGGGTGCGAGTGAGTAGCGAATCGGGCCAAATCGAAGTGCAAATAAAACCGGCCAAGGGCGGCGAACTCCCGCCGGGGCTGTTGTTCATCGCTTACGGCGATCTTTCCAGCCGGCTCATGGGGGCCGACACCCACGGCTCCGGCATGCCGACCAGCAAGGGGTTCGACGTCGAAATGGTCGCGCTGCCCGACTACAAACCAACGCCTGCAACATGAAACTGGCAACACTCTATTTATAAGGCAACCGTGCATTGGCCACTGCTGAAACCTCCCCGCCGCCTGTGAGCGAAGAAATTAAAGTCATCCAAGACGCAACTTGCACGTTTTGCGGCTGCGTGTGTGATGATATCGATCTCAAAGTGCAGGGCCACAAGATCATCGAAGCCAAACGCGCCTGCGTGTTGGGAACCGCTTGGTTTTTGGGACATGAAATCGAAGACCGGCCGATGTGCTTGATTCGCGGCCAAGAGGCCAGCGTGGCGGAGGGCATTGAACGCGCTTCGCAAATTCTGACCGAAGCCAAATACCCTTTGATTTACGGCATGAGCGACACCACGGTGGAATCGCAACGCGTGGCGGTCGGCATCGGCGATTGGATAGGCGGTTTGGTCGACACCACCACCAGCGTCTGCCATGGTCCTTCCGGCATGGCCTTTCAGGGCGTGGGCGAAGTCACGTGTTCGCTGGGCGAAGTTCGCAACCGGGGCGATTTGATCATCTTTTGGGGCGCCAACCCGGCCGAGAGCCACCCCCGCCACTTCACGAAATACAGCTTAATGCCCAAGGGCATGTTCGTGCCCAGGGGCCGCAAAGACCGCACCTGCGTGGTGGTCGACGTGCGCAAAACGAAGTCGGCCAAGGCCGCCGATATTTTCGTGCAAATCAAACCCCGCAAAGATTTTGAAGCACTCTGGACATTGCGCGCCTTGGCCAACGGCGTGGACCTAGACCCGGAAGAAGTCGAACGCGAAACCGGCCAACCGTTCACCGTCTGGACCGACCTCATGGACCGCATGAAGGCGGCCCGTTTCGGCGTCATCTTCTTCGGCATGGGCCTGACCATGACGCGCGGCAAACACGCCAACACCGAAGCCCTCATGGCCCTCACCCGCGACATGAACAAACACACCCGCTTTGTCTGCAAGGCGAATCGGGGCCACGGCAACGTGAGCGGCGCCGATAACGTGGTCACCTGGCGGACCGGCTATCCGTTTGGGGTGAATTTAGCGCGGGGCTATCCTCGTTTTAATCCTGGCGAATACACCGCCACCGATGTGCTGGCCCGCAAAGAGGCGGACGCCGCCATGATCATCGCCGCCGACCCGATGGCGAACTTCAGCCAGCCGGCGCGGGAACACTTGAAATCAATTCCGTATATTGCGTTCGATCCCAAGGAGACGCCCACCACCCGCGCCGCTGAAGTAGCTTTTACCGTGGCTACGTACGGCATCAATGTTCCCGGCACGGTCTATCGGATGGACGACGTGCCAATTCCGCTCCGCCCCGCCTTCGATTCGCCCAACCCCAGCGACCTCTCGATCCTCAACGGCATTGAAAAACGCGTGCGCGAACTGAAAGCCGCCGAGGTGAATTAGTTTCCCCACGGTTGGAGTGTACGCTTTAGCGTGCTTTTTTTCACAAAACACGTGAAAGCGCGAACTCCAACGGTGCAGACCCTCAAATCCCCAGGAATTCTTCCAGGGCTTCTCGCATCACGATGGGGTCTGGGTCGACGCCGGTCCAAATCTTGAAACCGATCACGCCTTGATTCACCAACATGCCGAGTCCGTCGAGCGTGGTGCAGCCGCGCTGACCGGCTTCGCGCAGAAACAACGTCTGCGGAGGATTGAAAACCACGTCGGCCACGACCATGTGTTCATCAAGGGCGTCGTATTGCAGGGGAACGCGGGCTTCTTCATCGTTCAAACCGATGGACGTGGCGTTGATCAGAATGTCGGTTTCCGCTGGCGGTTGGTAATCGCCCTCCCAGCGCACGAACGACGCGGAAAATTCGGCGTGACGATTCTCCGCCGGCAACTTTTCGTTCAACAGTTCGACCAGCGCTTCGCCGCGTTCGGCGGTTCGATTAACAATTATTATTTCTCGCGCGCTGGCTAGGCCCAACTCCACCGAAATTGCCCGCGCCGCGCCGCCGGCGCCGAGAATCACGATGCGCTTGTCTTGGGGATCGGTCACTTCCCGCAACGATTGCACAAACCCCTTGCCGTCGGTGTTGTCGCCCAGGAGTTCGTCGCCTTGGCGATAAATGCAGTTCACGGCGCCCATCAATTCAGCCGCTTCGCTGAGTCCGTCAAGAAAGGGAATCACGGATACTTTGTGCGGAATGGTAAAATTGCCGCCGCGAAACTTCATCGCCCGCAGTCCGAGCAGGGCGTCCTGGAGTTGGTCGGGCGGCACTTCGAGCGTTAAATAACGCCATTCGAGGCCCGCCTTGGCGAACGCCTTTTCCATCATGTATTGGGTCGGGTTGCCCGCCACGGGCTGGCCCATGCAGCAGACGATTTCCTGGAGCGAAGGACTTAACACCTCGGCATTTCTCCCCCAAACGGCGCGACAAGAATAGAACGGCAATAATCGTTACGGCGCAACGAACAACCACCGCCACGACGGCCAGCCGTTTATTCTGAACGATGCCGACGTTCCACGCAACGAGCACTTTCCCGCATCAAGGCGAAAAACCCCGCATATACTTCACACGGCTAACAATGGCTCGTTTAACGGCAAGCCGAAGGCGACTGCGTTTTGAGCCCACGCGTTCAAGCAATACCAAAAAACGCAGTCGCCTTCGGCTTGCCGTTAAACGAAAAAAGCGACATTTTCAACCGCAAGCGGTATAAAATCGATGATACCACCCAACCGAATCCCGCTGCTGCTGTTGATTATTGGCACGTTGTGTGTTGACGAGTGGGTGTTCTTAAGTCCGAAAGATCCAACCGACCGTTTGTTTTTTATGTCTTTTGGCGTGTTGCTGGGGCAAACGACTGTTTTGGCGGTTTGGCTGGCGGCGGGGCGCGGTTCATTCGCGGTGCGATTCGGCGTGGCGTTGGCGGCTAATATTGGCATCGCATTTTTGCTGTCGATCACCGTGTCTGACGACGTGGCGTCCACCGGAAGCTTCGTACTGTGCGTGGGCGTTACGGCCTTCCTTTTCACGGCGGTGGGGCGCGGAACGTTTTTGTTTTGGGCGGCCCGAACGGCGCCGAACGGCGGACCAACTTCCGGCCGAACATTTTCTCTGTGGAATGCGATTTCCGCCATGGTCTTCTTGTCCATTTTGTTGGCGGTAGCTAGGTATACCGACTTTCCTGGGGACCTACCGGGCGAGGTGCTGCAATCCTTCGCCGCCCTTTCGCTGATCAGCCTCACGGGGGCGGCGTGTATCTTCGCTACGGGGCGGCGTGCGATTCGGCTGGCCGCTTATGTTGTTTCCTGCACCGCCCTTATCGCTTGGTTTTACACTCTTGGAAATGGAGCCCCAATTGTGGAAATGCTGCTATTGCTTTTGAGTCTGGCGGGCTACTCCGCCGCCGCGTTCGCCGCACTCAAAGCCTACGACCGCCACGCGTTATTCAACACTGGTGCGAACCTTGGCGAGTCGCCCATAAAGCTGCGAATGATACCACCCAACCGAATCCTGCTGTTGCTGTTGGCTGTTGGCACGCTGTGCGTTGACGTGTGGGTGTTTTCTCTCGGCGAACACACATCAGATCGCGTTTTGGGCATGGCTTTTTTTGGCGTGTTGTTCGCTCAAACGGGCGCGTTGTCGGTTTGGCTGGCTGCAGGACGCGGGCCGTTCGCTATGCGATTTTGCGTCGCGGCGTTCGGCTATCTCGGCCTCTCGTTGATGATGTTTTTGTGGATCTCCCCAGCCGGTGCGTTCGCGGAAGCCGGCGGAATCGTTTTCGGCCTGGGCGTCATCACCTTCGTTTTTACGTCACTATGGCGGTGGGCGAGTCGTGTGTTGACCAGCAGAAAAAGACAAAGCGGTCGGTTGGCGCCTAGCCAAACGTTTTCGCTGTGGCAAGCACTCTCCGCGTTCGTGTTTCTATCTGCGGTATTGGGAGTCGCTAGGTATCTCGAATTCCCACAGGACCATCTGAGTGAGTTGTTGCAAATTTTTGCGGCCTGCTCGTTTATCATTTTCACGACAGTAGCCTGCGTGTTGTCCTCCGGACACCCCGCGACTCGCCTGCTCGCCTATCTGACCTCTTGCGCGGCAATATTCTTTTTTTTCCGATTCGCCGTCCCGGCTCCACAAATTGAGTGGTTTTTTTTGGGCTTGGCGGGATACATCGGCGTTGCCTGCATGGCGCTTAAATTTGATGGCAACGCTATCTACTCGGCGGCGGAACAAACCCTCGACCAGCCACCCATGGAAAGCTGCGAATGATACGGCCTAATCGAATCCCGCTGTGGTTGCTGATGCTCGCCACGGCGTGCGTGGATGCCCTCGTTTTCTTGGCGCCCGCTGCCTTCGCAGAGCAATACGAGCTGCCCGTGACCGGTGTATTGCTTGGTCAAACGGGCGTGCTCTCCGTTTGGCTGGCGGCGGGACGCGGGCCGTTCGGAGTGCGATTCGGCGTGGCGTTGGCAGCCAATATTGGCATCGCATTTTTGCTGTCGATCATCGTGTCTAACGACGTGGCGTCCATCGGAGGCCTCATACTGTGCGTGAGCGTCACGACCTTCCTTTTCACGGCGGTGGGGCGCGGAACGTTTTTGTTTTGGGCGGCCCGAAAGGCGCCGAACGGCGGACCAACTTCCGGCCGAACATTTTCTCTGTGGAATGCGATTTCCGCCATGGTCTTCTTGTCTGTTCTGTTGGCGGTAGCCAGATATACAGACTTTCATTTGAACCTTCATTTGGACTTTTCTTGGGACCTTTTTTGGGATGTTCTCGCCAAGGCATTACAACTCATCGCCGCCCTTTCGCTGATCAGCCTCACGGGGGCGGCGTGTATCTTCGCTACGGGGCATCCTGCCGTTCGACTGGCCGCTTATGTTGTTTCCTGCACCGCCCTTACCGCTTGGCTTTACGCTCTTGAAAATGAACCAATTGCGGCGTTGCTGCTATGGTTTTTGGGTTGGGCGGGATATTCCGTTGCCGCTTTCGCCGCACTCAAAGCGTACGACCGCCACGCGTTATTCAACACCAGTGCGAACCTCGACCAGTCGCCCATGGAAAGCTGCGAATGATAC
>QIKY01000143.1 GCA_003233175.1 Planctomycetaceae bacterium | reverse complement strand
CCATGGTTCGTATCCAGCCGAACTTTTTGGGGACGGCCCGCGACGCGTTCGCCGTCGACGCCATCTGCCGGCGCAATAGGTTCGACCGGAGGATCGGTGGGCGTCGGCGGGCGGTCGCCGTGCATGCGGTCGTTGCCGCCGCCGCCGAAGAGCAGATCGTCGCCCCGACCGCCGATCAGCCAGTCATCGCCTTCGCCGCCGTAGAGCACATCGTCGCCGGGTCCGCCGTCTAGGTGATCATTTCCTGGTCCGCCGAACAAAATGTCATCCCCGGCGCCGCCGCTGATTTTGTCGTCGCCTTGGCCGCCGAATACGATGTCGTCGCCGGCGCCTGCGGCTATACGGTCGTCGCCTTGTTGGCCCAAAATGAGGTCGGCGCCGGCGCCGCCTTCTATTACATCGTTCGCACGCGGCAAGATTGGTCCGTCGCCATCTCCTTCACCTTCACCATTGGCCAGCGGCAGGGCATCGATCGGATGTTCGGCCTGATCGCGCACCATGGCGACGGGAAGTTCATCCACCGGACGTTCAGCCACCGGACGTTCGAGAATCGGCCCCAGGTCGATCGTATCGCCCAGAATGACATCGCCGCCACCGCCGCCCAGAAGTTTATCGGAGCCGCGTCCGCCGACGATTAAGTCGGGATTCGCGCCGCCGTTCACGCCATCGTCGCCGTTGCCGGCGAACACAAAGTCAACGCCATCGCCGCCTGAAATGCGATCTTCGCCAAAACCACGGTCGGCGAAATCGGCCGCATACTCCCAAGGATCGACATAACCTTCAGGATACGTGTTGGTGGCGTCGCCGAAGAGCCAATCGTTGCCGGCGCCGCCTTCGATGGCGTCGTTGCCATCGCCGCCAACGAGCGCGTCGTTGCCGGCGCCGCCCGAAAGCTTGTCATTGCCGGCGCCGCCGAAAATCACATCGCCGCCCAAGCCGCCGTTAGCCGCGTCGTCGCCTTCGCCGCCTTCCAGCCAATCTCGACCGGAGCCGCCAGCCAGTTGATCGTTCCCCTCGCCGCCCCAAAGCTGATCGTTGCCACGCATGCCGCTCAGACGATCGTTGCCAGGACCGCCCCGCAGAATGTCGTTGAAACTGGGCGCGTCGATGGGGGGATCAATAGGATGCGGCGCGATGCGAACCGGTGCGTTATCCACTTCGCCCGCCGCGCCGGCCAGATTCTCGCCTTCGGGCGGACGCCCCGGAATGTTGGGATTCGCAGGATCCACTGGATCGACCGGCGGCCTCTCCAACGAATCGCCGATGAGCGTATCATCGCCCGCGCCGCCATTGAGTATGTCATCGCCGGCGCCGCCTTGGATTTTGTCGTCGCCGGCGCCGCCGCCCAAACGATCATTGCCGGCGCCGCCATCGATTCGCGCATTCCCCGAACCGGCGCTAATGGTATCGTTGCCTTCGCCGCCTTCGAGCGTGGTGGTTTGTCGGACGCTGGCGTCGACGAGAATGGCGTCGTCTCCGGCGCGTCCAAAAATGTTGATTTGCGAAACGCTTTCGTTGTCGAATTGGGTCGTGACGCCGTTGGCCACGATATTGAGCGTGGCGTCTTCGACAAACACCTCGATTTGATCTGGTTCGGGCGTTCCCTCGACCGAAACGATGCCGTCGTCCAGCACCGCGACGGCTAACATCCGACGACATTCCAACTGCTCCAGATTGAATGTGCGGCGGCGTGCGCGGCGACGTCGGGCAGTGCGGCTCTTACTTGTGATTCGTTTGATCATGATGTGAAAACTCCGGCTTGGCGCCATTGTGAGAGATGAGTGTTGGAGCGGCTTCGCAGTTCCCGCATTGGCGCCTGGCGGCGTTTGCGAAACAAGGGAAGCGGCTCATGTCTGTTCCAGGCTCGGCGATGTGAAGCAAGCAGCAAAACAAAACGCGAAGCCGGTCCACTGCTAATGCAAGCCGTGCGCCAAGCCGCATCCCGAGACTAGACAAAACAACTTAAGTCGTTTATGATTAAACGCTTAGGCAGCTAACGGACGAATTATTTTTGTCAAACCTTAACGTACAGCGCTCGAATATCAGGCGCTAGGCGTTTGGCGAGCGCCCGTCGTTTGAACGCCCCAAAAATCTTGCAAAAAAGCAGGGAACGAACGTAGGCTGGCGCGCATCTAACCGCGCTGCGAGCCGTTCCGCCAGACACGCAAGATGTGGGTTGGGAGAGAGCGGCGGCGTTCCAACCGAGAGGAGCGTGATGTGCTATTCGTTGCTCGTGCTGAACGGTTCGTTGCCTGGCGTTTCGCTGCATTTGGACCCTCTGAAACAGCCGCTGGTCACGATTGGCCGGAACCAGGAACGCGACCTCCAGCTCGACGATGAACGCGCCAGCCGGTTGCATGCCCGCATCATTTTTCGCGCCGACCACTGGCATATCGAAGATTGCAGCAGTCTGAACGGCACGCGCGTCAACTCACGGCCGATCGAGCAAACGGTGCTCGAACCGGGCGATCTGATTCGCATCGGTGAGCGGCTCATTCTCTTTGCCGAAGACAGCCACGACGCGGCGAACCTGCCGCGTCCCTCACGGCTCCAGTCGACCACCATGATCGGCAAACTTGCCGCGCGCGGCGCCAGCCGGGCGGCTGGCGCGCCTGTTGATGCACGGAACGCGGGCGCCATGGATGTGATGTCGCGCGTGGTTCGCGACTCCGCCGTGCTGTGCCGCGCCGCCCACCAATTGCACCGGCACACCGACGCGAAGAAACTGTTTCAGGTCGCGTTGGAGTCGCTGATCGATGGCATTGCCGCCGAACATGTTTCCGTTTGGCTGTTCTCCGCCGATGGCCGTCTCGAGCAGCAAGCCAGCGCGGGGCAAGCTTCTTGCTCCGGCAGCGCGCCCAAGGTTCTCGCCAGTTTGGCCATCGAAAAAAACAAGGCGTTGCTCATGAAGGCGCCCGACCGGTCGGCGGAAAGCACGCTGGGCTGCGTCGATGCCGCGGTGGGGCCGGCAATCGCGACGCCTATTTTGGGCGAGAAGGGATGCCGCGGCGCGATCGTCTGCGAGCGTCCTCCGGAGCGGGGAGTTTTTGATAAGAACGATCTCGATTTTACGATTGTCGTTTCTCATCAAACCGGGCTGGCGTTGGAGAATCTGGAGCACCGCGAGCGACTGGAGCGCGCCAATACCGAACTGCGCCGCCGGCTCGACAAACAAAACCGCTTTGTGGGCTCGAGCGCCGCAACCGCCAACGTGCTTGATCAAGTGGCGCGTGTCGGTCCGACCGACGCCACCGTTCTCATTCTGGGCGAGAGCGGCACGGGCAAGGAGTTGGCGGCCCAATCGATTCATGATTTGAGCCGCCGCAGCAACGGCCCTTATATTGCGGTCAACTGCGCGGCCTTCAGCGATTCGCTGCTCGAAAGCGAACTGTTCGGCCATGAAGCGGGCGCTTTTACCGGGGCCCAACGCCGCCATATCGGCAAGTTTGAACGAGCCCACAGCGGCGCTATTTTTCTCGACGAAGTGGGAGAAATGAGCGCCGGCTGCCAAGCCAAGCTGCTGCGGTTGCTCGAGGGGCATCCTTTCATGCGGCTCGGCGGGCAGGAGCAAATCTCGGTGGATGTGAGAATCATCGCCGCCACGCACCGAGATCTCAAGGAGCTGGTGCGGGAAGGCGTCTTCCGCGAAGACCTTTATTATCGACTCCGCGTGATCGATATTTGTCTCCCCCCACTGCGCGAGCGCGACGACGACGCCGTCGAACTGGCCTCAATGTTCCTGGAAATGTACAGAAAACAAACCGGCCGCGGCGCCGCCCGCCTTTCGGCGGAGGCTTTGGAAATTATTCGCACCTATCGCTGGCCTGGAAACGTGCGCGAGTTGAAGAACGCGATCGAGCGGTCGGTCGTGATGGGCAAGGGCGACGAAATTTCAGCCGCCGACTTGGGCGTCGCGGTATCGGAAAGTGAAGTAGCGGCTCGCCCGCAATTACTCACGTTGCGAGAGGCCGAGCACCGGCATATCGAATACGTGCTCCGCCAAGTCGATGGGAACAAAGCGGAAGCCTGTCGCATTCTCGATATTGTTCGCAGCACGCTCTACAAAAAGCTGGGCGACTCTTCCTGACACTGGCCCTCGGCCAGCAGGGCGGGAACGCACTTTGCCGCCCACCGTTGGAGTCCACGCTTCAGCGTGTTTTCGTCTCGGACGCACGCTGAAGCGTGAACTCCAACGGCGCTTGGCATCCCGCTTGGATGCGGCAGACGCCGCCGCCTAAAAAGTGCGTTCCTACACCTCTCGGCCGCCGATTGCCACGCCGAATGCGATTGCGGCGGAAATCGATTCTTTGCTGTGTTGGACTTCCCCGCGAATTTCCTCTGGGATAGACTTTCCTGCGCACTCTCTTCGACATGCAAAGAACGGCGGTCCGCGAATCGGTCGCGCTGCCGGTTTTCCTCCTTTTAGTCTGAATACATCATGAGCCAAGTAAAACGTCTTCCGGCGCGAAGCAAAGTCAAAATCCAGGATACGTGGGATCTTTCCAGTTTGTTTGCCGACGACGCAGCCTGGGAAAAAGCTTTCAAAAAGCTGGAAAAACAGATTCCCAAGTACGATAAATATCGGGGGACGTTGCGAGAATCGCCCAAATCGCTGGCGGCGTGTTTGAAGTTCGACGCCGATTTTGATCGCCTGGCGGAGCGCGTCGGCATCTATGCTTTTTTGCGTTCGGCGGGCGACCAAACCGACAACACCTGCCAAAACATGATGGCTCGCGTGCAGAACATGGGCGCGCGCGCAGCGCAGGCGGCCAGTTATATCCGTCCTGAAATTCTGGCCATGCCGGCGGCCAAGTGGAAAAAAATGAAAGCGGCGGCCGAACTCAAACGCTTTCGTCTCTCACTCGATCGATTGCTCCGCACCAAGCCGCACACGCTTACCGATGGCGAAGAAAACTTGCTGGCCATGCAGGGAGAAATGGCCGGCGCCGCGGGTGAGGCGTTTCGGAAACTACTCGACGCCGACATGCAATTCGGCGACGTCAAAAACGAAAAAGGCGAACGGATCGAACTTTCCAACGCCACGTTTTCGCAGTTGTTGAATGCGCCCAAGAGGAGCGTCCGGAAGGCGGCGTTCCATCAGTACTACGAGCAGTTTCAAGGGCACGAAAACACGTTGGCGGCCACGCTCAAGGGCTCGATTTTGAAGGATGTGTACTACGCCCGCGTGCGCAAGTACGACAGCGCGCTGGGGGCGTCGCTCTTTCCCGACAACGTGCCGACCTCCGTCTACGACAACCTGATTCAAACCGTACGCGCCCATTTACCGGCTCTGCACCGCTACTACGATATCCGCCGCCGGGCGATGCGGCTCAAGGAGATTCGCCAATACGATACGTATGTGCCGATTTTGAGCGAACTCGAAGTGCGCCGCACCTGGAAGCAAGCGGTGAAGCTGGTGGCGGCGTCGGTCGCGCCGCTGGGTTCTGAATATCAATCCGTTCTGGAAAAGGGGCTCAACGGCCGCTGGTGCGATCGTTATCCGAACCGGGCCAAGCAGAGCGGCGCCTTTAGCTGCGGCAGTTTCGATGCCGACCCTTACATCATGATGAACTACCAGCCTCAGGTGTTGAACCACGTATTCACGTTGGCGCATGAGGCCGGTCATTCGATGCACAGCTACTATTCGGCGAAGCACCAGCCGTTCGAGTATTACAACTACACGATTTTCGTGGCGGAGGTGGCCAGCACCTTCAACGAACAGTTGCTCAGCGAACGCATGCTGGCCGACGCCAAAAGCGATCAGGAGCGGGCCTACTTGATCAACCGGGAAATTGACGACATTCGCGGCACGATTTTTCGCCAAACCATGTTCGCCGAATTTGAAAAAATCGTGCATGAAATGGCGGAAGCCGGCCAGCCGCTCACCGTGCAGTCGTTCCAAGAGGTTTACCAGGAACTTCTCTCGGCGTACTTCGGCCCCGACTTCACCCTGGACGACGAACTAAAATGGGAGTGCTTTCGCATCCCGCATTTCTACCGTGCGTTTTATGTCTACAAATACGCCACTGGCATGTCGGCCGCGATCGCGTTGGCGAAGCGCGTTTTGCAAGGCGGACCGCAAGAACTCAACGATTATTTGGGATTCTTGCGCGGCGGCTGTTCGCAAGACCCGCTCGATTTACTGCGCGGCGCGGGCGTCGACATGGAACAGCCGGAACCGGTGGAAGCCGCCATGCGTCATTTCGAGCAACTCACCGCGCAACTCGATGAACTGCTTTGATCGGCAACCACTCCCACACGCCGTTGGAGTTCATGCTTCAGCATGTTTTTGAATCTGTACGAAGAAGAAAACATACTAAGAGTCCCTAACACAACGTGTGAATTGATCTACAGGAAAATCATGGAGTTTGGTAAACTATATGGTGGGAAGGTTGTCACGATTCC
>QIKY01000358.1 GCA_003233175.1 Planctomycetaceae bacterium | reverse complement strand
TTTTTCATCCGCAAGTCAAGGTCGATAAAGTCAATCCAGATCACGATTTAACGATGCCAGCCACAGTCAACATGGCGCTGTCCAGTTAGGATTCGCCTGGAATTGACTTGCACGAATTAAAGCCCGGCATTTTTGAAATGCCGGGCTTTTCCGATCACTCGTTGCGGTTTTTCTTGCGCATCACGTAGGGCGGGAAATCGGCCGGCTTCGAGCCGCTGATGCGGCGCAGGTTGGCGCCGGGGCCGCGTTTTTCCGCCAGCGGAATCGACATCCCGCCCGTGGCGCGAAGCTCCTCGTACAAACGCTTTCGCATGCGCGTCAACTCTTTTTTGTATTTGGGGTCTCGGATCAGGTTTTTGGTTTCGAGAGGGTCGGCTTGAAGATCGTAGAGTTCGTCGGTGTCCCAGATGCCAATATACTGAATGAACTTAAAGCGGTTTCCCCGGTAGGCGAACATCGTGGGCGTGTGCGGGTAGTTGTACTCCCAGTAGTATTCGTAGAGCAGGCCGTCGCGCCATTGTGACGGTTCGATTTTTCCCGCCGCAACGTCCAAAAAACTGGCCCCGTCCATCTGGCTGGGCTTGCTCACGCCGGCCGCCTCCAAAAGCGTGGGGCCGATATCGATATTCGCCACGACGCCTTCGCAAACCGAACCGCCCTCGAATAGTTCGGGGCAGTGGGCGATCATCGGCACGCGCATCGATTCTTCATAGGCATTGCGTTTGTCGATCAGTCCATGCTCGCCGAAGAGAAAGCCGTTGTCGCCCATGTAGACAACGAGCGTGCTTTTGTCGAGCTGATTCTGTTTCAGCCAAGCCATGATGCGGCCGATGCTGTCGTCGACGCCGGCCAGCGTTCGGCAGTATTCGCGGAAATACTCGTTGATGTCGAGATCGCTGTGGTAGGGGAAATCGACGCCGTGCCAACTGTTGCGTTGGTTCTTGACCCACATCGGCTTGCCGGCGTAATTCTCGGGCGTATTGGCCTGCGTCGCGGGGCGCGGAATGACGGCGTCTTGATAAAGATTTTCGTGGCGTTTGGCCGGCACGAACATAGCATGCACCGCCTTGTGCGACAGATACAAACAAAACGGCTTTTCGCCCGAGCGGCCATCCAGCCAGTCGACGGCGTAGTCGGTGAGTTCGTCGGTGATGTAACCTTTTTGGGGAACGTGTTTGCCGTTCACGTTCAACGACCAACGCCGGTTCTTGGGAGGCAAATAGTGGCCTTGCCCGCGAAAACTCACCCAATGGTCGAAGCCCGGCCGCGGCGCGTCGCTGGAGCCGCCCATGTGCCACTTGCCGATAAAAGCAGTTTCATACCCCGCCCGCTGCAAGTACTGAGGGAAGAAGATGGTGTCTTCGGGCGCCAGGCTGTTGTTGTCCACCACGCGATGGTTGTGCATGTATTGGCCGGTGAGAATCGAAGCCCGGCTGGGCGAGCAGAGCGATGTCGTGACGAACGCGTTTTTCATATGCACGCCGGTTTTGGCGAGGGCGTCCATGTGGGGTGTTTTCAAAAACGGATGGCCCACGAAACCCATGGCGTCGTAGCGATGGTCGTCGGAGAGTATGAAAATGATATTGCGTTGTTTGGCGCCGGGAATACGCTCAATTTCCAAGTCTGCGGCATTCAGATGGCTGCCGCCGGCCAACAGCAACAGCAGGCTGGCGAGTTGCATTGTGAAAACAGCGCCAATGGTTATTCTCCGTGTCATGCGAATCCTCATGAGTTGTTCGTAAAGCGGGCCGATGAGCGCGCGGTGATATGTGTTGGCGAAGGCGGGCGAAATATCTGCGTTCATTTTAGCAAAGAAGCCGTCGCCTAGCAGACCTCGCACCGTTGGAGTGTACGCTTCGTGCTTCGTTCAGGAAAACACGCTGAAACGCACACTCCAACGGCGCTATTACGGTCCCCAGATGATGCGACTGGTCTCGTAGCGGGGCCATTCCCAAACCGGCCAGAGAGGGCTCTCTTGGCGAACGTCGTGATACAACGCGACCAACTCGGCCGACATCTGTTTTAAGCGTTCGGGTTCGGCGCGGGTCATATCTTCCGCTTCGGCGATATCGGTGGCCAGTCGATAGAGTTCGAAGCCGGTGAGTTCCGCCGTTTTCAGAACATGACGGTCTTCCTCGGTGATGCCGCCCGACGGCTTGAGCGGCGGGGCGTCGAGTGTGGCGAGTATTTTCCAATCGCCCTTTCGCATCGCGACTTTCGGCTTGCCGTGTGCGCGATTGAACTGCCAGTAAAGAGGCGTCTTTCTTAGGATCGGCTGGCCGTGAAGCGCGGGCAGGAAATTGGCGCCGTCGAGTTTCCGATCCGTGGGTTTCGCCGCGCCGGCGAGTTTGCAAAGCGTGGGCAGGAAATCGACGCCCGAAACCGGTACGTCCGAAACCACGCCCGCCTTGGTTTTGCCGGGCCAGCGAACCATGCCCGGCACGCGAATGCCGCCTTCGTACATCGAACCCTTTTTATCTCGCAGCGGACCTGCGGAACCGTGAGGATGCCGGCCAGTGATCGCGGGGCCATTATCGCTGGTGAAGGCCACAAAAGTATTCTCGCTCAAATGCATATCGTCGAGCGTTTGCAGCAGCCGACCGAAGGCGTCGTCCATTTGAGAAATGTTGCCATGGTGCGCGGCGCGGCTGGGTTGCTCGGGGTAGTCGTACAATTCAGAGAACTGCGGCGCCGTCGCGATCGGTTCATGGGGTTCGTGAAAGCAGACGAACAGAAAGAAAGGACGCCCCATTTTGCGGCCGCCGCGCAACCAGCGTATGGCTTCGTCGGCCACGATGCCGGCGGAGTAACCGTGAAGCAAGCCGACCGCTTTGCCGTTGCGAACGAAATTGTCAGGATTCACATGGTTCGGCAGCGCGTTGTTCTGCGTGGAAAACCAATGGTCGAAGCCGTGGTCGGACGGTTGCGGCTGCGCGGCGTCGTTGAACATGCCGTTGAGGTGCCATTTTCCCACTTGGCAGGTAGCGTATCCGGCATTGCGAAGCAACGTGGCGATGGTCACCTCTTGCCGGCGAACATGCATGGGCGAAAACATCGGAATCCAATTGTGAATTCCCACGCGAACCGGCGTGCGTCCGGTCATGAGGCCAGCGCGGGAAGGCGAGCAGTTCGCGGAGGCGGAATAGCAGTTCGTCAGCCGCACGCCGGAGCGCGCGAAGCGATCAAGATTCGGCGTCTTGACCGCCTGATTTCCATAACAGCCAATATCGCCATAGCCGAGGTCGTCGGCCAACACCACCACGATGTTGGGCCGCTCTTCCGCTTGCGCAAGCGCCGCGGGAAACACTTGTAAAACGATTGCCGCGGCCAGCGTCGCGGCAATCAAGAGGGATCGATTGAAACGCTCGGCCTTTCGGAAATGGCGGGCTTTTGCGTTGCACAACGAATCACTTATTCTTCCACGATACTCCGGCGACAAAAACATGCTGGCTGCTCTCGTTCATTGCAAAACGTGTATAACGACGAAATACTCCCAGCTTCATTGTCTTCCAGGAGAATTCCCGCGTCAAATCAGCCTCGACGGACGATTTCCACAATTCAGCGGAAAAAGCATCAGCATTTGGGCGAGCGTTTTGAACTCTCGGGCCTTTCAAAACGATTGCCCGAAAAAACACGCTTTAGCGAGCGGCCGAAAACAACTTACCCGCACGCGGCGGGAGACCGCGAGTTTTTGGGTTCCCACCTACGCGGGAATGACCGTTTGCTGATTCACTCGCTTGCGCTTCGTGCTTGTATTAGGTAAATTTTAATCTGCCGCTCGCTTTAGCGTACACTCCAACAGCGCCAATGGTGGTTGCAGGCAACGGCCCTACAATTTCTCGGCGGCGTCCAATCCTCGCTCCATGCCTTGGTAAAGGTTCAAATCTGAGCGACCGCCAATCACGCTGAATAGCTCTCTGATTTGCTCCAGCCCAATCGAAACCAAAAAACTTGAATTTCGCCCGTAACTCTTGCCGCCCAACAGATAGAAATTAGGCTCAGGGTTCATCAGCGTGTCGGGTCCAGACGACGTTTGATCAAGGCAATCGGCCGAGGTATTTCCGGCGAGCGCCGCCGCCAGTTTCATCGGCCCCTCGCTGGCGTAACATTGATGAACCTGCAGCTCCTCGAAGAGACTGTTATCAGGACGATATCCGACATTCGAAATCAGGCGGTCGAACTCATGTTCTCCGGCGTGTTCGCCGCCCAGCCGCGCGATAAAACAATCGCGTTGCTCGTCATGCCGGATTTCCAGCACACTCGCGCCCGGCCAATGGCTGATATTCTCCGTCTCGCCGCCGGCGCAGGCGTTCGCGATTTGCGCGAGCTTGTCGCGATACGGCAAGCGGTCGCCCTCGATACGGCGAATTGGCGCCGTGGTGTTGCTGCGGTCTTCGTTTGCATCTTCGTTTTGGCCCGGACCATTTTGGCCCAGATAATGCCGCCGGGTGACCCAGGTCAACTGCGTTTGCGCGGCTTCGCCGATGAGGTCGCGAAAGGCCGCTACGGTTGTGGCGGCGCTGTAACCAGCGCCGATCAACAAGGTGCGTTGATTGGCGTATTTCGATTTCTCGGCGCCGAGAATGTCGGCTGCATGATGTTCGATTTGAGCAAAGGCGGCCCGTTCACCCAATGCCGAAGCGCCGCCATCGCCGCACCAGCGGGGTTGGTTATAGACGCCGCTGGCGTCGATCACGATATCGGCTTCGGCGCTGGCTTCGGCGCCTTCAGCGTTTCGATAGAGAATGCGAAACCGATGTTCGCCGCGCTGCGGAGCGCCAGGGCTCTCCTGCTTCAGGCAGCCTTCTCGACTGATCGACAAAACCTCGCAGTTCTCGCGCACATGCTCGGCCAGCAAATCGGTCTGCGCCAACGGCAGCAGATAAGTATCGACCCACTGCCGGCCGGTCAGAAAATCGGCGTCGTGGGGCGGCTTGTAGGCAGGGTTTTGGGCGGCAATCGCGGCCAAGCCGAGCGAAGAACGATTCATGCCGAACGGGCTGAACATCGGCACATGGCCCCAGCGGCGCACGTTATCGGCAACTTGGCCGCGCTCAAACAGTTCCACTTCGTAGCCCAGAAAACGGGCGTAAAGGGCTGCTTCCAGACCAATCGGCCCAGCGCCGAAAACTATGATTTTCGCGGGAGTGTCAACAGCCATGATGCAATTTCTATGCCTGCCGCCCTGCTCGTTTGAGGCCGGCTTGCACCAGAGCCACGGCGCTTTCCGCGTCGACCTTGGTCGCGACCTCCAGATTCTCCCTGCCACGCACGTGCGAACGGCGGTCGAACACTGTATAGCCGGTCGTCAGGGCGCCGCTGGTTTCGACATCGCCTTCAAAGGGCTCGGTTTGAAAAAGGTCAGGGTGCGTGGCCGCCAAAATTGCCACGGCGCCCTGAAGGCGAATGAGTTCTTGCCCCAATTCCTGGCGATACGAGCGGAATGCGAACGGAATGATGCGATGCAGCAGAGCGCCGGCGGGCGTTGTTTCGGGCGGCAACTCCTCCACCATCGCCAAGGAAAACAAAACCTCTCCGCTGACATCCAACGGCACGACGGTTTTCGTGGTCGGCGAGCAAAACACTGTGCGCGCGCTTTCGGGATCGTAATACATATTGAACTCGGCCACCGGAGTGACGTCGCCAATCCCATTGATCGAGCCGCCGCAGATGATGATGCGGTCGACCATTTCCACAACCGTCGGGTCGCGCTGGAACGCACGGGCGATATTCGTCAACGGGCCCAGCGTGATGAGCGACACTTCGTCCGGTGCTGAACGGATGGCGTCGCAGATTATTTTTTCGGCAGGGTGCGGCCGATGCAACTCCGAAACCGCCAGGTCCACGTTGCCAAGCCCATCGGCGCCATGCAAACGCGGCGATTCCGAAAGCGGCGGACCGACCGAAGGGCTGGCCGAACCGACCCTGGCCAAACGAGGAGGGTCGAGATGTTCCACCAGCGCCTGGACATTTCGGCTGGCCTGCTCAGCCGTGACACGGCCTTCCGTTGCAGTGAGCGCCACCACTTCCAGGTGAGGATCGAAAAGCGCCAAGCACAGAGCAACTGCGTCCCCGATTCCCGGGTCGCAGTCAATAATAACCTTCCTGGCCATTGTGAATCAGCTCACTCCATAAGAGGGGACCACCGACAACCCCTCCAATTCTACGACGTCGGTTGCGGCCTCACAAGGCTGAGTCGCGCCGCTGTCTTGGTAAGGAACAGCCTGTTCTCATCCCGATGAGATTCTATCGCCCCGTCGTTCCCGCGCAGGCGGGAATCTGTTGTTTATACATAAGTCATTCGACAACCCCCCCCAGATTTTTTCACCAGGGGCGCAAGATCTGCACCGCCGTTTGAAGTAGGCAAGGCGTTCGTTGCGGGCAAGAGTTCGTTACAAGCCGGAGGCTTGACAGCCATTAGCCGGCGGTCAGCGCAGCGCCACCGCCGGTATC
>QIKY01000192.1 GCA_003233175.1 Planctomycetaceae bacterium | reverse complement strand
GATCTTTGCCAGCTTTGTAATATAACCCGGTGCGCGTTTTGACTCGCAGCGAACCATGCAGACCGTACTGGTCGAAATGAAACGTTTCCCACTTGGGGCGGCTTCCGTGCCAGAGAAATCGAGTCTGTAAACAAGATTTCATTGTTGCCAGCCGCCCCTTTTCGTGGCTAGATCAATCCTTCAAAAAATGCAAAACTGGAACTTAGTGGCGGAGGAAAAAGTCAGCCACAACGGTGTTCACGATGCGCGGCAAAAAACGCGCGCTGAACGCGGCGAATTTGTAAAATAAGCTGGGAATGATCACGGCCTTTTTGCGGAACAAACCGCGCACCGCGGCGCGGGCCACGACGCGGCGGTCGAGGGTGATCCAACGCACGATGCGTGATATCGGTTGTTTCGATTCCTCGAAGAACTCAGAGTTGAAAAATCCAGGACACACCACGCAAACCGCCACGCCGCTCTTGTGCAATTCCCAATGCAGCACCTGTGAGAAGGTGAGCAAATACGCCTTCGTGGCGGCGTACACGGCGTAACCGGGCGGCGGTTGGATAGCGGAATACGAGGCGTTATTGAGAATAAACCCCTTGCCGCGGGCTTTCATGTCGGCGCCGATCAAACGCGTCAACACGGTGGACGCCACCAAATTCACCTGGATGATCAGGAGCATGTCTTCCAGAGGCTGGCGCAACGCCTGTTGATAACGGCCCAGCCCCGCATTGTTGACCAATACCGTGAGCTCCCAGCCTCGCGCGGCGAGTTCGTCGTACAGACGTTGCGCGCCGTCGGGCGCCGCCAAATCGTTTTCAATCACTTCGACGCAAACCTGGTGCTCGGCTTGAATCTCGGCTTGCACTTCGCGGAGCCGCTCGCCTCGGCGAGCCGTAATTACCAAGTCGAAGCCTCGCGCGGCGAGTTGCCGGGCGAATTCCACGCCAATGCCGCTACTGGCGCCTGTCACCAAAGCCAAGGGCCGTTCAGAAGGATTACTCACTCGCAGAATCTCGCTTTTGGGAGCTAACGGCTTCGTGCTGGGGTTCATACCCGTAGCGGTCCATGTAGTCGGCGAAAACTTCGTTGATTCGCTGGCGGAGTTTTGGGTCGAGTTGGTGCTGGTTGGTTTTGTAGTCTTTCTGGCCTTCGAGGTAGGCGTCAAGCCGCGTACGGTAGTCGTCGAAACCACTCAACTCAAATTGTTCGTACACGCGTTGCAGTTGGCCCACTGGGTCGGCGACAAGATCTTCATAGCGGATATCAATCAGATGATTCTCTGGAACCAGATGGCGGTTTTTTTCAAAGCCGGAATACATGCGCTCGAAGGCGCCGAATACGTATTGTTCGCGGTTGCGGTCGTGCCGCAATTGCAGCCCCTGCACGGAGTCGAGCGCCTCCCAGACGCGCATCGTGGAGGGGAAGAGCGAGTAGGGGTCGCGCGTGATATGCACGAACCTGGCGTCGGGAAACATTTCGAGCAGCACCTTGATGCGGCCCGTGTGCGGCGGCGATTTCAACACCAGCCGTTTGTGGCAGCGAAACGTGAGCGTTTTCAGAAACAGCAGCAGGGCGTCTTTCCAGGTTTTCATTTCCTCGTCCGACAGGCCTTCCATATCGAGCGTTTCCATGCACACTGGAGGATGGTTGGGAAAGGCCATTCGCAAGTAGGGCGAGGGGGCGCCAAGGTTGGCCAAGGCGAATTCATCTTCCTGAGGACGCCCCCAGCCGGCGCTCATGTTATCCATCGGACGGCGGCCCGGCATGATGAACCAAAGTGTTTTGGTCACTACGCTTTCGGTGAGGAGGAAATGGTGCGGCGCGAAACATTGGTAGGTGGTTGGAAAACCGAAACGGTCATCCAGCACCAACAGTTCATGCAAGTGCGTGGTGCCGCTGCGCCAGTGCCCGACGATGAAAATGGGAAATCTTCTGATGTCGGTCTTGTCGATTTTCGCGCCAAAAAACCAGCGCTGCAAGCAGGCCATGGTGGAATTAAAAACGCTGAACCCGGTAATGATCAGCGCCATCACCCAGCGCGCAGGATGCACGCGAAAGCGGTTTCGCGCCAGTAGACGCATCCAATCGAGGAACCGCATGCCGTGCCAGAAACGAGGTGAATACCAAGGGTAACTATTGAATTTTGACATACCGTTTCGTCCGAGATAGTTTGAATTCCCCAGTATATACGGAATTCGTTTTCCGCGGGACGCCAAAACAGGCAGCGGGCCTTTCGCCCAAATTGGCCCCCGGGAAGGCTGGGTTGGGTTCCACTTACGGCGCGCGTTTCAATTTTTGTTTGATGGAGGCGCAGGTGCGGGGACGGGTTGCTTTGGCGGAGCGGCCCGGGGAGGCTCCTTGTTGGAATCGGTCGATGCTTCTTCGGGCTTGCGGACTGCCTCGATCAGGGCTTCGGCTTCTTCCACAAAACCCATTAGCTCTTGGTCGTCGCTCCATTTTGGTTGTTGCATGATCTTCCGCAATTGCAACAGTCGTTCGTGGGCTTTGTCGGTTTCTCCGAGTTGATGCAACGTCATCGCCAGAAACGCTACGTCAGTGGGTGATTCTCCATCATGGTCTTTGCCGTTGAGTTCTTTCGAACGCGTCAACGTCTCTAACGCGGCCTGGAATTCTCCAACTCGGTATTGGGCCACGCCGAGCGTGTTCAAGCAAGCTCCCGAATCCGGCTTCATCTCACGGCTGCCTGAATACGACGGAGCGCTACGGCATACTCATCGGGCGATGCATTGGATCGACTAACGACGCTCCAAGATCCCTCATTGAACGCGTGTGCATCAAGAATAAATTGATCGGTTTCCGCGAGTTTCAGTGCTCGCTGCCGAAGCGGTTCGGAAATCGTCTGGTCACCTTGGATTCGTTCAAGCACCTCCTCCTTTGTCAATACGACCTAGTTGATTTCACGCACCAGTTTGGCCGCTCGTTCGAATAATTTTCTTGCTTGGTTGTCAGCTCTGAGCTCCGGTGTCCATGGCCGAGCGTCCCACACCTTTACCGTTTTGTCCCAACTCGCCGAGGCCAGCCGCTGACCGTCCGGGCTGAACGCCACACTGTCGACACGGTCGGTGTGTCCTTTGAGCGTGAGCAGCTCTTCGCCCGTGGAGGCGTCCCATACCTTCACCGTTTTGTCCCAACTCGCCGAGGCCAGCCGCTGACTGTCCGGGCTGAACACGACACTGTTGACACGGTCGGTGTGTCCTTCTTTGAGCGTGAGCAGTTCCTCGCCCGTGGAGGCGTCCCATACCTTTACCGTGCTGTCCCAACTCGCCGAGGCCAGCCGTTGACCGTCTGGGCTGAACACGACACTGACGACAGGGAGAGTGTGTCCTTTGAGCGCGAGCAGTTCCTCGCCCGTGGACGCGTCCCATACCTTCACCGTTCTGTCGGCACTCGCCGAGGCTAGCCGCTGACCGTCCGGGCTGAACGCCACACTGGCGACAGAGCCAGTGTGGCCTTTGAGCGTGAGCCGTTCTTCGCCTGTGGAGGCGTCCCATACCTTCGCCGTTTTGTCCCAACTCGCCGAGGCCAGCCGCTGACCGTCCGGGCTGAACACGACACTGGCGACAGAGCGAGTGTGTCTTTCTTTGAGCGTGAGCAGTTCCTCGCCCGTGGAGGCGTCCCATACCTTTACCGTGCCGTCCCAACTCGCCGAGGCCAGCCGCTGACTGTCCGGGCTGAACGCCACACTGGTGACGCGGTCGGTGTGTCCTTTGAACGCGAGCAGTTCCTCGTCCGTGGAGGCGTCCCATACTTTCACCATGCTGTCGGCGCTCGCCGAGGCCAGCCGCTGACCGTCTGGGCTGAACGCCACACTGTCGACAGGGCCAATGTGTCCTTTGAGCGTGAGCCGTTCTTCGCCCGTGGAGGCGCCCCATACCTTCACCGTGCTGTCGCCACACGCCGAGGCCAGCCGCTGACCGTCTGGGCTGAACACGACACTGGCGACAGAGCGAGTGTGTCCTTTAAGCGCGAGCAGCTCTTCGCCCGTGGAGGCGTCCCATACCTTCACCGTTTTGTCCCAACTCGCCGAGGCCAGCCGCTGACCGTCCGGGCTGAACACGACACTGTTGACACGGTCGGTGTGTCCTTTGAGCGTGAGCAGCTCTTCGCCCATGGAGGCGTCCCATACCTTCACCGTTCTGTCGGCACTCGCCGAGGCCAGCCGCTGACCGTCCGGGCTGAACGCCACACTGGCGACAGGGCCAATGTGTCCTTTGAGCATGAGCAGTTCTTCGCCCGTGGAGGCGTCCCATACCTTCACCGTGCTGTCGCCACACGCCGAGGCCAGCCGCCGTCCGTCCGGGCTGAACACGACACTGTGGATATCGCGAGTGTGTCCTTTGAGCGTGAGCCGTGCTTCGCCCGTGGAGGCGTCCCATACCTTCACCGTGCCGTCAGCGCTCGCCGAGGCCAGCCGCTGACCGTCCGGGCTGAACACGACACTGTTGACACAGCCAGTGTGTCCTTTGAGCGCGAGCAGCTCTTCGCCTGTGGAGGCGTCCCATACCCTCACCGTTTTGTCCCAATTCGCCGAAGCCAGCCGCTGACCGTCCGGGCTGAACGCCACACTGGTGACAGGGAAAGTGGGTCCTTTGAGCGCGAGCAGTTCCTCGCCCGTGGAGGCGTCCCATACCTTCACCGCGCCGTCCCAACTCGCCGAGGCCAGCCGCTGACCGTCTGGGCTGAACACGACACTGGCGACACGGCTGGCGTGTCCTTTGAACGTGAGCAATTCGCTCTGGACGAGCCTATCCCAGTAACCCCATTCGAAGCCCTGGAGGTCGTCGCGGTCACGATATCGGTCGAGCAGTTCATTGAGGTGGCCAATGTTGGTGCCTTCCCAGTGGACCTGTGCGAGTCGCATGTCGGAGCGATAGGCGATACGTTCGGCGCGGTTAGTTTCGGCGCGAGCGGCGGCGGCCTCCTTGTCGGCGCGCTGGGCCTGTGTGTTTGCACGCATAGCCTGCTCATCGGCTTGGACTCGCAGAGCCGCTTGTTGGCGAGCGTTGTTTCGCTGTTCGGCGGCATAGCGAGTCTGCTCAGCGGCGTATTGTGACCGCTGAACCGCGATCACGGAGCCGCCGATGCCGAGCACCAAGAGCAGTGTTGCAGCCACAGCGCACAGACCGGCCAGCGCCGGTTTGCGTTTGCACCAACGCCATGTGCGAGCGGTGGTGCTGATCGGCCGGGCGTGAATCGGTTCGCCGCTGAGGTAACGATTCAATTCGTCGGCGAAATCTTGAGCCGTGGCGTAACGACGGGCGGGTTCCTTTTCCAGGCACTTCAGGCAGATGGTTTCCAAATCGCGGGGAATGCGGCTATTCAGTTTGCGAGGCGCAGGTGGTTCGTCGGTTTGGATTTGTACGAGCAGCATGCGTTTGTCGCCGCGAAAGGGTAGCTCGGCCGTGAGCATCTCGTAGAGCATCACGCCCAGCGTATAGACATCGGTGCGGCGGTCAGCTTGATGCGCCTCGCCGCGCGCCTGTTCGGGAGACATATAGGCTGGCGTGCCGAGCAGCGCGCCTTCGACCGTCATCGTGATTTCGCCCGAGTCGCGTTTGGCGAGGCCGAAGTCCATAATGTGCGGCTCGCCCGCCAAATCGATCATCACGTTGGCCGGTTTCAAATCGCGATGCACGACGCCCGCCTCGTGCGCGTGATGCAGAGCCTCGGCGATTTTTGCACACAGCTCGGCCGCTTCGCGCGTCGACAGCGGACGGCCATCGAGCCACTCGCGCAAGTTCGCCCCGTCGACAAAATCGCTGACGATATAGATTGAGCCATCGTCTTGCTTGCCGACTTCATGCACGCTGACGATATTCGGATGCTTGAGCTGCGCCGCGGCGCGGGCCTCGCGTAAGAACATCTCGGTTTCGGCTGTGCTGAGTTGCTCCTTGCGAGGGATTTTGATCGCCACCGTGCGGTCGAGTTCTGTATCTCGGGCTTTCCAGACGGCGCCAAACTGTCCGGCGCCCAGCCGTTCGAGAAACTGAAAATGGGCGACAGTGTTTTCCTTCTCGCGATACGGTTCGGTTGTTTCCGCCACCAGATTGAAACTGCTGCCGCAGGCAGGACATGCAATGTCCTTGAATGTCGAGTCATCGACGACTTCAACCCGATTTTGACAGTGAGGGCAGCGTATGCGCATGAGTAGAAAGATGCCTTCAGGGCGACGAGAAAATCAAACCGACCCACGTCCAGGCCAAAACCCGGCTCTGCATCCTACCGCAGTCGCGACCGCTTGCCAATAATTCAGCGTGAACGGCCCAGGACTCTTGCCTAATTCACCTAAGCGGCGGGGCGCCACCCAACGCCGTTTGATCGGAACAAAAAGGTGTCGGGAACGCATGTCGCTGTCGAGTTGCTGAAAAAGCAAAAAGCGGGGCGATTGCCATTTGCCATTTTCAGGCGAATTGTTACCATCAAATTGGCGGCCGCTTCGGTTGCCATGAAGATGAAGACAGATGAATTTAGAGTAGGAAAGTCGAGCCTCGAATGACACACCACAACCCTTCGTACAGCATTACCATTCGCCTGCGTTATCCCGACCAACCGGGTGAGTTGGGGATGATCACCTCCTTGATTGGCGAAATGGAAGGCTTGATTGGAGCGGTGGATATCGTACGCGTGGAGAAAAACTCGATCACGCGAGATATCACCGTCAACGCCTCCGACGTGGCCCACGGGGAGCGTATTATCCAACGCGTTCGCGGGCTTGAAAACGTCGACGTGGTGAACATATCAGACCGCACCTTTCTGCTGCACCTGGGCGGTAAAATCGAGGTGCGGTCGAAGGTGCCGGTCAAAACACGCGACGATCTTTCGATGGCCTACACGCCCGGCGTGGCCCGCGTTTGCCGAGCGATTTTTGAAGACCCCGAAGCGGCTTTCAATCTTACAATTCGCAGAAACACCGTGGCGGTGGTCACCGATGGTTCGGCCGTTTTGGGCATGGGAAACATCGGCGCCCGGGCGGCGCTGCCCGTAATGGAGGGCAAAGCGTTGCTCTTCAAGGAATTTGGCGGCGTCGACGCTTTTCCGATCTGCTTGGAAACACAGAACACCGACGAAATTATTTCGATTGTGCGCAATATCGCGCCGACGTTCGGCGGCATCAACCTGGAAGACATTTCGGCGCCGCGTTGTATTGAAATCGAGGAGCAACTCAGACAGCAACTCGATATTCCCGTCTTTCACGACGACCAACACGGCACGGCAATCGTGGTGCTGGCGGCGCTGCGCAACGCACTCAAGGTCGTGGGGAAAAAATTGCAGTCGATCCGAGTCGCGATCAACGGCGCCGGCGCTGCGGGAACGGCCATCGCCAAGTTGCTGCTCTCCCTGAACGTGCAACAGATCGTGGTCTGCGACCGCAAGGGTGTTATCTTCCCTGGACGCGAAGCAGGCATGAACCCTTTCAAGCAGTGGCTCGCCGAACACACGAACCCCGACGCCATCAGCGGCACGATTTCCGACGCCCTGGCCGGCGCCGATGTTTTTATTGGCGTTTCGGCCGGCAATCTGCTCACCGTGGAACACGTCCGGCGGATGAACACCGACCCGATCGTGTTCGCCTTGGCCAACCCCGATCCTGAAATCACTCCCGAAGACGCCCTGCCCCATGTGCGCGTGATGGCCACCGGCCGGTCGGACTATCCGAACCAAATCAACAATGTGTTGTGTTTTCCCGGTTTCTTTCGCGGCATGTTGGATGTGCGGGCGGCGGCGGTCACCGACGAAATGAAGCTGGCGGCTTCGGAAGCCATCGCGGGCGTGATCAGCGAAAACGAGCTGCACCCCGATTACATCATCCCCAGTGTTTTTGATCGCCGCGTAACGCAAGCCGTGGCGGCGGCTGTTTCGGCGGCGGCTATCGCGGCTGGCGTCGCCCGCCGGTGAAAAAGCGGGTGTTCCAATTCCTTGGTGGCTTGCCCGTGTGGTCAAAAAACTGAAACCAGTCGAAAGCTTTTTGAAAATCTGGTGTTAGGCGACCTTGATTGGCGAAATGTCGGCCGAGGTTTGCTTCCGGCTGGGACGCGCAAGGCTGCGGTAGGTCCAAGAGGGCGTTGAGTGCGGGTCGGCGCGTATTGCGTGCGCAGTTGCTGCGGCGATTTGTGCGAAAAGTGAAGTGATCTGCTATGCCGCATCGCGGTAGTAGTATCGCAGTATTCCGCCAAGCCGTTCGCGGCATTTGATCTGGCCGGCGACTTGCCCAACTTCGTCGCCAGGGTCGATGA
>QIKY01000026.1 GCA_003233175.1 Planctomycetaceae bacterium | reverse complement strand
TGACGCGAACATCCGCCGCCCGCTTCGGTGTTGACGAGTCACTTAACGAAGTCAGTGTCTGGATGCACTGATACCGCCGCCACGCCCAACCCCGAAAGACCCTCCGACGATACGAACGCTGCAATCGATCTCACGCCGCCAGCAACGCCGGCGTACTAAACCCTGCGCGGAAAAAGCAGCCCGCGATCAGCGAAATTCCAATCAAAGAACGCTTGTTTAAGGACTAGCTCACGGTTTACAGCATTCTCGGAGAACCGGACACTAGCGCGTTGCGGCTGATCTGCGCGGTGTTTTTGGCAAGCTCGACGCAACCACCTTTTCGGGGAGAGGTGCATGAGACGTTCCCACCTATTCATGAATAACCTCAGGCTATGCCCCGCTCGGTCCGAGATGAAATACAGAAGTTATTTCAGGACGAGCCCTTGGCGCCGCTGGAGAATTGAAGCCAGCGCCTTTTTAACGCGCCCTGGCGCCGCGCGGTGTTGGTATGATAAGGGGCGTAACTCACCACGCCTTCTAGAGAATTTTTCCATGCGCCATCGCTTGTTTGCCGCCGCCGTTTTTGTGACGCTGTTTTGCGGACCATTGTTGTGCAGCCCGTTATTGCCCCGCGCCGCGGCGCAACCGGCAGGATACAACTACGACGAGAGCAAGGTGCCGGCGTTCACGTTGCCCGATCCCCTGGTCTTCAATAATGGCCAACCAGTGGAAGATAAAGCCGCCTGGGAAAACGTTCGCCGTCCGGAAATTCTGGCGCTCTTCGAGGAGCACGTGTACGGAAAATCGCCGGGGGCGCCCAGCAGGATGCGGTTCGTGGAGAAATCGCATAGCGACAGCGCATTGGGAGGCAAAGCCGTTCGCAAGCAAGTTCGCGTGTTGTTCAATGGGCGCGAAGACGGCCCCCAGATGGATATCCTGATTTACCTGCCGAAGAACCATGACAAAAAAACGCCGCTGTTCCTGGGGCTCAATTTCAGCGGCAATCATTCCGTCGTGAACGATCCCGAAGTGATGCTTTCCCAAAGTTGGATGCGATCCAACGCCAAAAAAGGAATCGTGAAAAACCGCGCCACGGAGGCGGCGCGCGGCGCCAGTGCTTCGCGCTGGCCGATCGAGTTTATACTATCTCGCGGCTACGGCTTGGCCACGATTTACTACGGCGACATCGATCCTGATTTTGACGACGGCTTCCAGAACGGCGTGCAGCCGTTGTTCTATGAAAAAGGGCAGACAAAACCGCGCGCCGGTCAGTGGGGTTCGATCGCGGCCTGGGCTTGGGGGCTGAGCCGCGCGATGGACTATTTCGAGACCGACCCCGCCATTGATGAAAAGCACGTGGCCGTACTGGGACATTCCCGGTTGGGGAAAACGTCGCTGTGGGCCGGTGCGACCGATGCGCGATTCGCCATCGTGATTTCCAACGATTCCGGTTGCGGCGGCGCGGCTTTGAGTCGGCGGCGGTTTGGCGAAACGGTCAAGAGAATCAACACGTCGTTCCCGCACTGGTTCTGCGACAACTTCAACAAGTACAACGACAACGAAGACGCCCTGCCGGTCGACCAACACATGCTGATCGCGCTGATGGCGCCGCGTCCGGTGTATGTGGCCAGCGCCGCCGACGACCAATGGGCCGATCCTCGCGGCGAGTTTCTTTCAGCACTGGGCGCTTCGCCGGTTTATCGGCTGCTCAAGGCGGGTGGTCTGCCTACAAGTACGATGCCAAAAGTAGATCATCCCGCGGCCGACACGATCGGCTATCATATTCGATCCGGCAAACACGATGTGACGCGTTTCGATTGGGAAGCCTACCTCCGTTTTGCCGACAAACATTTCGCCACGACGGCGCACGCCACGCGTCAGGGAAACTGATTTTCCAGGCGTCAACATTTTCCGCGGTCCCACAAGGTAGGGAATAGTCTCGAAATAAGATCCCTCTGTTCGTAACCGCTCATGGTTCGGCGGCGGGCGCCACATAAACGCGGCGGCCCTCTATTTGAATGCGGCCGGCGGCCAACAGGTTCAGCACTTCGGGGTACGCTTCGCATTCTTGCCGAAAAATGGTTGCAGCCAGTGATTCAGGCGTGTCGTCGGGTTGCACGTTCACCGCGCGCTGCAGAATGATCGGTCCATGATCGTATTGGTTGTCAACAAAATGGACCGTACACCCGCTGACCTTGGCGCCGTATTCCAGCACCGCCCGATGCACGCGCCCACCGTAAAATCCCTGGCCGCTGAAAGACGGAATGAGCGAGGGATGAATATTCAACACGCGGTGGTTGAAGTCGTGGGGAATCAGCACATGCTGGAGGAAGCCGCCCATCACGACGACATCTACGCCGCATTCTCGGCAGGGATCGAAAATCGCTTCGCTAAACGATTCCGCATCGGGGGAGGATTCGCGCGGCACGACCAATGTTTCAATGCCGGCCTCTTCCGCGTAGCGCAAACCTGCGGCGTCGGCGCGGCTGGATAGGACCAAACGCACGCGCACATGCAGCGAACCATTTTGAATGCGGTCCAACAGATTTTTCAGTGTTGTGCCGCCGCCGGAAATCAGCACCGCGATATCAAGCGTTCCGTCTGCCGGCATTGCCGTTACTCCTTTCCCGATTCCGCCACGCAAACGTGAAGCGTCAGTGCATGGCCGCCGATTGCAATGGCCGCCCCGCTGTCAGACGCGTTCAAGCGTGAACTCCAACCTGCGTCCGACGCACCTGCGTGGAGTTCTGTGGCCAGTGTTTCTTGTTGGATGCGATCTTGGTTGTTGGCCACGGCGGCCAGCAATTCGGCCGAGTCGGTTTTCAGGCCCACATGAATGCGGTCGGTGTATTGGCAGTCCAACTCCTTGCGGCGTTCTTGAATAAATCGGATCAGGTCGTTCGCCCAACCTTCGCCGATCAAGGCGTCGGTCAGTTCGGTGGAGAGTACGACCACGCAGCGAGCGCCTTGCGCCGCCGCCCAACCGGGTTTGGCTTTCAGCCGGACTTGAATATCTTGTTCGTCGAGCACGATGGTTTGATCGCCTAACGCAATCGTGGCTTGGCCGTCTGACTTGAGTTGCCGGAGCAGCGCCCCGCCGTCAATTTCGGCCAGCGTTTTCTTCAAAACGGGAATCAGCTTGCCCACGCGCGGCCCCAGCCGTTTGAAATTCGGCTGCACCTGGAACGAAATGTATTGGTCGGCTTCGGTGGTGTACTCCACCGACTTCACGTTCAATTCGTCGCGCACCAGGGCGTCGTGCGATTCCAGCCATCGCTGCGATTGATCGTCGGCCAGAATGACTTCCACTTTTTGCAGCGGCTGCCGCACTTTGAGTTTGGCGTCCATGCGGGCGCTGCGGCCCAGCGAAGTAATTTCACGCAGCAGCTCCATGCGGGACGACAACGTTTCATCGACGATGTCTGCATCACCTTCAGGAAAGTCGCAAAGATGCACGCTCTGGGCGGCCCGCTTATCGAACACATCGGTCAGATTGCGCCACAACTCTTCGGCCAGGAAGGGCGTGAACGGCGCGATCAGTTTGGAGAGCGTCAGCAAACATTCGTAGAGCGTCCAGTAGGCGTCTGTTTTTTCGGGCGAGGCTTTATCACCGCCCCAGAAACGGTCTCGGCTGCGGCGCACGTACCAATTACTGAGGCCGTCGAGGAATTTGGTCAGCGACGTGGCGGCGGCGTAGTTGTCGTAGGCGTCCATTCCAGCCACGACCTCCCGACACGTGCGATGCAGTTCGCTGAGCACCCAACGATCAAGTTCGCCGCGTTCTTTTACCGGTCGATACGAACCGCCGGCGCGAGCCAGCATGGCGGCGTCGAGCGAACCGACCTCTCCGGCCAACATTTTCTCCGGCTCGAAGCCGTCGATCTGGGCGTAGATGACGAAGAAGCTGTACACATTCCACAGCCGCAGCAGAAACTCCGGAATACTTTCCTTGATCGCCTTTTCACTGTAATTGATCGAACTCCAAGGCGCTTGGTTGGCGAAGAAAAACCAACGCATGGCGTCGGCGCCGTAAACGTCAAAGATCTCCTGCGGCTGGCGATAATTGCCCTTGCTCTTCGACATTTTCTTGCCGTCTTCACCCATCATCAGCCCCAGCACGATGCAGTTCCGAAATGGGTGCGGGAACGGGCGCGGGGTAATTTCGGCCGACGTGCTTGCATCGGCGGCTGTGTTTGTATCGGCAGCGGCGTTGGCGCGGGGTGTGGTATCGTCGCCGAACAACATCGTGCTGATCGCCAGTTGGCTGTAGAACCAGCCGCGCGTTTGATCGAGTGCTTCGCTGATGAAGTCGGCCGGGAACTGGGCGGCGAATTCCTCGCGGCCCTGTTGCGGATAACCCCACTGGGCGAACGGCATGGCGCCGGAATCGTACCAGCAGTCGATGACTTCTGTCACGCGGCGCATGCGGGCGCCTTTTTGAAACGGCGAATCGTACGTGATGGCGTCGATGTACGGCTTATGCACTTTGAGGTCGTCGGGCAGTTCCGGCTTCTCGGCCTTGGCTTTTTCCCAAACATCCATACCCTTGGCGCCCGGTTTGGCCAGCAGGTCTGCATAGTTGGCGATGGCCTCTTTTTGCCCCGTTTTCTCACAGACCCAAATCGGTAGCGGCGTGCCCCAGAATCGTTCGCGGGAGAGCGACCAATCGACGTTCGCCTCCAGAAAGTTGCCGAAGCGGCCGTCTTTGATGTGTGCGGGCAGCCAGTTGATTTGTTGGTTGTTGGCCAGCATTTGCTCGCGAAATTGCGTGGTGCGAATGAACCAGCTTTCGCGCGGGTACTGAATCAGAGGATCTTCCTCCGCCCGCCAACAGAACGGGTATTCGTGCAGATACTGCTCCAAATGGAACAGCACGCCGCGCTCGCGTAATTCGCGGTTGATATCTTTATCAGCCTCTTTCACCCAGCGCCCTTCATAGCCGGGCGCTTCGGCGGTGAATTTTCCGTCGGGAGCGACGGCGCAAATCAGTTCGGGGCCTTGCCCGGCGGCGAAACGCGATTGCTCCGCTTTGAGCACGTCGAAATCGACTTCGCCAAAAGCCGGCGCCTGATGCACCACGCCGGTGCCGCTTTCCGTGGTGACAAAATCAGCCGCCACCACGCGCCAAGCAACGTGCTGCTGGCCGCCGGCGACTAAAACACCGGTTTTATTGCCTAGCTTATCGTGGTAATAGGAGAAGGGCGGCGTGTAACGCAGGCCCAGCAGTTCGGCGCCTTTACAGGTTGATTCCACTTGCCACTCTCGCTTGGCCTTGACCGCCACGGAATCGACCAACGCCTCGGCCAAGAGAAATCGTTCACCCGATTCGGCATCCAGCACCTTGGCGTACGTGAGTTCAGGATGCACCGCCGCGAACTGATTACTGGGCAAGGTCCAGGGGGTGGTGGTCCAGACCAGTAGGCTGGTTTCGGGTTCGTCGATCAAGGGAAAGCGGACAAACACGCTGGGGTCGGCCACTTCCCGATAGCCCTGGCCCACTTCGCCGGCGCTCAGCGCCGTTCCGCCCTGCGCCCACCACCAAACAATTTTGTGGCCTTTGTAGAGCAAGCCACGGTCGAAAAAATTCTTCAGCGACCACCAAACGCTCTCCACGTAGCTCTGGTGATACGTCACATACGCCTCGTCGAGATGGATCCAAAAACCGAGGCGGTCGGTCAGCCGCTCCCACTCCCGCATATAACGCCAGACGCTGGCCTGGCACTTGTGGATAAACGGTTCGATGCCGAAGGCTTCAATCTCCTCCTTGGAATGGATGCCCATCTCCTTGCAGACCTCCACCTCAACGGGCAGTCCGTGCGTATCCCAACCGGCTTTACGTTCGCAATAATAGCCCCGCATGGTGCGATAACGCGGGAAAAGATCCTTGATGGCCCGCGTCAAGCAGTGGCCGGGGTGCGGCATGCCGTTGGCGGTGGGCGGTCCTTCATAGAAAACGAATCTGGGGGCGCCGCTTCGCTGCTGGAGCGATTTCTCGTAAATCTTGTTTTCTTTCCAGAAGGCGAGCGTGGCCTCTTCCAACTGGGGAAACTGAACATTTTTGGGCGCGGGCTTGAACATGAAGCGGCGTATTTTGTGCGAGGAACCTAAAACCAACCTAGCGGGAGAACGCTATTGTGGCGGTTTTCGCCCTTCCTGGCGAGGGTGGCTCAGCGGCGATGTGGGAGTGTGCGACCGAAACGAAAACACGCTCAGGCGAGCGGCAGATAAAAATTTACCTGCACGCAACGGGAGTCCGTGAGTTTTCTGAGTTCCCGCCCTGTTGTTTATACATAAATCATTCGACAACCCGCTCGATTTTTTTCACCAGGGACGCCAGCGTCGCGCCATCGATTGAAGCAAGAAGGCGTTCGTCGCAGGCAAAAGTTCGTTACAAGCCGGAGGCTTGGCAGCCGTTAGCCGGCGGTCAGCGCAGCGCCACCGCCGGTATCAGCCGTGGAATAACTCCTGCATCCCGGCGGGATGCGAGCCGCGATGGCGCGAGAAACGCTGCAAAACGGATGCAGCAGCGCACTTTGCCGCACACCGTTGGAGCTCACGCTTTAGCGTGCGTCCGAGACGAAAACATGCTAATACCTTCTAACACAACTTGGTGGGTCAGCATCAAACTCCGTGTTTGAAACGCCACACAGGGGTTATGTTAGGAGCTCTAAGGCATGAACTCCAACGGTGGGCGGCATCCCGCCGGGATCGATTTTCTGCTCTCACTCCTTCCGATGACAAATGACTATTGTCAAATAACTAT
>QIKY01000366.1 GCA_003233175.1 Planctomycetaceae bacterium | reverse complement strand
ATCACGACGCCAACGACAGCGGCGTGCGCGACCCGGGCGAAGACCCGATCAGCGGCGTGACCGTCATTCTGCTCGACGCCAACGGCCAAGAAGCGGGTCGCACCACCACCGGCGCCGCGGGCGATTACGCCTTCACCGACCTCCGCGCCGGCGAATACACGCTTGTGGAAGTGCAGCCCGACGGTTGGATCGACGGAACCGACATCGCCGGTTCGATCGGCGGCGTGCAAGTGGGCGCCGCAGTGAACCCCGGCGATACGATCCAAAATATTTCGCTGCAATGGGGCGACCAAGGCGTCGACTACGATTTCGGGGAATTTTTGCTGGGAGAAATCAGCGGCATCGTGCATCTGACCACCAACGGCGAATGCGATTTCAACCCCGACGACGAGCGGTTGGAAGGCGTCGAGATTCGACTCTTCGATGGCCAGGGTAATCTTGTCGCTCAAACACAAACCGACGCCGCCGGCCAATACCGGTTCACCGGCCTCCGGCCCGGCGAGTACACCGTTTTTGAAGTCCAGCCGAGCGAGTATTTCAACGTCGGCGAAATCATCGGCGATGGCGGCGGTGAAGTGCTTGCGCAAGACACCATCGGCCGTATTTTCCTCGGCTCGGGCGAACGTTTTATCGGCTACCAGTTTTGTGAATCGCCGGCGAGTTTGATTTCAGGCTTCGTTTTTCAAGACGGTCCTGCAATTCTCTCGGTCGACGGCGGGGCGCCGGATAACCTGCGAGATATTCGCGATGGCCTACGCACTCCCGACGACACGCCCATTGCCGGCGTCGTTTTGGAGTTGCGCAACGGCATCAATGGCCAGCCGATCGATGGCGGCGTGGCGCTGCCGGGGTTCTATTCCGCCGGCCCGATTCGCGCCACCACCGACGCCAACGGGTTCTACGAATTCGCAGGACTGCCGCGCGGCAACTATGCGGTTTTTGAAGTGCATCCTAACGGCTTCATCGATAGCATCGACACGCCTGGGAGCCAGTCGGGGATAGCGGTCGACGTGCGCACCTCTTCGTTCGTGCTGAGCACGCTTTCGGTGAACCCCCGAAACGATGCGATTCTGAGAATTGCCTTGCCGGCGGGCGAAACGGCCGTGCAAAACAACTTCAGCGAAGTGGTGGTGCGGTCGTTAGTGCCGCCGCCTCCGATATCCGATCCGCCGCCGCCGACGCCTCTCGATCCGCCCGTCATTATCGCGCCGCCGCTAGCGCCGCTGCCGCCAATTCCAGTTTTGCCGCCTCCGCCGCCGGTGCCGGTTTACGGCGCCAGTTCAGCGTACACTTGGCATTTGAGCATTATCAATGCCGGCGCGCCGCGAGGAAACGCACTCTCGGCGGCAACCAGTCAGATAGAAGTGGTGAACCAATTCAGCGGATTTTCCCGCTCGGTGCAAGTGGGAGGTTTGACGTTCGGCCAGTGGCGCCTGCCCGCCGACGCCGCGCGGAACAACGACCCCGTGTTCGGCGCCGCCGGCGCCATTCCCGTCACCGGCGACTTCAACGGCGACGGTATTTCTGAAATTGGCGTCTTCGTGGAAGGTGATTGGTTCCTCGACCTCAACGGCAACGGACGCTGGGACGCCGGCGACCTGTGGGCCAAACTAGGCGCCAAGGGCGACCGACCCGTCGTCGGCGATTGGGACGGCGACGGCAAGGACGACATCGGCATTTTTGGTCCTATTTGGCTCGGCGACCCGCTCGCCATTGAAGCCGAACCCGGCTTGCCCGATCTGGACAATCCGCTCCAAATCAAACCGAAAAACATGCCGCCGCGTCCGGAAGAAGCGACCGACGGCGTTCGTAAAATGCGGCTCTCGCACCAACACGAACGTGAAACACAATCGCATCTGATCGACCACGTGTTCAAATTCGGCGAGCGAGAAACGCCGGTGGCGGGCGATTGGAACGGCGATGGCATTTGCAACATCGGCCACTTCCACGGCGGCCAATGGAAGATCGATTC
This sequence comes from Planctomycetaceae bacterium, assembly GCA_003233175.1. GTDB lineage: Bacteria > Planctomycetota > Planctomycetia > Pirellulales > Pirellulaceae > SZUA-33. Next base: position 4,513 of record QIKY01000366.1, on the reverse strand, counting down.
CGATGGCGACGGACGCCTCACCGACGCCGACCAATCCGTGCAATTGGGTGAAACCGGCGACCTTCCCGTCGTCGGCGACTTCGATGGCGACGGCATCGACGACTTGGGCGTCTTCAACGATGGCTTGTGGAAAATTCGCCTCAGCAGCCACGCCGAGCGAGACGCCCACCTGAAAGTCTTTGAACTGGGCGGCGCCGGAGACCAGCCCATCGTGGGCGACTTCAACGGCGATGGCGTCGATCAAGCCGGGCTGTACCGCGCCACGCAAGGTGAAATTCCCGCCAGCGAAGACGCCAACACCGAAGACGCCAACACCGAAGACGCCAACACCGAAGACGAAGCGGCCTAAGGGCCGTGCGAGAAATAATTGGCTTATAGTCGTCTTTCGCGGAGCGAACGGCGACGCTTAATCCTCGCACGATGCTAAATTTCCGCTGGGCATCCGACACTTGGCATCTGTTCGCGCCGGTTTTCGCAATTCCCGTGGCTGTTGTATACTGTACTTTGAACTTGATTCCGGCCGTGCTGCTTGGCGCGGTATTCCGTTTCATTTTCAAACGTACTGTGATGGCCGATCGGCTCGAACCGGATGAACCGGCGGCGGAATAGGCCGCCGATCACCCGCCGCGTGCTCGAACTTTTGGGAATAATGTAGTCCATGTTGCACGATACGCTTCCTCTTCGTCTGGCCGCCCTATTCCTATTATTGCTTCCGGCCGCCGAGAGCGCGGCCGCGCCGCCGATGCAAGGCTGGAAGAAGCATGTCGTTTTTTCAGGGCAAGCCTGCGCTACCGCCATCGCCGCCGACTTCACCGGCGATGGCAAGGTCGACATCATCGGCAATGCGGGCGGCAAAACGCGGCTGTTCATCGCACCCGACTGGAAAGAAGTCGTGATCTCGGCGGAGCCGCAACATTTTATCCATAGCGCTGTTCTCGATGTCGACCAAGATGGCGATCTCGACTTCATCGGCGCTCGCTACAGTCCCGGGCGGATTGTCTGGCTCGAACAACCGGCGGAGGCCACCACAAAACCCTGGACCACCCATTTGATCGACGATGAAATCAACGGCGTGCATGGCCTGCTCAGCGGAGATGTGAACGCCGATGGCCGCCCCGACCTGCTCGCCAACAGCGCCCAGCCGACCGGGCCTTTCGCCAACTCGCTCGTCTGGTACGAAGCGCTGCCCAAAGGCGCCGCGCCGCGATTGCAGCGGCATGTGTTGGCCGTGGGCGATGCGCCGGGCCTCAGCCATTATCTAGGACTGGGAGATATCGACGGCGATGGCCGGGTCGACGCCGCCAGCGCCGCCAAGGGCGGTCCGACCGACGCCAGCAAGCAAGGCGATTGGTTCGCCTGGTGGCAGGCTCCGCAAGATCCCACCCAACGTTGGAGCAAGCATTTGCTGGCCGACAAACAGCCCGGCGCCACCAGCATTGTTCCGGCCGATGTCAACCACGATGGCCGCACCGATTTCATCGCCTCTCGCGGACATGGCCGCGGCGTGATTTGGTTTGAGAACCCGACTTGGCGGATGCATGTTATTCATCCCACATTGCACGGTCCTCACTGTTTGATCGTGGCCGATATCGACGCCGATGGCGATCTGGACGCCGCCACCTGCGCCAAAGATGACCGCCTAGCAGTGTGGTTTGAAAACGATGGCCACGGTGTTTTTCGCACGCATGTGGTCGGCCGTGATCAAGCGGCGTACGACATTCGGGCAGTCGACCTCAACGCCGACGGTCGCCTCGACCTGCTCATCGCCGGGCAACAAAGCAACAATATCGTGTGGTATGAAAACCCGCTGTGAGTTGGTTGCCCCGCGCCGTTGGAGTTCATGCTTGAGCATGTTTTTCTTTTTTTCTTTATAACACATTCAAAACACGCCAAAGCGTTCATTCCAACGACGGACCGTTCGGGAATTTGGCGTCGTCCCTGGGATTGGGCTAAGCCATTTATCAATAGTTATTTGTCATTTTTCATTGGTCATCTGTTTGCCTCGCATCTTTGTTTCTCTTTCTCCAATAACCAATGAAAAATGACCATTGACAAATAACTATTGATAAATTTCTTCCTTGCCGATGTAAATCAGTCATTTTATTCTCGAACGGTCCTGCAAGCCGCAAGACCAAATCTCGTATGACCGCCACTCCCACACCGCCTGCTTCAACCTCTACGCCGCTTTCCACGAATGTTGGCTTGCGGCTGGGTCAGATGGCCGCGCGTTTTCCTGATCTGACCGCCGTCGCGGCGCCGCGTCCTAAAAAGGGCAACCAGCCTCGCCGGTACGACACGCTCAGTTTTCGCGAACTCGAACAAGACAGCAACCGCCTCGCCGCCGGCATGTTGGAGATGGGCATGCGCCGCGGCGATCGGATCGCACTGCTGACGCCGCCGGGCATCGATTTTATTTCGCTGGTTTTTGCCATGTTCAAGGCCGGCGTGGTCACGGTGCTGATCGACCCCGGCATGGGAAAAGGCAATTTACTACAATGTTTGGAGGAGACGCAGCCCGACGGTTTCGTCGGCATTCCTCTGGTGCAGGCGGTGCGCATTCTCAAACGCCGCCGCTTCCCCCAGGCTCGCCATAATGTGACCGTCGGCCGGCGTTGGTTTTGGGGAGGACCGACGATTGCCAATTTGCGCCGCGCTAATCCTGCCGCTTACCGACCGCTCGAAACAGACCGCGAAACACCGGCGGCGATCATCTTCACTACCGGTAGCACCGGCCCTCCCAAAGGCGTGCATTTCACGCATGGCAATTTCTCGGCCCAAGCCGATCAGATTCAAGAGCGCTACCAAATCGAACCGGGCGGCGTCGACCTTGCCGGCTTCCCGCTGTTCGCGCTCTTCAACTGCGCCATGGGCGTGACCACCGTCATTCCGGATATGGATCCCACCCGCCCGGCTGATATCGACCCTCGCAATGTGTTGGAAGCCGTGCGCGACTGGAACGTCACGCAGGCTTTTGGCTCGCCGGCCATTTGGAACGTGGTGGGCCGATATTGCGAAACACACAACGAAAAACTGCCCACGTTGCGGCGCGTGCTCTCGGCCGGCGCGCCGGTTCCGCCGCACGTGTTGCAGCGAATGAAAGCGGCCATACACCCTGAGGGCGATATTTTCACGCCCTACGGGGCGACGGAGTCGTTGCCGGTGGCTTCCATATCGGCTTCGGAAGTGCTGGGAGAAACGGCCGCTAAAACCGCCGTGGGCGCCGGAACGTGTGTTGGCCGACGTTTCTCGGGCATTCAATGGAAAGTGATTCGGGCCACGTCCGAACCATTGGAAACGATGGCCGAAGTGGAGGAAATGCCGCGTGGTGAAATCGGCGAAATTATTGTGCAGGGTCCCGTCGTGACCAAACGCTATGAAACGCGCACCGAAGCGAATCGCTACCACAAAATTCAAGACGGCGATTCTTTCTGGCATCGCATCGGAGACCTGGGCTACTTTGATGAACAAGAGCGGTTCTGGTTTTGCGGCAGGAAAACGCATTGTGTTCATGCGGCGCACGGCCCGATGTACACGATTCCTTGTGAAGCGATTTTCAATGAGCATCCGCGAGTGTACCGCTCGGCGTTGGTCGGCGTGGGAGCAGCGGAAAACGCACGCCCGGTGATGATCGTGGAAACCTGGCCGGAATGCCGTATCACCTCGCCCGCCGACGAACAAACGCTGCTCGAAGAACTGCTCGCCTTGGGCCAAGCCCACGAACACACGCGGCCGATTGCCGATATTATGCTGCATGCGTCGTTGCCGGTCGACATCCGCCACAACGCGAAAATCTTCCGTGAAAAGTTGGCGCCCTGGGCGGAGCGCCAATTGCAAAACCAAGTGTAAACGTTGGGCAAAAACAAGCCGCCGGTTGTCGCTCAAAAAAGGCCGGCATTTTTGAAATGCCGGCCTTTTAATCGAAGCAGCCTACCGGTGGTGTTCGCTGCGCTCGACCACATACGCGTCAACTTAGGGAAACATTGGTCTATTAAAAAACGGAAGTCCTTCGTCCAGACATTGTTCGACGGTTTCCGGGTGAACATTTCAATTTTTGGACTGGCCAATTCTTCGCGCCTTCGCGTGAGAAAAAGGGCGCGCGCGAAGACGCGAAGAACACGAAGGAAGACGGACGGACGCCCTGCAAAATGACGCCCTGCAAAATGACGCCCTGCAAAATGACGCCCTGCAAAATGACGCCCTGCAAATGGTGCGTCCGTTCCAGTTTTGCACTTTTTGGAGAGCTATCCGGCGAGTGTGGCCAGGTAGGTGAGCAGGTCGATTGCATTGTTGGTGGGCGCCGCTGCAGGCGACACCCTCGATAATTTATCGTCCCAGCTTTTGCGGCGTAATGTGGTCAATATGTCTGCAAAGTTGGACTCCGACTTCCAATGATACCAAGGACGATCAGGGAACTGTAAATAGGCGTGACCTTCAGTCGCGAACCACACGATCGTCAGGCTGTACAGAAACATCGCCATCGGCGCCGTTCGTGGGACCGCTTGAGGAACCCGGT
>QIKY01000405.1 GCA_003233175.1 Planctomycetaceae bacterium | reverse complement strand
CGTGGCTCTATTGTACTATGGCCTGCTGGCCCAAGCCAGATTCCCCCACCCGCCGCTCCCGCCCCCCAAAGGTTGCCATGCTCTCCCGCTCAACTTCCCGCCGCCTGCTCTGCTTTTTGCCGTGCTGCCTGTTGGTGCTTGCGCTCGGGACTTCGCCCGCCGCGACCCGCGCCCAGGATTGGATCCAATTTCGGGGCCCCGGCGGCGCCGGACGCGCACACGTTCAGTCGGCGCCGCTCAACTGGAGCGACGACGAGAACGACGAACAGAATATCGCTTGGCGAACTCCTATTGCCGGGCTGGGGTGGTCGTCGCCTTCGGTCCGCGATGGCCGCATCTGGCTGACCACCGCGCTGGTGAAAGAGGGTTCGCTGCGGGCTGTTTGTCTAGACGCGAAAACCGGCCGTGAGCTGGTGAATGTTGAAGTCTTTCATAAAGACAACCTGGGCCGCGTGCATCGAAAAAACAGCCAAGCTTCGCCGTCAGCCTATCTGGAAAAAGACCGCCTGTACGTGAATTTCGGCGCCCACGGAGTGGCGTGTCTTTCGCAGCAAGGAGAAATATTATGGCGACAGGTGCTGGAGTACAAACACGCCCATGGGCCCGGCGGTTCGGCGGTGGTGTTTGAAGACTTATTGATTTTGAATTGCGATGGCTCCGATGTGCAATACGTGGCCGCGCTCAATAAACGCACGGGCGAACTGGTTTGGAAAACGCCGCGAGCGCATATCAGCCAAGCGCGAATCAATGGTGAAAAAAGCGTGCCCATGGCCTACACCACGCCGATTCTGGTCGACGTGAATGGAAAAACGCAACTCATTAGCGCCGCTTCGGATCATATCGTTGGTTACGACCCTCGCACCGGGCGAGAGCTTTGGTGGTCGTCGTACGACGGATATTCCAATGTTGCCTCACCCGTGGTGGGCGGAGGCTTGGTGTTTGTCTCCTCGGGTTACAATAACGCAACATTTTATGCGATTCGCTTGGGCGGCAGCGGCGATGTGAGCGAAACACACGTCGTCTGGACGCTCAAAAAGAGCGTACCCAAAGATCCTTCTCCGCTGGTGCTGGGCGACGAGATATATCTGGTCGATAATCGGGGCGTGGCCACCTGCCTCGATGTTCAAACCGGTAAGAAGCATTGGCAAAAGCGGCTGGGCGGCAATTTTTCCGCCTCTCCGCTGTACGCCGCGGGCCGGATTTATTTCCTCAACGAAGAAGGCAAGACCACCGTCATAGAACCGGGCGCCGTTTTCAACAAGCTGGCTGAAAACGAGGTTGCCGGCCGAACACTGGCTTCGATCACGCCGCAAGAAGGCGCGTTGCTGCTCCGCACCGACACCCACCTGCTGCGCATCGAAGAACCGGCGCCTTAGAAAGTGTCCAAGATCTATTCCGTGCAATGGTGTTATGAAATCCCCGCCAAGCCGGAGGCTTGCCAGCTATTAGCCGGCGGTCGAGCGCAGCGAACACCACCGGTAGGCCAACGCAACGAACGTGTATCCCGGCGACGATGCCAGATGCAGCGGGCGCGAGAAACGCCTCGAAACAACAACGCTGTCATTTTCGCCGCCCACCGTTGGAGTGTACGCTTTAGCGTGTTTTCGTCTCGGACGCACGCTGAAGCGTACACTCCAACGGCGCGTTTCAATCGAAGGAATAGCCGGCGAAAAATAGTTCGTCGGGGCGGCCGTCTTTATAGACCACGATACAAACGCCCTGGCCGCGCTCCACATGGTCAAAAAAGCCCCTGTTTTCTTCGATCATTTCCCGCGTTGGTTCAGTGCTGCCGTAGAGTTCCTCCAACGTGAAAACATCTAACGCCGCCACCGTGCAAAAGTCGGCGAATTCCGCCACATGGTTTAAGTCTAGAATCGAGCGCGTGCCATCGGCCCCGGCGGCCAAGAGCGCGTCTTCAATGGAGGCGTGTGCGGCGCCGGGAGCGGGCGGGTGTTCGCCCAAGGGAAATGAGGGGAAAGGCGTCACTGGGTTGTAACGCCCCGCTGCAAACTCACGCCCGCGCAACGCCGCCAGCGCAGATGCAACATCCTGCTGGTAGGGAACGAAATAAAAGTAAGGTTCGGCGCCCATGAAAAAGATGCCTGTATTTTAGTGAAGCAAAAACGCGACTCCCAGCCGCCCAAAGTATATACTCGAATGCATGCGAGGCAACAGATTCGCCCCAACCTCCTGTTTGCCCGCCATGCCGAATCCCACCTTCGTTACACACCAATAAAGGGCCCGCCATGAAGCCGTCTCTCTTCGTTTTTCTTTTGTCGGCGTTGCTGGCGTCAGCGTCTTCTCGGGCCCAAGCCGAGGAGTTACGCGCCGGCGCCGCCGTCGTTGATGTGACGCCGCAGCAGTTTCCGGTTTTTGTCAACGGAGGCATGCTCAGTCGATCGATCGATACCGTGAAAACGAAAGTCAAGGCCCGCGCGATTGTGCTCGACGACGGCCAGCAGCGGCTCGCCATCGTGGTGGTGGATAGCTGTATGATGACGCGTCCTTTTTTAGACGACGTCAAGAATCTGGCCTCGCAACGCACGAAACTTTCACCCGACCACATTCTGATTTCCGCCACTCACACCCATTCGGCGCCAGCCAGTATGAGCTGCCTGGGCACCGATGCCGACCCAACCTATGTGCCGTATTTGCGTGAAAAACTCGCGGAAGTTTTGGCGGCGGCCGAAGCCAACCTGGAGCCGGCGCAATTCGGCTGGGCGGTAAAAAACGCGGCCGAATTCACCGCCCTGCGGCGTTGGATTCTCCGCCCCGACCGAATCGCCGACGATCCTTTCGGCAACCCCACGGTCCGCGCCAACATGCATGCGGGAAGAAACTGGGACAACGTCACGGGAGAATCCGGCCCCGAAGACCCCGACCTCACGATGATCTCGTTGCAGTCGGTGAGTGGTCGGCCGATCGCGCTGTTGTGCAACTTCTCCATGCACTACTTTTCGGGAGAAAAGGGCCTCAGCGCCGATTATTACGGCTTGTTCTGCGAAAACCTGGAACAGCAATTGGACGCGAATAAGGGGAACGGCAATAAGGCAAGCAAAACAGCGCCGCCCTTCGTGGCGATGATGTCGCACGGTTGCAGCGGCGATATCTGGCGGCGTGACTACAAAGTTCCCGCCGACCAACAACCCAATTTCACCATCGATAGTTTCGCCGCCGGCCTAGCGAAAATCGCCCTAGAGGCCTATGCCTCCATCGAACACCGAGATACCGCCACGCTGAGCATGAACGAAGTGCGGCTGCATCTCAAGTATCGAACGCCCGACAAACAACGCTTGGAATGGGCCCATCGCGTGCTCGACGCCATGGACGGGAAAACTCTGAAAACTTCACAACAGGTGTACGCCCGCGAGCAACTCATTCTACATGAGCGGCAGGCGACCGATGTCGTCGTGCAGGCGATTCGCATCGGCGATATCGCGATTGCCGCCACGTCGAATGAAACCTACGCCTTAACAGGCCTCAAGCTCAAACTGCAAAGCCCCTTGGCGAAAACCATGGTCATCGAACTGGCCAACGGCGGCGATGGTTATATCCCCCCGCCCGAACAACATTATCTCGGCGGATACAACACCTGGGCGGCGCGGTCGGCCGGTCTGGAAGTTCAGGCCGAGCCAAAAATCGCCGCCGCCGCTCTCGGGCTGTTGGAAAGCGTCGCCTCGACGCCGCGACGCAAATATCGCCAAAGCCAAGGGCCGACCACCGCGGCGGTTCTCAAAGCCCAGCCACTAGCCTACTGGCGATTGGATGAATTCGCCGGACCCAACGCCCGCGATTCCTCCGGCCATGACCGCGACGCCATTTATGAACAAGGCGTGGTGTTTTTCTTGGCCGGTCCTCAAAAAGGCGTCTGCAAAGACGGCGAGGAAAATCGGGCGGCTCATTTCGCCGGCGGCCGTTTGCAAACGCGGCTCAGCAATTTGGGCGACCACTACACCGTTTCCCTGTGGATATGGAACGGCATGCCGGCCGCTGCCCGCGACACCGCCGGTTGGCTGTTTTCGCGAGATGTGGAAAACCGCCTCAGTCCGTATGGCGACCACCTGGGCATTGGCGGCGCGGCAACCTCGCCGGGGAAAATCATTTTCCAGTTCGGCGCCAAGGCAAAGCCGCTTGTCGGCCGCACGGAAATCAAACGCTGGACATGGAGCCATCTGGCGTTGGTCCGAGACGGAGAAAAAGTGCGGATCTATTTGAACGGAAACGCCGCTCCGGAAATCGAGACCACCACCGCCGTCGCGCCGACAGACTTGGAGAAACTCTTCTTCGGCGGCCGCGCCGACAACCAAGCGAACTGGGAAGGCCGGCTGGACGAAATAGCCGTGTTCAACCGCGCCCTTTCCGCCGAGGAAATCAAGCCGCTGGCGGGGCCTTAGTCGAAAGCCGCATGTTGGAGTTTACGCTTCAGCCTGTAGGGTGTTGGAGTGTACGCCTCAGCGTGTAGGATGGTTGCTCGCAATCACCCGCAGCGGTGAAAATGCGGCCCGTTTTGTCGCGGGTGCTTGCCAGCAACTCCCCAACGACATCAGCAACCTGCGTCACTCCACGCTCCCAGCCGATTGATAATGCAGCATGAATGACCCCAACTCGGACCAACCCATTGCGAATCTAGCTCATTCAAAAACCGATTCCGATCGGGAAATCCTTCAAGCAGCACAGGCCAAGGGCGCGGGCGCCACTTTCGGCGCGTTCCTCAAACTTTCTGGACCCGGCTGGCTGCAAAGCGCCATTACGTTGGGAGGCGGCTCGCTTTCCGGCGCGTTGTTTTTGGGTGTGTTGGGCGGGAGTAGCTTGCTCTGGCTGCAACTCGTGGCGATTATCATGGGCGTGGTCATGCTCTCGGCCATTAGTTATGTAACGCTTTCGACCGGCGAGCGGCCGTTTCGCCAAATCAATAGCCACATCAACCCCGTGTTGGGCTGGGGGTGGTTGATTGCCACCAGCATGGCCAACATGATCTGGTGCATGCCGCAATTCGCCCTATGTTACGAGGCGCTGCAGAAAAATCTGTTGGCCAGCCCACAGAACGGAGAGGCGATCGGCGACAGCCTGAATTCCAAGCTGCTGGTTTCAGGACTGATTTTGGCGGCGGCTGGCGTAGTGGTGGTGCTCAACAGCATGCACGGCTGGGCGGGAAAAGTCTTCGATTGGTTCCTCAAGGCGCTGGTTGGATTGATCGTGCTGTGCTTCTTCGGCGTCGTGATTCGCCTGGGGCTCTCAGGCTATCTGAACGGCGGCGAGATTTTTGCGGGGTTTATTCCCGACTTCAGCAGTTGGACGCAACCTAGCGGAAAAATCGGGGCGTTGGTCGCCACCTTGCCCGGAACGTGGCAAGAATATTGGACCGCCCAACTGGTGCCAGAACAACGCAAGGTCATGATCGGCGCCGCCGCCACGGCGGTCGGCATCAATATGACTTTCCTCCTGCCGTATTCGATGCTCAGCCGTGGGTGGGATAAATCGTTCCGCGGTCTGGCTCGCTTCGACCTCTCCACCGGCATGGCCATTCCCTATGTGTTGGTGACCAGTTGCGTGGTCATCGCGACAGCCTCGACCTTCCATGCAAAGGTCGACGACGCCTTCCTGAGCAACGATCCGGCCACGATGAAAACGAGTCCTCTCTATAGCGAAAAAACAGAGACGCTCCTGCTGGCTCGCGTGGAGGCGGAATTGGGGTCGGAGCAATACTCCGCCCTGAGCGAAGACGAAAAAGTGCAGCACGCGGCGAACTTGCCGGCAACGGAGCGCATCGTCGCCTCGGCGCTTATTCGCCGCAACGCCTTCCAACTCTCAGCCGCGTTGGCGCCGTTGTTGGGAGCAGACACCGCGAAATGGGTGTTTGGCATTGGCGTGTTGGGGATGGGTTTCTCGTCGATCATTATCTTGATGTTGATCAACGGCTATGCCTTTTGCGAAATGCTGGGGCTCAAGCAGGGTGGCGCGCCGCATGTGGTGGGTTGCATTATTGCCGGCGCCTTCGGCGCGGCTTGGCCGCTGATGTGGGACGGCGATGCAAAACTGTGGTTGGCGATTCTGGCCTCCAGTTTCGGCATGATGCTCTTGCCGATCGCCTATCTGACCTTCTTCATGATGATGAACAGTACGCGCATTCTGGGAGACGCCAAACCCAAAGGCGCCAGCATGTTTGTTTGGAATATCTTGATGGTGGTTTCGGTGGCGGGGGCGGGCGTCGCGGCGGCCACCGCTATTTACGATAAAATCAAGGACCCCACAGTCGTTGAGGTTTTTGGGCAGGCCATCAGGCCGGGTTATGTCGTGTTGGGAATTGCCGTGGCGTACATATTGCTCGTATTCGCCGGCTTTGCATTCAAAAATTCCAAGCAGCAAACATCCGCCGATCAATCAACATCCGGGAAAAAACACGCTAAGTACCTGTCCAAGATCTATTCCGTGCAATGGTGTTACGGAATTCCCGCCAAGCCGGAGGCTTGCCAGCCATTAACCGGCGGTCGAGCGCAGCGAACACCGCCGGTAGGCTACCGCAGCGAACGATGCATCCCGGCGGGATGCCAGATGCAGCGGCTCTGGAAACGCCGCGAAACAACGCCGTCATTGTCGTCATTCCCACGCAGGACCGTCATTCCCGCGCAGGCAGGAATCTGTTGTTTATACATAAGTCTTAGTCGGTGGACCGAAGGCTATCCAGGCGAGCGCGAAGTCGCACATG
>QIKY01000367.1 GCA_003233175.1 Planctomycetaceae bacterium | reverse complement strand
AACCCCGCCATCATTCCGTTCCTCGAAACCACGAAAAATTGAGGAAATCATGCCAAACACCCCTTGCCAAAACCTCAGATGTCTCCGGGATCGATTTCCTGCTCACTCCGTCCGATGACAAATGACTATTGTCAAATAACAAATGACAAATCCTTCCGGCTCAATACGGCGATTGGATAACCTTGGGACCCCGAGCCGAAAAAACTTATGTATAAACAACAGGCGCACGATTCGACGGGTGCCCCACAATGGGGTGCGTGCTATAATAAACCAGTCCACCGCCTGACGGGGGTGATATCCGCCAGTTGGTTGAGGGTAACGTGCGCCATGTCGCGATCGATCGAACATCTTCTTCAAGGTTGGGAGTACGAACCATTTTCGGTGAATGTTCGTCTGATCGATGCCGAAGACGGCCGCGAAGTCATTCAAATGCGCGTCGACATGGGGATTTTGCAGTTGGAAACAACAGGGCGGCCCGATGGCGAGCATCCCGAAGGGTTCGACACCTATTACGAGTTTTTGCGCCATGAGGCCGAACAAGCGGACGACGACTTTTCCTTGAGCGAAGAGCAGTGTGCGGAAGCCGATCGGGAGTTCGTACAGTTTTATCATCGCAGAGTCTGCTGGCTTTCGTTGCGAAGATTCGCCGACGCCGTACGCGACGCCGACCAAACCCAAAAATTCATGGACTTCTGCAAGCAATACTCCCCCGACGAACAGTGGACGCTCTCCCACGAGCAGTACCGGCCTTTCGTTCTCTTTCACCGCACCCAGGCCGCGGCGTTGGCGGAATTGGAGGAAGGCTCGGCCGAAGACGCCATCAGCGCCATCAACGAGGGCTTGCAGCAACTGCGGTTGGTGTTCGAGGAGTTTGACGTGGAAGAGCATTTTGAAGACGATGATCTCGTCGAACGGTTGGTCGATCTTCGCGAATCGCTGCGAGAGGAATTCGAGGTCGGGCAGACGGTCGAGGAACGTCTGGCCGATGCAATCGCGAAAGAGAAATATGAGTTGGCCGCCTCGCTCCGAGATCAGTTGGCAAAGCGAAACGTGGGCGAGCAGCGATAGTCCGCCGACTTTGGAATGCGTGGAAAAACGACATCTCGCTTCAGAAGCCCGGCTTTTTGAAAAAAAACGGGCTTCTCGAACGCCACTTCGAGAACTAATGGTTTCACGCTTTCCTAGGGCGATTGCAACCGCCACGCTCGCCGCAATGACAAAAACACCCGGCGCGCATCTCATGAAACGATCCCGCCTCTTAGTCGTCTTGCTTTCGCTCCTGGCGAACTTCTGGCCGATTTCCTGGGCCGCCGCCGAACAACCCAACGTGCTCTTCATCGCCGCCGACGATTTACGAAACGACCTCGGCTGCCTGGGAAACCAAGAGGTGCGGTCGCCGCATCTTGATGCGTTGGCGGCGAGCGGACGTCTGTTCACTCGCGCCTACTGCCAGCAGGCGTTGTGCAATCCTTCCCGGGCTTCGCTGCTCACCGGCCGCCGCCCCGATACGCTCGGAATTTGGGATCTGCCCACGCATTTTCGCGATACCATGCCGCTGGTCGTGACGCTGCCGCAGCATTTCAAAAATCAGGGCTACTTCACCCAGAACATCGGAAAAATATTCCATAATTGGCGGCAGACCTTGCACGGCGATCCAGCCTCTTGGAGCGTTCCCGCCGTGTTGCACTTCGCCACCCATAGCTCCGACAAGCCGCAAGTCGAAGGCCAGTTGCCGCCGAACCTGGCCCATGACCCTAAATGCGAATGCCGCGACACGCCGGACGACGCTTACTTCGACGGCCGCATCGCGACACGCGCCGTTCAGGCCCTTCGCCAACGCAAGGCGGCGGGAAAACCATTCTTCCTGGCCGTTGGGTTCTGGAAACCGCACTCGCCTTTCAACGCGCCGAAGAAATATTGGGATCTTTACGACCGGGAAAAACTTTCACCGCCGCCGAATCCTCGGTGGCCTCGAAACGCGCCGCGCATCGCCTGGCACAACAGCCGCGAGATTCTCGGCGGCCCGCCGCCTCGCACGCTCGCGCCGGAAGCCGTGATGGAAATCCGGCATGGTTATCTGGCGGCGATCAGCTATCTGGACGCCCAAGTTGGCCGCGTGCTGGCGGAATTGGACGCACTCGCGCTGCGCGATAACACGATCATCGTTTTTTGGTCCGACCATGGCTACCATCTGGGCGAACAGGCTCTCTGGGCGAAGACTTCGAATTTCGAACGCGACGCCCAAGTTCCGCTCATTTTTGTCGCGCCGAAGATGAAAAATCCCGGCTCGAAAACAAACTCGCTGGCGGAGTTACTCGATATCTACCCCACGTTGGTCGAACTCTGCGGCCTGCTAACGCCAAACGGCTTGCAAGGCGCCAGCCTTGTTCCGGTGTTGGAGTCGCCAAACGCCAAGGTGAAGCAGGCCGCCTACACGCAACATCCTCGCCCGGCGTATTTCAAAGGCGCCCCCGAAGCGATGGGACGCTCCGTCCGCACCGACCGCTATCGCTATACCGAATGGCGAGATTTCAAAACCGGCGCCCTGCTGGCTTCGGAACTCTACGACCACCGCGACGACCCGTTGGAAACAGTCAACATCGCCGCCGCCCCAGCCAGCGCCGAGGCAATCGCGGCCTGCAAGCGGCTGTATCTTCTGGGGTATGGACCATCGGAACCGAGCGCGAAATAGGTGCGCGGGGCTGGAACTGGGTTGGTAAAATGGCTACCGGCAAGCCCCGGAAAACAGCCTTTTTCTTATGCCGGCCGCAAGCAACCATACTGCGCTCGGTTGAAAATGGCGCCATTTTCGTTTAACGGCAAGCTGCGGGCGACAGCGTTTTTCTGTCTCGCCCAAGCGGTTTGTTCCCCGACTCTGGACTCTTCTCCTTCGTGCTCTTCGCGTCCTTCGTGGTGAACCTATCCGGCCAAACGGTTCTCCGTGCCGCCGAACGATCAAGTTCACCACGAAGGACGCGAAGAGCACGAAGCATGGAATTCGACGATCTCGCCACGCCCGCAGCGCCGTGTACGCCTGAACACAAACCACGAGATGCGCTCGCGCGCTGGAGCGTGAATTCCAGCGAATCACTCGAACGCTTAATCGCTCAGGGGGAAATAGCGAGCGACCACATCGAGGAATTCGGCGGTGGTTTGCACCGTCGCGACGTGCGAGCGAAAGGCGCGGGCGCCGCGCCGGCCTTGGGCGTAACAGCAGGCGAATTTTCGCATGAGTTGCACGCCCTTCTTCTCGCCGAAACGCTCCGCCACTAGCCGCTGGTGTTTTAAGAGGCACTCCCGCTGTTCGGCCAACGTGGGTTCGGGGGGAATCGGCTCGCCGCGCAAGGCCGCCGCCGCCTGTTGAAAAAGCCAGGGTCGGCCCAGCGCGGCGCGGGCGATCATCACGCCATCGACGCCCCAACGCTCGAAGGCCTGTACGACTTTTTCGGCGGAGTCGAGGTCGCCGTTGCCAATCAGCGGAATACGCCGCAGACGCTTCCGCACGGCCGATAACCGCTCCCAATCGGCGGCGCCTTTGAAGAAATCTTGGGCGGTTCGGCCATGCACGGTGAGCGCCGCGGCGCCGGCGCCTTCCACCACTTCGGCCACATCGCCGGCGTTGATGGTGTCTCGCGTGCAGCCCAGGCGAATTTTGGCCGTGACGGGCGTCGGCGCGCAAGCCGCCACGACTTGCTCGATGATCGCGCCCATTTTCTCGGGATGGCGGAGTAAATACGAACCGCTCCGCGCCCGCTCCGTGACTTGCTTGACGGGGCAACCGAAGTTGATGTCCACCACACTGACACCATATTCCTCGACCAGCCGCCGGCCAACACGCGCCAACGTGGCGGCGTCGTTATCCCAAATTTGCACGGCCAGCGGCTTGGGCTCCTCGCGCACGCCCCAGAGTCGGTCGGGGTGTTCGGCTTGTTGTTCGTCGAGCCAGGCGAAACCACGCGCGCTGATCATTTCGGTGGCCTGCAAACCGGCGCCGCCGTAATCTCGCACGATTTGCCGGTAGGCGTAGTTGGTGAACCCGGCCATCGGGGCTTGCAAAATGGGCGGGTCGACCAGCAGCGACCCAATCATCAGCGGGGCAATTTTCGGGGATTTGATCACCGCCGCGGCATGGCTCTTGTTTTCGCCGGGCGCGTTTTCGAGATGCGCGTTCATAGGGGCATCATGCAAGGAACGGAGCATATACTTCACACGGCCGACAATGGCTCGTTAAACGAAAAAACGTCATTTTCAACGGTGAGTGGTATAGCGGCCCTTGCAAAGAACCACTGCCTCAGAGTTTGGGAACCGGTCCTCGGGGTTTGCGCTTGAGCATTTTTCGTTTGTCGCTGGCCGGGGCGTTATTATTGCCGGCGCCGGCGTTTCCGCGAGGAGAAAGGTCGGTGAATTCCTCCGCCCACTTCCAGCCGATGGGCGTCGACAATTCACGCGAGGCCATCACCGCCCATGGCGTATTCGGGTGCTCCTCAACCACGCGTTCCAAATACATGGTGGCCTTTTCGGCCATCTTTTTCATTTGGCTGCCGACGGTAATCGTATCGGCGGGCTGCAACACCCAGGTATTGCTCTTGGGGTCTTTGAATTTGAGGCCGCGTTTGGCCTCCGCCAACATGGCGTTGTAGGCTTGGGTGCGCGCCTGCACCGCCATGATACGGCCAATCGCGAGGTCGAACCCGGCCTGCCAACGAAGTGAATCTTCTTTTTTGCGATCGGCTTCGCCGGCCTTCAGCACCTGAAACAACGCGTTGAGTTTCGGCTCCAGCTTGGCGGCGTCTCTCTGGGCTTTGGCGAGGTCGGTGACGATCGCGGCTTCGCTTCGCTTGACAAACCGCACCTGCGGCGCCTCCATCGGCGCCAACCAGGAAAGCTGTGCGCTTCGCACCAGCGCGCCGCGCGCCTTGTTGGCCAGCAAACGACGTTCGTACTCCTTGGCGGAAACGTAATCGGGCCGATATTTTCGCATCACGCTGGCGTCGAAGAATTTCGCCATGTGGGCGGAAAACTCAGCGGTCTCTCGGCGGCTTACATCACGATTCACATTCCGATTCGGATGCACCGCGAAATACACGCCGCCCGTTTCCACGCACAGTCGTGTCAAGGCGAAGGGGCCAAACCCCGAGGCCACGGGTTGCGCCCTTTTTCCGCCGTCGGTGAAATCCAACTGAATGCGTTCGGGATAGAGCGACTCCGGTCCTTGGTCGACCGGCGCCCAGCCCGGCGTTTGGTCGTATTGAGGAGCCGGCACGTACTTCATGCTCGTTTTCCGACGGCCGAACGGCGCCGGCACGCCGATCACGTATACCGGCATTTCATAACGGCGGCAGAGTGTGACGGTTTGGTCGAGTCCGGCTTGATCGTTGCCGATTTCGTCACTCACGACGATAAACATCACATTCCGTTTGGGCTCGCCGGTTCTCGCGGAGATAACCCGATGCGTTTTGTATTTGTTGGCGGCCATGTAAATCGCCTGGAACACTTTTTCCTCGCCGCTGGTGTCCGGCGGGATCGACTCAACCGCCTTCGTAATGACTTCCAGATCGTCGGTCGGCTTATCGACCAGCAAGGTAACCGCCTTGCCAAACGCCACGACCGACGTCAGCAACGGTTTGTCTTCGTACTGTTCGAAAACCGGAGAGCCGTTGGCCTGAATGACGCCCAACTCTTTGTAAATTTGCTCGAACCGCTTTCGAATGGAATCGCGTTGCCGGGCCAAACTACCCGATTGATCGAACAGCCAAACCACCAACGTTTTTCGCTCTTCGAGCGACATCAGAATTTCCTGCGTCAGACGATCGATCGCGCCTTCGGCGCCGGTGGCGCCCACGCCCGCGGCGCCGCGAACAGCCATGTTTTTGGTGAGGCTCATGGCCGTTGCGAGGCTACTCATGTTATTCACATGTATCTCGCCGACCTCAAACATTTCTGCGTCGGTCGGATTGGGAATCTCACTCGCGACATCGACCGTGGCCGCCAGCGAAGCCGCCATCTGCGTTCCCATCTCGCTGTTGGCGCCCAATTCCTCCGCGGGCGCGTCGCTGAAATGAAAATCTTCCGGAAGCTCGGGGATTTCTTCTTCTTCCAACGACGTGGAAGTGAGCACCACGCTGCGGTCGTCTTCGGGCAGGTTGAGGGGGATGAGCGTCACGCCCACCAACAGCACCAAGTGAACCACCATGCTGACCAACCACGCGGGCGTATCGCCATCGAGCGGCGTTTCCTCATCGCCGGTGTAGATCTGCCAACGTGTTTTGAGGCTTTCCAAAATGCCCATGCAACTCTCCCTCATTGAACATTGCGTACGACAATCCTGCCGCACGCGCGAACCATGCTCGATTCCGCCGACCGACATTCCATCGGTCTGACTTTCCCTTGAAAATGTGCGAACGCCCTAGTGGTTTGTCACGGATGAAAATTCGGCCGGAACGCGCTAGCGTCCGGTTTTTCCTGTACAACCGTGGGCTAGCGCCCAGCGGCTAATCCTAAAATTCAATGCTGACAGACCACTAGATGGGCTAACACCCAGGATATGTGTTCATACAAAACGGCGCCGTCGGCCCGCGTCTGGAGAATCACCTCGCCAACAGGCAGATTTTCATGCTCTAACGCGGCCAACCTATATTCTATCACTACTACCGCCAAAACGGCAACAATGCTCGTCTCTCGGGGGGGCCGAACAGCGGCCATTACCGGATGTTTTCCGGCCACGGGAAACGAATATCATCCCAATAGCTAATCGTTCGAGACAACGAAAAGTACTCGCCACTGCGTAATGGCAGTCCAGGCACCCACCCTTTATGGGGGATGACATGGCGCCGTAACCGCCTAAATACCGATTCTTGCGCTTCCAGCTCTCGCGGCGCTACCCCCAATGGCGCGCTATTCGTTACACTCACGGGGAAAATACAGACCCGGTCGGAAGCCGATTGCCAAAAAACCTCCCCGTTCTCGCTCTCTTTCCTCTGAAAATACGAGCCTCGCTGCATATGTCCGCACTTATTTTGGGTTCTTTTTGCTTTTTCACCGCCCTGGTTGCGGTGGCCACGTGGCTGCTCACGCGGGGTGATCGACACGACAGCACCGCCGGATATTTTCTCGCCGGGCGCACATTAACCGGCGGTTATATTGCTGGCTCGCTCTTGCTGACCAACCTGTCCACCGAACAACTTGTGGGTTTGAACGGCGCCGCCTTCGCCGATGGCATTAGTGTCATGGCATGGGAGGTGATTGCGGCGATGTCGTTGGTGGTGCTGGCGTTGGCGTTTTTGCCTCGTTATCTGAAAAGCGGCATCACGACCGTCCCTCAGTTTTTGGAGGAACGATTCGATTCCACCACGCGCGTCATCACAACCATCGTGTTTATCGTGGCCTACGCCGCCATTCTCTTGCCGATCGTGCTCTACTCCGGCGCCACCGCGCTGGCCGGCTTTCTCGACATTCGCGCCATCACGGGATTGCCCTCCGATACCGCCGTGCTCTGGCTGACGGTTTGGCTGATCGGCATTATTGGCTCGATCTACGCCATTTTCGGCGGACTGCGCACCGTGGCGGTTTCCGATACGCTCAACGGTTTCGGTCTGTTGGCGGGCGGTTTGCTGATCACTTACTTCGGCCTGTTGCGCGTTAATGACGCCGGGCCGCTGGTTGCTTTGTCCGACCTGCATGCGGCCCATCCTGAAAAATTCAATTCACTGGGCGGCCCTGGGCAATCGGTTCCTTTTTCGACGCTCTTCACCGGCGTCGTGCTGCTCAACCTCTTCTACTGGACCACCAACCAACAAATTATCCAACGCACGTTCGGCGCGAAAAATCTGGCGGAAGGACAAAAAGGCGTGCTTCTGGCCGGAACGGTGAAAGTGCTCGCGCCGTTGATTCTCGTCCTACCCGGAATTGTCGCCTTTCACCTTTACGCCGACCACGGCCTTCACAAAGATCACGCCTACGGAACGTTGGTCCGCGATGTATTGCCGGAACCGTTGGTGGGCTTTTTCGCGGCGGTGGTGGTGGGTGCGATATTGAGTTCGTTCAACTCCGGCCTGAACAGCACGGCCACGCTTTTCAGTCTGGGCGTTTACAAAAAGTTGCTGCACCCAGCGGCTAGCGAAAAGCAAGTCATTGCATCGGGGAAATGGGTTGGCGTGGTAGTGGCCCTGGCTTCGATGACGTTGGCGCCGCTGTTGGCCGGGCAAAAGAGTATCTTCGCCTACCTGCAAGACATGAACGGCCTGTATTTCATTCCGATTTTCGCGGTAATGCTGGTCGGCATGCTAACCAAACACGTTCCCGCGTTGGCCGCCAAAATCGCGCTCGTGGTGGGGCTGCTGGTGCTTGTCGCGGGCAATTTCATTCCGCAGTTTGCGGTGTATGTCAAAGCAATCAACGGCTTTCATTTTCTGGGGATTGTTTTTGTCAGCCTGATTCTGCTGATGCTGCTCATCGGCCGCCTGGCGCCGCGAGAAACTCCCTGGCGGCAAAAGTCTTCCGGCGAAGTTGACCTCACACCCTGGCCACTGGCCAAACCACTCGGCGCCGCCATCGTGCTGTTCGTGCTCTCGCTCTACATTTACTTCGCCGATTTTTCCGTGGTGTGGGGTGAATGATCTCGCTTCACCGCCCACGATTTTCCACCCACCGTGGGAGTGTACGCTTCAGCGTGCTTTTTTCTGCTTATACCTTCTAACACAACTTAGTAGGTCGGCATCAAACTCCGTGTTTGAAACGCCAAACAGGGGTTATGTTAGGAGCTCTTAGGAATAGTCCCGAAATAACTTCCCGATTTCATATCAGACTGAGCGGGGCATAGCCTGAGGTTATTCATGAACAGGTCGGAACTTCTCATAAACCTCTCCCCAAAAAAGTGGTGACGTCTGGCCAAACGCGCCGCGCAGATCAGCCTGAACGCGCTAGCGTCCGGTTCAGCGAGAATGCTGTAAACCGTGAGCTAGTGCTCATCGGCTGAGGAGGCATTTGGGATAGTACTCTCTCACTTCCACGATTCAAGAAAATAGTTCTTGCCATTCACGGTTCAGCGTTACATATCTTGTGGGCGGTTGCGAACAGAGGAATCTTATTTCGAGACTATTCCTTACCGACGATAAAAGCGGTTGGCCAGCACGCGTTCCAAAACTATTAACAGGGCTAGGAGCAGTAGCAAGTGCGGAAAAAATTCGCGGCCTTGGCGAGCCACGCCGATGGCGCGGGTGAATTCGCCGCGACTGTTCGACATTTCGTACCGCGACTGGCCCAGCAAGACGTCGAGCCGGGCGGAATCGATGCGCGTCAGATCGCTGGCGGACGTCGGCAGGTTGACCGAAAAACCGAGCGAAATCGGTAAGCCGGCGTGTCCCTTGAGTCGATAGGCGCCGACCAGATCGGTCGCTCGCACGCTGACCCGATCGCGCGTGCCGACGATCTCTTGCCGGTCGCCATCGGGTGTGAACAGCTCAAAACGCTGCGCCGTTCCGCTATCGGCGTAGTTCAATTCCGCAACTTCGCCAGCCATATAGTTCAGCCGTTCGTCGCCGCTGCCCACCAGATAGAGCGTGATCTCGTTGATCAACACGACATACGGCCAAGAGCCGTCGGAAGTGGGCAGGTAGTTCCAAGGCGGTTGCGGCGCATTGGCGGCGTCGGAAATCGGCGTCGTCATGGTGAGCACGCGTCCGCCGCCGAGCGATGTTTCCAGAATTGCAGGATGTCCGTTGCTGTAGCGCATCACGACCGTTGCTTGGGGCGCCAACTGCTCAAACACCCAGTGCTTCAAAACCGGCAGGCGGTCCCAGGGCGTGCTGCTCGCGATTTGGCGAAACGGTTGCAAAATGCGATGATTCAAACTGTTGGGCGTCAGATAAAGCTCCCGGCTTCCCGCCCGCCATTGACGCTGCAGCACGCCCGGCAGTAATTCTTGGGCTGCGGGAACGGAAAACGCTGCGGCGGGCGAAGCGCGGCGGCCGAGAAACACGCCCAATCCGCCGCCATGCCGAACAAATCGGGCCAGACGCCGCCAAACAGCCGCATTCAGCGGCGCTGGGTCGAGCAAGCAAACTGCCGCATATTTCGTTAGATCGTGCCGGCCAAGTTCCGCCTGCGGGATCTCGCTGATCTCGAATCGGGAGCGGCCGCCGGCGCGAAAAGCATACGGCGAAACAGCCTCCGTGAAGAGCCCGGTGGCGGTGTTCGGCGGCGCGCAAACCAGCACCTTCCAAGGTGCTCGCACCCGTACCGAGAAGTAACGCGCGTCGTCTATCTTGAGACCATCTTCCCCCACCAGCCGCACGTAGCCATGATGTACGCCCAGCGGTAGTTTGGGCAGGTCTGGGAAACGAACCCGCACCGCACCGCCGGGCGTGGGCTGCGTTGTCTGGCGCATGCGCAACACGGGCGTTGGCAATTCCAAGCGGCCATCTCGAATCAGCGGCAACTGCGGGTCGGGCTCCTCCAAATAAAGTTCGAGCACTCGTGATCCGCCCTTTTCCGACGCCGCCACACTGGTTTCGACTTGCAGACGTCCGCCGGGGGTGAGCGTCTCGCCCGATAACTTCAGTTCGCCCAAGGCCACGTTGTTCGGCCGCTCGACGCCGACGTCGAACAGGTTGAGCACGATCTCTTCATGTTCGGCCAGCGTCTGGCGTAAGTCCGCCTCATGGGCCACGCGCCAAGCTTGACGCGACAAATCGGTAAACACGTACAACTCCCGGCGCTCGTTCTCACTGGCGGCCAGCAGTCGAATGGCGGCTTGCAGTTTTTCCGCCAACGGCCGCGGCGTATTGGTGATTCGCAAGCGTTGGATGGCCGCCCGCGCGGTGCTCAAATCGGGCGAGAAGACGATCGAGCCGGGGTGTGCGTCGGCAATCGCGGCCTGACTACCGCGCGGCAGTTGCTCCAGCAGCCAGAGCCCTGTTTCGCCGCCCGCTTCGAGCCGGGTTTGATTCTCTCGCACATATTGCATGCGGGGCGACGTATCAAACAGCAGCACGGCGGCAATCGGCGCTTCTTCATCGCCAATAATTCGCCCCTCGCCGGTCTGTAAGCTTCGCCACAGGTAATATCCCGCGCCGAGTAACGTCACGATAGCCAAGGCGCCGGCCACCATCGCCGCCAAGCGTTGGTCGGCGTGCGTCAGCGCCACCGCGAAGACGAGCGTCAGTAACACCGTGGCGGAAAAAAACAGGGCAAAGGCGCCCCACTGCCCCAAGGCGTTGGTCGGCACGCTGGGGCGGGCCAGCGCCGCGGCCAAGGCCAGCACCACGGCGCAACGCAGCAAAAGCAACAGCCATTGCCGCAACTGCAAACGCCGCTGGTTTTGCGCCCGGCTCTGCTGCACGAAGCGTAACGCGGGGAATTCGATGTGGCGCGGGCGCTGCCGCGTCGCGAGATGCACGATGATCGGCGCGGCCACGAACAGGCTGCCGAGAAAAAGAAGTGATCCCGTAACCAGCGCCATGGTTCAACCTCTCGAACGCCGGCGCAACAAATACTCCATGAGAGCTTTGTCGAACTGCATGCTGGTGTCGAGTGGGACATAGTCGAAGCCGCTTTTGACCGACTCGCGTTGGTAGCCGTCGCGAAACTCTGCGATGGCTTTACGGTAATCTTGTTGGAAGCCATCGGCGTCGACTTCCAAAGCCTGCCCCGACTCAGGGTCTTCCAACTCGACCATGCCGGAAAAAGGAAAGTACACTTCGGCTTCGTCCAAAATATGAAACAGAATGATATCGTGGCCTCCATGCCGCAGGCGCCGCAAGGCGGCAATCACTTCATCCTGCTCGCTGAGCAGGTCGGAAAAAACCATCACCAAACTGCGCCGCCGCAACATACCGGCAATTTGCAACAGGCTGGCCGCGATGTTTGTCTCGCCGGTCGGTTGCAGACGCGAAAGCAACGACAACACCGCCGCCATTTGCGAACGCCGCGATTTGGGCGGTAAGCTGTTGCGCACGCGTTGGTCGAAGGTGATCAGTCCGACCGGGTCTTGCTGATGCACCATCAAATAACAGAGCGCCGCCGCCAGACAGACGCCGTAGTCGAACTTGGTTAAATCCTGCCGGTAGGTGTAGCCCATCGAGCGGCTGGTGTCGACCGCCAAATAGCCCGTGATATTGGTTTCCGCCTCAAACTTTTTCACATAGTACTTATCGGTTTTGGCGTACACGAGCCAATCGATATCCTTGGGGTCATCGCCGCTGGCGTACCGACGATGTTCGCTGAACTCCACGGAAAATCCATGCATGGGGCTGGCATGCAAACCCTGCAGGAATCCCTTAACCACGAACTGCGCGCGGAGATCCAACCGCTTGATATTGCGAATGACTTCGGGTTTCAGATATTTCTCAACCGACATCGCCGTCTCCGTGGTTGACCCAGCGAATACCCCGCAGGGGTTGCATTCCACAGCCCAGGGTCAGCGGCATCGCCGCGCCACCCTGGGAAATCGATAGTTAGGATAAGAACCC
>QIKY01000312.1 GCA_003233175.1 Planctomycetaceae bacterium | reverse complement strand
GTCGATGTTGTCAGCGAACCGGCCACTTCCCGAAGTTTGTTTGAGCAGTATCCCGAGAATGCGGGAACGACCTGCCGCCAGTTGCTCGAAGCTCTGCCTCGGCAAAGTCGTTTGTCGGCGTTGGTGCACGGGTTGCTGGCCGACGGGTTGCTCGACGAAAACGCTTTGTTGCCGGTTATGAATCTGGCCGATGAAAGCGCGTCGCTGGTGTCGGTGGTTCAAACCTTTTTGCGAGAAGCGGCCGCGGCGGAAGGAGTTTCTCCGGCTGTGCTGTTCGAGCAGCTTGATCGGTTGTTGGATCGATGGCGAGAATCGCGGCGGCCGTCAAGAGCCGGCGGCAATCCGCACCAGGAAAATACAATTGCGAACCAGCCGTTGGCGGAGCAGGACGATCGTTTGGCGGCTTCGCTGCGCATGCGTCCTCGCAGCACCGACGTCTTCCGCACGACCACCTCATCCGCCGCCGAACTGCCGACCGACGGAAGAAGTTTCGCTCGCGCCATTCGCTAAGGCGAGCGGCGGGTGAGAATTCCTCAAACGCTACTGGTAAGACGCGCACCGTTGGAGTTCATGCTTCAGCATGCTTTCTTCTGTGTGTTCATAAAACAGCCTGAAGGCTGAACTCCAACGGCGCGGCCTTGGCGCCATGGAACGGGTAAATTTCCAACTTCCATTCGCTAACCACGCACGTCGCATCGTTTTGACAATCAACCAGACACTTTTACGGGTACGAGGAACACGATGACCAAACTTCTGAACACTCCGGAACAACTGCTTTTGGGCCGCCAAATTCATGGCTTCCATGACGACTTTTATGCTTTCACCGCCGGCGCGCTCTGGTCGCTGAGCACCGATGTTGACGGCGCCGCCGCCGTGCAAGATGCGGCGGGCGGCAAGATTTCCATTTCTTCCGCCGTCGCGACCGCCGGCAATGAAGGCGCCTATTTGGCGAACACCAAGGAAAGTTTTCTGTTTGCCGACGACAAGCCGCTGGTGTGCGAAGCACTGCTCGACTACACGGAGGCGGCGACAAATCAGGCCAATGTGGTTGTCGGTCTGATGGACGCCGTCGGTGTGACGGCGCTCGGCAACGATGGCGCAGGCCCCAAGGCCAGCTATTCCGGCGCCGTGTTTTATAAGGCCGATGGCGAAACCGTTTGGCGTTGCGAGTCGTCGGTCGCGACCACGCAAGTAACCACTGTCACGGCGAGCACGGCTGGCGGCGCGGCGGCGCAACGTCTGCGCATTGAATTCCAGCCGGTTACTTCCAGCGACGGCGAAGTGAAATTTTTTATCGACGACATTCTCGTCGCCAAACACAACCTCACTTTCAACAGCGCCACGGAAATGCAAATGGTGCTGGGCGTGAAAGACGGCGGCGCGGCGGCTCAAGAAACCATTCGCGCCGACTACGCAACCTGTTATCAGGTTCGGTAGCGCATTCGACTCCTGAATCGAAAAATACATTCCGCTCAATTCCGCGAATACGTGTTTCCAGGACGGCGCGGGTGCGAGAACGCACTTGGTCGCCCACCGTTGGAGTTCACGCTTCAGCGTGCGCCGGAGGTGAAAACACGCTGAAGCGTGAACTCCAACGGCGCGGACTCTTTCCACACGCAACCCCAGCCAATATCGAGGAGCAATTTCTTTATGCCACGTGCAATTAACTACGATTCGGTGAAACGTTTTTACGAAATCGATCCGCTGCGCACCTGCGACGACCTGCTCGAAGGCATCGAACAACGCCACCTGCAAGCGGAGGAATTTTCACTACGGCAGTTGTTTGAATCGCTGGTTCCCAATGGCCGCGAACTGATTCGAACGTTGGATCCTCGGCAACCAGGCGGCGTCAACTTGTTGGAAGCGGGCGGCGCGGTTGATATGTCGGCCTTTTCCAACATTACCGGACAGATCGTGTACTCCAAGGTGTTGGAGGCGTTTGAAGACCCGGCCTTCCTTTGGCCGCATCTTGTATCTTCCACGCCCACGCCGTTCAACGGTGAAAAGATCGCGGGCATCGGTCGGCTGGGCGATGAAGCCGAATCGATCGCCGAAGCGCAGCCGTATCCGCTGGCGGGGCTCAGCGAAGAGTATGTGGAAACTCCCAAAACAACCAAAACCGGCATGATCGTGCCGATCACGAAGGAGGCGATCTTCTTCGATCAAACCGGAACCATTCTCAGCCGGGCGGCGGAGGTCGCGCGGTGGCTGGGAGTGCGGAAGGAAAAACGCGTGTTGGATGTCGTCTTGGGCGTTACCAATACCTACAAACGCAACGGCACCACGACCAACACCTACTTGGCTTCGGGCGCGTATGTGAACCTCAAGGCCGCCAATGGCCTGACCGATTGGACGAACGTCGAGGGCGCGGAACTGTTGTTCGATGCGATGTCCGACCCCAACACCGGCGAGCCGATTGCCGTCAAGGCCGATGCGTTGATCGTGCCCACGGCGCTGAAACACACCGCCCGCCGAATTCTGCGAGCGGAGTTTGTCGAGCAGGTCGACAACCAGGCCAATGCCGATACCGTGCGCACCACTTCGGGAAATCCATTGCCGCCGTACGCCGTGTTGTCGAGCCCGTATGTCAAGCAACGCACCGGCAGCGACACCACCTGGTTCTTTGGGCAGCCGAAGAAGGCGTTTGCGTATATGGAAAACTGGCCGATCACGGTGGTGCAGGCGCCCAGCAACAGCGAAGCGGAATTCACGCAAGACATCGTGATGCGCTACAAGGTGAGCGAACGGGGCGCGGTGGCGGTTGTGGAGCCTCGCGGCATGGTGAAATCGACCGCCTAGCCACGGATGCATGGAAGACATGCAACACACGCCGTTTCACGATTCCGTGGGAAGTGGTTTAGCCACAGAGATCACCGAGGACTCAGAGAAAGGGAATTAGAGGAGATAGGCGACAAATCCATCTCTCGGTGAACTCGGTAAAGCAAGTTCGTAAAAACTTGTTTTTTCAGCAAGGTTTTTCGGCGTAAATCGTGATTTATGGTTTCATTGGCTACCTTGACAACCACGGATAGCACCGATTCCACGGAGTATGATCGTCGGGCGTTGTCTGCAATTCATGAAGTTCTGACTCACTTTTCTACGCGGCCCTTTGCGACTCCGCGAACTCTGCGTTTCCCTTTCCTCGTTGATTCCAGAGAGCCGTCGCCAGCCGAGAGATTTCGTTAAACGCAGAGGCCGCAAAGACGCAGAGTTGAGCCGCGCCATCGTCTGTTCACAACTTGCATTTTTTCTTACTCCCCAACATTTTCTCGGTGGTCTCTGTGTGCTCTGTGGCAAAAACGTTTTTGGTTGCGGCCGCCGGCTGCGATATGTTCTCCGTGGAATTTTTTTTGAACAACCTCCAAACACTTGAAGTGTTGCCGGAGAACTTTGTGAATGGCAGTTATCTCTTACGCAATAGGAGCCCTTTCAATGGCTGGAAAACGAACATGCAAATTTACGGTGTCGTTGCCGTTCTTCCCTCGTATGTCGGTCAAGGCGCCCGATAAATCGGCGGCGCTCGAGGCGTATCGCCGCTACTTCGGCATTCTCGACACTGACCACGAATACACCGTCGGCAACGGCGGCGGCGATTGCGCCTCGATCGATATCGGCGCTCCGGCGCCAGTGGGATAAGGAGCGAAACATGGCGACTGATTTACAAAACCTGCAAACGCGGCGCTCCGCCGTGTTGGCGGAACTGGCGGCTCTTAGTCCCACGCGAACGTACAGCATCGATGGGCAGTCGGTCGACCACGACCGCTACCGCGCATCGTTGCTCGACGAAGCCGCGCAGCTCAACGCGTTGATCGCCGCCCTGGCGGGACCGATCGAACTGAAATCGAGAGGCGTTACCTAATGCAAGGGGGAGGGCATGACTTTAGCATCGCAGATGGCGAATGATTGGCAATTCATCGATGGCGTCGAAGACGTTTCCGTCACGCCGCGCAATCCCGCCGGCGCCGCGGTGACGGGCGTCAAGGCGCTGCGGCGCGTGCAGCAAGCCGATGAATTCGCCCAGGTCGGTAAAACACTCGGCTTGGAGCCGAACGATATGGTGTGGCACCTCTGGGCGAGCACAATGGCGGGAATCTCGCCAAAAAACGGTGACATCATCACGGATAGCGGCGGCATCGTGTGGACGATCAAAACCGTTGCAAACACAACCTTAGGCACGCGCTGGCGGACGCTCTGCCGCCGGCAGGCAACCGCCTGATAGGCTGAAAGGCGAACGACCATGGCGGACGCAATCTTCCTGCAAATTCTGAATGCGGTGCAAACCGTGATCGCGGGGCTTCTTTTGGACGGAATCGGTTCGGCGGCCGATATCAAGGTGCGAAAAATTCCGCTCAATCGCGACTCGCTCAAACCGGGGATTTTTCTCACGCCGTTGCCCGAGAAAATCGATGGCGTGACCAACACCCGAGACGACATCGCCTACAGCGTGCTGGTCACGATGTGTCAAATCTCGAATGAAGATCTGACCAGCGATTTTGGCCGCTTGCTGCTTTGGCGGGAATCGATTCGCAAGGCGTTTCGCGACAAGCCGGGCTACCAGCCGTTGGCGGCGGTGGCGGAGGTGCATTCGGTGGCCGTTGAACCGCAGGCGGTGGTCGACGCCGAAGCGTTTCGCAATCAATACGATGTCAGCCTGCTGGTGCTGAAAGTCACCACGCGCGAGCAGCGCGGCGTGTAGGGCTGGCGGCGCCTGAGAAGCCCGGCTTTTTCAAAAAACCGGGTTTCTGAACCGGGACGTATCTTTTCCACACTTTCTTAAACCAAAACTGAGAGAGGATAAACATTATGGGTAGTCCTTCAATGGGGCACGCGTCGCAACTGGGTTTGGGCGCCGCTTCTCCGGTGGATGAGGCGTATGAATTCGTGGCTTGCGATGTCGGTAAGACGGCCACGCACGTACAGACCGAAGGCATTCGAGGAACGCGGTCGAGAATCGCGGAGACGGTCGTCGAGGGAACCTACTCGGTGGGCGGAAGCATTCTGATGCGGCCCACGCCCGAACAAATCGATAAGCTGCTGCCGCGAATTCTCGGCGGCGCCGAATCGCTCGACACGTTCCCGTTGGCGGAAACGCTGCCGGAGTTTTTCTTGACCATCGACAAAGTAGCCAAGGTCTACACGTACGCCGGTTGCAAGGTGGCTAGGGCTTCATTCCGCAGCGCCGCCGGAGCTGATCTCGAACTGTCGCTCGAAGTCGAAGGAAAAACGGAAGCCGAGGCGGCGGCGGGAACCTTTCCCTCAGGACTGGCGCTGTCGGCCGTGCAGCCGTACGTGCATCATCAGGCGATCCTCACCTTGGGAGGAACGTCGTATGAAATGGATAACGTTGAAATCGTGATCGACAACCAATTGATCACCGACCGTTATTTCAATTCGCAAACACGCACCGCCCTGCCGGAAGGCGACCGCACGATTACCGTGAGCTGCGACCTGCCGTTTAGCAGCACCGAAACATCTCTCTACGACATGGCGATTGCCGGCGTGGCGGGCAGCGTGGTGTTCACCAACGGCGGTAAATCGTTGACGTTCACGTTCGCGAATTTGAAAGCGCCGGCCCAGCCGCTCGGCGTAAGAGGCCGCAACCAAGAGATTCCGCTGCGTTTGGAAATGACCGCCTACAAAAGCGGAACCACCGATGAACTGGTCGTTGTCAACGACGTTACGGCCTAACGGTTTCGTGGATCGACCGAACCGGAAGGGTGACACATGGCGATGTTATTCGCGATTGTCGGGGGCGTCGTTCGTGGTTGCTGCTGGGCGACGCTGCTGGCCGGATTTGTGGCTGGTGATCTGAGTGAACGGGCGGCCGATGTCGAACTGATCGAACTAAATCACAGCTTCGACGAACACGGCAAGCTGGTTTTTCATCAGATCATCTTCTGGCGTTGGAGCCACTCCGCCGCCCGGTTTCAGGTTTGTGCCTGGAGACTCGTCAAGCAGCCCGACGCACAGCCGCGGCGCACGGCGAATGGCTGGCGATACCAATGGTGGGAGCGGGAGCATTTGCGACAAGTTTGGGCGCCGCAATATCGTGAAACCTGGACCCAGCACGACCCAGAAGTTGACGACCGCGAGTTTCTGCCCAAAAACAAAAGAGCCGGTTTGTATCCTTAATCAATATGGTTTACCTGTCACTCGAGGCGTAAGGCGCTGATGCTGTTGATTGATCCTGCCTTTCGCCAAGCGCACGTCGAATGTTTGTTCGACAAGGCGCCCTATGGATGCGCCTTGCTGGCGCTCGATGGCCGCTGGCTGGAGGTCAACGCAGCGCTCACCCAGATTGTGGGATACACGGAGTCGGAACTGTTGGAGCGCACGTTCCAGAGCATGACGCATCCTGACGACGTGGCGCCGGAAGTCGAGATGCTGGAAAAACTCCAACGCAGCGCCTTGCCCGCCGACTTTTTTCAGATGTACAAACGTTTCATTCACAAACTTTCAGGGCGTTCCATTCCCGTCGTGCTGACATCGCGGCCCGTGCGAAACGAACAAGGC
>QIKY01000398.1 GCA_003233175.1 Planctomycetaceae bacterium | reverse complement strand
CCTGGACCGTGGTCAAATCAGACTGCAAAAAGCGCGCCCGGTTAAATTCCATGCGATACGTTCTGCACAAGCTGCCGTACGCCGAAAAAATTCCAGATACGATTGGCCCGGTCGACCCGCTGCTGGTGGGCCGTGCTCAAGTGGTTTACGAACGCGACGAACGAAACACCGATGTTCCGCTTCTGTAAGGCGAGCTAATACCTTCTAACACAACTTGGTAGGTCAGTATCACACTCCGTGTTTGAAACGCCAAACAGGGGTTATGTTAGAAGATCCAAGCCTGTCCAAGATTTATTCCGCGCAATGATGACATGGAATTCTCATCAAGCCGGAGGCTTGGCGGCCCTTAGCCGGTGGCTGAGCGTAGCGACGCCACGTGCGTTGGGCATGATCCTTCCAGGATATGAAATCGAAGACGCCTGACCTTCGGCCTGGCCCGCATCCAAAAAAACACGGCATCGATATTGGGCAGGTGCTTACCACGGAGCAATCTCGCAACGAATGAAATTCAGGGTGCGCTTTTCGAACCGAAATTCAATGGCAGCCTCGCAGCCTCGCTGAATTACCCATTCCCTCTCGCCGTGGGACGGCTCTTATCGTAGACTGATGTGTTCCGATGGCGGCGTGCAAATGGAGGCCTCGCACATGTACATGGATGAAATCGATCTGCTCTTGTTGGCTATCGCGGCTTATGTGGCGGTGGCGGTGTTGGTGAAGCTCATGCTGAAGCATCACCAAGGCCTCGTGGCGCAGTTTCGTCGTGAATCGCGGGAGGAACAGCAAAAGAAAGCCGCCGAACAAGAAGAAAAAAGCGGCGCCGCCAAGGGCGATGACCGCCGCGCCGCATAAAAACTTCGGACCAACCGCCTGATGTCAAAGCGTCTTTATATTGAAACCGTCGGCTGCCAGATGAACATGCTCGACAGCGAAATGGTGGTGGCCAGCCTGCGAAAAAAAGGCTATGAGCTCACCAACGACGTTCTCGCGGCCGATGTGGTGCTGTTCAATACGTGCAGCGTGCGGCAACACGCCGAAGATAAAATCTATAGCGCGCTGGGCCGATTGCGTCGTCATAAGGAGGAGCATCCTGAAACGGTGGTTGGCGTTTTGGGATGCATGGCCCAGAAGGATCAGGCGATCATTTTCGAGCGGGCGCCGTATGTCGATTTGATCGTCGGCCCCGGCCAACTCCAGCAAACGCCGGAACTCATCGAACAGGCGCGGGCCGGCGTGCAACGACAATCCGCGCTCAGTTTGGGCCGCCGCGAAGCGCCGCTGGAGCAGATCAAACGCAGCCACGAAACGTTCGACCCGCTGCGCGATCCCACCATGCGATCCTCGCCCTACCAAGCGTATGTACGAATTCAAATTGGCTGCGATAAATTCTGCACATACTGCATTGTTCCCTCGGTGCGAGGGCCGGAGCAAGGCCGCCCGCCGGCCGATATTCTGGCCGAAACGCGCGTGCTGGCTGAACAGGGTTGCGTGGAAATTATTCTCGTCGGTCAGACCGTCAACAGTTACCGGTATGTGGAGGGCGGCAAAAGCACGCGTCTTTCCGAACTATTGCACATGCTGCACGATGTGGAGGGTATCGAGCGGTTGAAGTTCGTGACCAACTACCCCAACGACATGACCGACGACCTACTCCACGCCGTGCAAGATTTGCCCAAGTGCTCGCCGTATTTTCATGTGCCGCTGCAAAGCGGGTCGGACCGAATCCTCCAGCGGATGAAACGCGGCTACACCGTGGACGACTATCGAAACATGCTCCGCCGCATTCGTGAGATCGTGCCCGATGCAGCCGTCGCGAGTGATTTCATTGTCGGCTTCTGTGGCGAAACGGAAGAAGATTTCCAACAGAGCGTGGCGCTCGTGGAGGAATGCCGGTTCAAAAACAGTTTCATTTTCAAGTACAGCGAACGCACCGGAACCAAGGGCGCGGAACTCTTCGCCGACGATGTGCCATACGATGTCAAGCAGCGGCGCAACAACGAACTGCTGGCCGTGCAAAATAAAATCTGCATCGAGGAACATCAGGCCTTTCTGGGCCGCACGGTGGAAGTTTTAGTGGAAGGGCCGAGCAAAACCGCGGTGAAGCAAGCGAAGGCAGACGGCCCGCTCTCGCAAATGGCGGGGCGCACCCACTGCGACCGCATCGTGGTGTTCGACGGCAACCTCCGGCAAGCCGGCCATATTCTTCCCGTCACGATTTACGATGCTTCGTCGCATACGCTTTTTGGCTCCGTCGTGACCGAACACCGTGGCCCTGAACAGCCGCTGATCGAACTTTCCATCGGCTCTGGCGGCGCCCAAAAATAAAGGGGGCGTTTGCCGCTCACCGTTGGAGTTCACGCTTCAGCGTGTTTTCGTCTCAGACGCACACGAGCGACAAAAGGGAGAAGTAGGTGCCGGTTCGTTTCCGCCCAACTTGCCGATTCGCGCCGCCGCTCATAGAATCGGGGCGCACACATTTTCGTGCAGCATATCTTTCTGTTTTTCTACGTCCCCACTTTTCTTGAGGTGTTTTACGATGCTGGAGCGCAAGCCGATCTTTCCCCACGTGATCGAGCTGAATTTCCAAGCGGGGCATGTGATGGGCTGCAATATCTACCTCATTTTCTCGGGGCGAGAATGGGTTTTGATCGATATCGGCTACGACGAGGTCGTGGAAGAGGTCGTGGAGTTGATCCGCCGGCTCGATTTTCCGCTGGCGCAATGCCGGGCGCTGATTGCCACGCACGCCGATGTCGACCACATCCAGGGATTGGCCCGTTTGAAAGATTTATTGGGCGCCGATGTTTTGGCGCATCCTCTGGCGGCGGAGGCGCTGGCCACGGGCGATAAAATCATCACGTTTGCGGAAATCGCGGCGCAGGGAATCCAACTGGAAATGCCGCCCGTGTCGGTCGACCGTCTGGTCGGCGAGGGCGATACGGTAGCCTTCGGCGACCTTTCGCTCGAAGTTTGGCACACACCGGGGCACACCAACAGCCAACTCAGTTTCAGAATGGGCAACCTGCTGTTCTCGGCCGACAACATCTACCGCGACGGCTGCGTGGGCGCAATCGACGCGCACCACGGCAGCGATCTGCCCGCCTTTATTCAGTCGTTACAGAGAATTCGGCAGAGCGATGTCGAGTGGCTCCTGCCCAGCCATGGACCGATTTTCCGCAAAGACAACGCCTTGATCGATTCCGCGATCACGCGTCTGGAGCGTTACCAACATATGGCCGATTTCGGCACCTGCGCCGTCGACTGGCCCCTGATGGACGAATGGGAGGATGAAATCGTCGAGGGCAAGGGGCCGATGTGAGCATCGATCCGGAAATTGAAATTACTGTCGTCGTTCCCGCGCAGGCGGGAATCCAGTGAGTAGCCGTTCACGGTGGCGCGGGAAATCGCGGCGACAATCTATCCAACAGCGAGTATCCCACAAACAACGAATAACCCGCAAACGGTTGCGACGAAGGGAAACGCAGAGGTCGCAAAGAGGCAGAGGGCCGCGGAGAAGAGTGAAGAACCAAGAATATAGAGAAGAGATGACGAAAGGAAGAAAACGAAATCTTGGCGATGGCTGTCGGCCATGCGATTGAATTCCATCGTCAATGGGGGCCGGTATGACTAGAAGTTTTCCTCTGCGGCCCTCTGCCTCTTTGCGTTCTCTGCGTTGAAATGCCCGCGAGGAAACTGCCGGGCAAAGTCAAGACTTCCGCCGCGCGGCGCCCGGCATTTTGAAAATGCCGGGCTTTTATTTGTGGCCATCAATTTCAGCGCGGCTCTCAATGCAGAAGCTTGTCGATCAAAAACGCATCGGCGCTGCCGTACTTGTCGGATTTCGACACGCCTTGAATTAACAGGTGGCATTCGTGCCCGAGGCGGTCTGCCTTTTCCTTCATTTTCAAGCCGTATACCGGGTGATGGATTCCGTGCCCGGCGCTCTTCGAGGGCAGCGTCATGTCGTTTCCGTAGGTCATCAACAGCGGCGGGTCGTTGCCGTCGAGGTGGTTGTAGGGCGAAAACTCGACGTATAAATCGCGATGCTGGGCATAGTTTTTAAGGGCGCCGGCCATCGTTTTCTCACCCACCGCCATGTTGATCATGCGGTGTTTCAACACATTCGGCCCCAGCCAGCCTTCGATCACCTTCGGGTCAATGGAAGTTTGCCCTCCCGCAACAGCCGCCGCGCTCACGCGCGTCGACTCCCGGAGCACCGGGTCTTTCGAGTGGGGGTCGGCAAGGTCGTCGTGCAGCAAGATCCACATCGAGGTGCAGGCGCCGGCGCTGCCGCCCGTGAGCGCGATGCGGTTGCTATCGATATTCCACTCGGCGGCCTTGGTGCGAATAAACTGAATCGCGCGGGCGGCGTCATGCACCGGCGCGGGCAGCGAGGCTTCGCCGGTGAGTCGATAATTGACCGCCGCGTAGGAAATTCCCTTCTTCAAAAAAGTGGCGATTCTCGCCGGAGATTGTTTTTTATCGCCGCCAATCCAGCCGCCGCCGTGAATATAGACCAGCAGCGGGCGAGGCCCTTCACCCTGGGCTTGCCAAAAGTCGAGCACATTCATTTTGTAAGGGCCATACGAAACATCGGCGTGCGTGGGCTTGCTTGCCGCAGGCGCGTCTGCCGCGAGAAGCGGGGGCGTCAACAATGCCAGTAAAAGGAATGACGCTATACATGTTTTCATCGGAACTCACCTGGTGTGGGGCATGTTGTTTATACAGAAGTACACAGAGACATCGTGCGATGGCCTTCCAATGCAGTCGATTATACACAAATGCATCGCATGATTTGTTCAGCCAGACGAATAGCTGGCGGTATTGCGCCGGGTATGGGAAAAATGTCGGCTGCCGGCAAAGTTTTCTCAAAGAAACCCCAAATTACGCCGAACCTTTCATTCAGAGCCTGCGTCTTACGGGCATGTGTGGCTGAGCGTCTTTCCCGGCAGGGCTTGCACCCCCCAAAGGAATTGCTTTCGGTCGATTTCAGTGCTATAGTAGCAATTGGTCGGGAAGATGGCGGCGGTTCAACGCCGGGTTCTTCTCGATTCACCATGAGGCAAGTTTCTTTCTCAACTCTTCAGCAGGGCTTCGCGCTCTGGGGAACAGTACGATGCGCAATTTCATGAACGCTATCGATATCTGCAACACGTTGGCCGATCTTCGCGATCGCGTCCGAGTGGCCGGTATTGTGGCTGTGCGCATGTTCTCCGACGCGCTCGTTCTCGATGCCGGCTATTTAGGGGCCAGCCATCAACCCAGATGGCAAAGTGCGCAGAGCGTGTTTTGTAAACGCGCGTTGTGCCTGGTCCCGAGTGCGGCGGTCGTTGGAACCTCGGTTTCGGCGACAACGCCACGCGTGGTCCGGCGCTCCGAACGGCTAGAGACGCCGTCTGTTTTGGCGGCTTCTTAAGCGAACCGTTTTTAGCGAACCAACATTCGCCTAATTCGATTCAAACGCCGAAACACGGAGCTTCGCCCAAAGCAAACGGTGCGCATCCTTTCGCGCGCTCGAATGCCTTGGACCTCACCCCTGCACGTTTGCGGTTGCTGGTTCCTTCAGCGCCGCAAAAGAAGGTTCGAGAATATCATGGCTACTTGCATCATCGACGAAGAATTGACCATAGAAGACTTGGTTCGAGCTGCGCAAACGGGCGACCGCGACGCGTTCGGCGAGCTGTTCGAGCGTTATGAACACTACGTATTCGCGATCGCGCTGCGCCGCTTGGGCAACCACAACGAAGCTCAAGAGTTGAGCCAGGACGTTTTCATCCAGGCCATGCAGAAGATTTCGCAGTTGCGCGAACCGGGCGCTTTCGGCGGTTGGTTGCGTTCGATCACGCATCGGATGGCGATCAATCGAGGCATGCGGCGACCGCCGAGCGCCTCTTTGGCGCCGGAAACGATGGAAGCCGTGTGCGTCGACCACAACACTCCGCTGACATCCGCACTGGCGGATGAGCGGAAATCGGAAGTGCGTGCTGGCTTGCGCCGACTCGGCAACCTCGACCGCGATACGCTCGTGGCGTTTTACGTCAAGGGTCAATCGCTGATCGAGATGAGCGTCGATTTCGAGGCGCCGGTCGGCACGATCAAGCGTCGACTGCACGTGGCGCGCAAGCGTTTGGCGAAGACTTTGGAAAACCTGCTCGCCGTTTGAATTGGTTTCAAGCCGACATTAACAAAGCGAGATTACCACCCGCACGCGCCGCGAGGCTCTTCTCGCGGCGCGTGTTTTTTTTCGTTCTCCCGTGACGTTAATGGGTCGTTCTAGTCTTACACCTTTTGATAGGACGACGCGCCGCCCTCAGCCCCGCATCGGGAACGCAGCGAGCACACGTCGGGCGATGCCTGAACTGTTATACTTCATGCGGTAAAAAATGAAGTTTTGCACGCGCTAACAATAAAACGAAAATTCAGGCCGTCCGAATTGTCCAATCTTCCTCCACGCGCTATACTCCGCCGCCCATGAACCCACGAACTCCGTCACAACGAGTTGGCGAACTGCGCAAGCAGATTCGT
>QIKY01000055.1 GCA_003233175.1 Planctomycetaceae bacterium | reverse complement strand
CCGCCGATCACCTACAGTCCTACCTGGAGGAATTCACCTTCCGATTCAATCGTCGCACCAGTCGCAACCGTGGCCTTGTCTTCCGCCGACTCCTCGAACAGGCAGTCGCCACTGGGCCGGTTACCGAATCAGACGTCACCGGCGGTTATGATTGGTAACCACAAGATATTGGGGGCGGAGGAGCTAACCGACTACCCCCTTTTATCAATAGCTTTTTTTCCGTCGTGCGCGGTATAACAGAGACGCCCCGCCGCTGGCGAAACGCCGCCGGTCGGACCAGCCGATTGCCGCACTGAGAAACACACCAAACAAGTTAGGGAAATATGGGCCGCACGCCAGAAGCTGACAAGAATGACGCAACCGGTAAAAATCATGACCAACAGGAGTCTGAAGGGCAGGAGTCTGTAGGGCAGGAGTCTGAAGGGCCGCTCGAAATCGCCGTCGTGGGAGAATTGACCGATAACGAATCCGACCTGACGGAAAAACTGCTCAGCGTTCCGCCTGGGGAAAGTTGCATCTTGTATTTCGACTCGCCGGGCGGCAACGCGTATTGCGGGTTATCGCTGATGTCATTGATCTTACTGCGCGGCATTCAGGCCACCGGCGTGGTCACGGGTGAATGTTCGTCGGCGGCCCTCTGGCCGTTCGCCGCCTGCACGCGAAGAATCGTCACGCCCCACAGCGTGCTGCTGTTTCATCCTATGAAATGGCAGACCGAGGAACATGTGGGGCTGCACGAAGCCGCCGAATGGGCTCGCCATTTCGAGCAATTGGAGCAAGAGATGGACCAACTGCTGGCCCGCTTCTTTCCGCTCGACTCCCAACAACTCCACGACTGGACACAACCAGGATGCTACATCAGCGGCAGAGCCTTCGCCGAAGCGGGCTTGGCGGAACTGATTGAATTTGCAGACCTATCGCTGGATATCAAAAAGAACCCCAACCAACATCCCGCTGCAAAAATCTTCGGCGAAGCAGTTCAATAGCGAGCGCCGCGCCCTTGGAGTGTACGCTTCACTGTGCTTCCTTCACGAAAACGCCGTCAAACGGCCACTCGTAACCGTGCGAAAAATAAAGCGCGTTTCCCACTCCTACGCGCATTGAAAACCAACCTACGCGCATTGAAAATAAGGCAAGAGCGGCGGCTTTTTGTG
The DNA here is from genome assembly GCA_003233175.1 of Planctomycetaceae bacterium. Classification (GTDB taxonomy): domain Bacteria; phylum Planctomycetota; class Planctomycetia; order Pirellulales; family Pirellulaceae; genus SZUA-33. The sequence goes on along the minus strand of QIKY01000055.1, from coordinate 5,384 downwards.
TAGATGCGATCGTCACAGGCGCGGGGATCAGCCCAAACGATCTTTCAAAGCGCGGCGTTGGGCGCGCAGGCGGGCGCGACGTTTGATATCGCTCGGCTTTTCATAATACTTGCGCCGGCGGATTTCCTTCTTCAGACCGCTACGCATTACCAGCTTGCCAAAGCGGCGAACCGCCTCTTGAATCGTTTCTCGATCACGTACAAAAACTTTGACCACAGTTCCTCCCCATCAAATAAACTTCAGGCCCAAATTCGCATGTTTGCAACCACATCGTGCAAAACCATGGTTTTGGGCCGCGTGAAGTAAAACGCCGCGTGAAGTAAAACGCCGCGTGAAGTAAAACGCCGCGTGAAGTAAAACACCGTTTGAAATAAAATACTGCCAAGCACCGAATTATAAGTATCGGGCAGTATACCGCCATACCGGCCAAGTTTTCCAGGGTGAATGAAAAAAAGGCCGGAATTACCGCGATTTCCCGCAAAAAAGCCGGCTGCGGCCGAAAAACACCTCGTACTCCGTGCTCTCTCAATACCAAGGCGAGGGGCCGGTTTTCGCAACTTCGGGAAGCCCGTCAATGAAAAACACGTTCATCCCCGCGATACGACCCAAGTGTACGGAGTGGGCGATACAGGACTCGAACAACCCCAGGAAACATCGGGAAAAACGGCACTTTCAGAAATAGGTGGCACAGAATCCGGCACAGTTGGTGCAGATTACGGTTTTCAAGACCGCCGGCTGGAAGCCATCATCGACGCATGGCCAAGTCTGCCCGAGGCCGTGAAGGAGGATATTGTGGCGATGGTTCGTGCGGCTGGTGGGGTAACGGCCGGGTGAAGTATATCATTGGGCAAGAGTAGTCCAAGAGTTGCACAAAACCCAATTGATTTTGGCAAAATCCAGGACACGAAATGGGTGGCTTTGGTAGCGGAAACTGGTATCGGATCGAGAAGAAATCGACGGTCGAAGAATCGTTGACCCTGGCGATGCGCAATTTTCGTGACCGCATCCACCCCCGTTCTTCGGGCACATTCACCTGGACCCGGACCGGCGGGAACAAGTCTTCCATCGGTTATTTGGTGACCTGGGGTGAATCGCCAACCATCACGCTGCATTACCGGTGGCGTGACTCGGAAGACGTGCAGATACCTGTCCACCTGCAAACCACGCTCACGCAATTTGGTGGCCAACGCTGGTGGTTCACCTGCCCGTTGATCGTGGGTGGCGTCGCGTGCAACAGGCGAGCGGGAAAACTGCATCTTCCGCCTGGGGCGCGATACTTCGGTTGCCGCAAATGCCATGACCTGACCTATCGAAGTAGCCAAGAGGCCCACCAAGAGGAACGGCTATTCGAGAGCATCGGCCGCATGGCAGAACGGCTGGGTACCTTCAAAAGCCAGTAACAGTAGAATAGGTTTTCGGGACGGCGCACCAGATGGCCATTTGGTGCGCCAAGCGGCTTGGGCCGGCGAGGGGAGTTATTTGCCTTTCACCCCGGCTGGCCCAAGCCGGCCCGGATAACGAAAGGCAAAATCATGGCGGATTCCTCCGCGACGCACGGACTATTACCCAAGGCGATTGAATCGGCGCTAAAGGCTCACGACGAAGGCTACCGCATCATTGCCGACTGGTTTAATGATGCGTTTGAAGCCTGGAAAATCGACGCGCACATCGAGGCCGACCCGCCCCCCCCAGGCGTCTCGCTTGACGACTGCCAGCGCCAGCTTTCTAACGCCCTGCTAGGAATCCGCCCGCTTTGCCCAAATTTACCTCTGGATGACAAATTGTGTCCTTGGGCAGTCGGGTACCTTCGGACCTCAGATGATCGACCTGGAAATCGTCTAGGGGGTATTGGTTTGTGCGAGGATCGCTTTTCACCGTGGAACTCGGCCGACACGGTACTTGAAACCGTCGGAACCAAGCACGCTTGGGGCTGGAAAGATGCCGGGCAATGGCGAGTGCATGTTATTGACCCAATGGAACAGCACGCTCGCTCATGGCGGAAATGGCTTCGGGGGTTTCAGCACGGTGAGCCGGTGGAAGTGGGCAAAAGCGTCGATCCCGAGCCCATCGCGGAAGTGGGCAAAAGCGTCGATCCCGAGCCCATCGCGGAAACGGGAAGCGGATCGGTGCGGTTATTTGGTCGGAATAAAAATCCGATCGTGCATGGCAAGGAAAAACCATCGCTGACCAACGCACAATACGATGTGGTGCTGGCCCTACTGAAGGCTGGCGAAAAAGGGCTCACGAAAGACGGCATGGACCGCAAGAGCGAGCACGGAGATTCTCGCAAGATTCTTCAACGGCTGGCGAATAGCGATTCTGATTGGGAATCCGTAATCCCGCTTCCTGGTAGCACCGGCAAGGGCTACCGCATTATTTAGACGCCCACCAATCCCCACCAATCCCCACCTTTCCCCACCTTTCCCCACCTCTGCGCCCACGAAAACCCACCCCGACCGCTTATAGACTTCACACGGTGACAGTTACTTGTTTCTGTGGGAGGTAAAAAATGAGTGAGTTAGTGGACGCCAAAAAACTGGCCGAGCAGCTAAAAGTGACGCCAGCAACCATTCACGCTTGGCACCGGCGCGGTTGGATTCCGTGCTTGCGGGCAGGGCGCCGCCCCGTTCTGTTTGACGTGGCGGAGGTTGAAAAAGCACTACGCTTGCGCGGCAAACGAATGGGGGTGGACGATGCGCGGTAGCACCCCCGAGAATCCGGCCTTGCTTCTGACTCCACCTCAAGCCGCCAAAGCCCTGGCGATATCCGAGCGAAAATTGTGGTCGATGACCGCCGCCGGCGAGATTCCGAGCCTCAAAATGGGGCGTTCGGTCAGATATTCCGTGGATGACCTGCGGCGTTGGATTGCCGAAGAATCGAACGGGGGTGCAGCATGACGACCCCCATTGAGCGGCTGCTGGCGACACTTCCCGATGCCCAAAAGAGCGGAAGCGGTTGGTCGGCCCGATGCCCATCGCATGAAGACCGGCGGGCGAGTCTAAGTATTTCGGAAGGAAACGACGGCCGGGCGTTGGTGAAATGTCACGCTGGATGCACGGTCGACGCTATCTGCGATGCGGTCGGGCTGCGGGTGGCCGATCTGATGAATTTAGGAACGTCTACGATGTCTACGTCTACACAATCCTCTGAAACGCGGGAAAAAGGGCAATACTGTAGACCGGGCAACGGTAAACCGGCCAAAACCTACCCAACTGCAAAAGATGCCATAGCGGCTTTGGAATGTCGGCAGGGCAAGCGGTCGGCGATGTGGACGTACCACGACGCCAGCGGCGAACCGGTGGGTGTGGTCCTTCGGTGGGACCTTCCCGACGGCAAAAAAGATATTCGCCCAGTGGCCCGGCGTGGCGATCATTGGGCCATCGGCGGAATGCTCGAACCGAGGCCCTTATATGGCCTGCCCAAACTGGCTGGTGCAAAAGTGGTGTTCGTCTGCGAAGGTGAGAAGGCGGCCGATGCGGCCCGGTTTATCGGGCTGACCGCCACAACATCGGCCCACGGAGCAAACAGCCCGGACAAAACCGACTGGGCGCCATTGGCTGGCAAGGCGTGTGTGATCTTGCCCGACAACGATAAGGCTGGCGATAAATACGCCGATGCGGTGGCGGCGATCTTGGCGAAGCTGACGCCCGCCCCGGTGGTCAAGGTGGTCGAACTTCCCGGCCTTCCCGACCGCGGCGACATGGTCGATTGGATCGATGCCCGCGGCGAAGCAGCGGAACCGGAAGAACTTCGGCGGCGAGTTGAAGCCCTGGCTGACGATGCTGAGGCAATCCAGCCCGAGCAACCAACGCCCGCCGTTGAGCCATTTAGACCATTCCCTGAGGACGCCCTACCCGAGCCGCTGCGGTCGTTCGTTGGCAACGGGGCGGCGGCAATCGGTTGCGATGCTTCTTACCTTGCCCTGCCCCTGTTGAGCGCCCTGGCGGCGTCAATCGGCAACTCCCGATGCTTGCAACTGAAACGCGGCTGGAACGCCCCCGCGATCATCTGGACCGCGATCGTGGGCGAATCAGGCACGTTGAAAACGCCGGCGTTCAAGCTGGTGATGAAGCCGCTGCGGCAAATGCAGCAAAGAGAATTAAAGAAGCACGCCGAGTTGATGGAAAAGCATACGGTCGAAACTGCTCTCCATAAGAAGGAAAATACGGCATGGGAGCGGCGAAAAGACAACAACGAACCGCCGCCCGAGAAGCCAACGCCGCCGCCTGCGGTCCGGTTTATCGTCTCCGACACGACGGTTGAAGCGCTGGCGCCGTTGCTGTTGGACAATCCACGGGGGCTGCTGATGGCCCGCGATGAACTGGCCGGATGGATGGGGAGTTTTGATCGGTACGCTGGGAAAGGCGGGGCAGACGCCGCGCATTGGTTGTCGATGTTCAACGGCGAATCACTGACTGTTGACCGGAAGACGGGCGTACCGCGAACGATCTACGTACCGTCGGCGGCGGTGAGCGTGACAGGGGGAATCCAACCCGGCATTCTGAACAAAACACTCGGCATCGAACACCGGGAATCAGGACTGGCGGCGAGAATCCTAATGGCTTGCCCGCCGCGAAAACCAAAACGTTGGACGGAAAACGATATCGACCCCGCCGCCGAGAAACAGTTATCTGAATTGTTTGAGCGATTGCACCAAATGCAACCGGCCGTCGATGAAGAGGACAATCAGCAACCTATTGTGCTGGGGCTGAACTCCGGCGCGAAGAAAGTATGGGTGGCCTATTACAACGAGCACGCCAAGGAACAAAATAGTCTGACTGGCGATCTTGCAGCGGCATGGAGCAAGTTAGAGGAAACGGCGGCACGGCTGGCGCTGATTATCCATTGTGTGCGGCGGGTGGCCGGCGGCCCCGATGTGGTCGATGCGGAAAGCATGGACGCCGGCATCGAACTGGCCCAATGGTTCAAGCACGAAGCCCGGCGCGTCTATTCGATGTTTTCAGAATCCGACGCCGACGCCGACCAGCGCCAGTTGATCGAATGGATCAGGCAAAAGGGCGGATCGGTAACCGCCCGCGATCTGATGCGATCATCACGCAAATGGACAACGGCAGGCGACGCCGATGCTGCGTTACATTTGCTGGTGAAGGCCGGATATGGCCAATGGGTGGAACAATCCACGACGCGAAAGGGTGGTCGGCCGACACGTGTTTTTCAGACTGTCGACAGTGTTGACATTGACACAACCCCCTTAAACACCGGGAAAAATGGTAGTTGTGTCAACGTCGACAGTGTCGACGCTCCAGAAACACACATCGCCGAAGAATGGGGGGAGCTATGAGCACCGCCCAACTAATGGCCGATCTGGCCCGGCGGGAAATCCGGCTGGAAGCCCACGGCGAGCGGCTGCGGTTCTTTCCCCG
>QIKY01000430.1 GCA_003233175.1 Planctomycetaceae bacterium | reverse complement strand
GTTCCCATTTTTCAGGAACAGGCCATGAAGCTGGCCATGGTGGCGGCGGGTTTTTCTCCCGGAGAGGCCGACCAGTTGCGGCGGGCGATGGGCGCCTGGCGACGACCCGGCGTGATTGACGCCTTTCGAGACAAACTCATTGACGGCATGCGGGCCAACGGCTATCCCGAAGAGTTCGGCCTGCGGCTGTTCAAGCAGATTCGCGGCTTTGGCGAATATGGCTTCCCCGAATCGCACGCCGCCAGCTTCGCGCTGTTGGTGTATGTATCGTGCTACCTGAAGCAGCATTACCACGCCGCCTTCACCGCCGCCTTGCTCAACAGCCAGCCAATGGGGTTCTACGCTCCGGCGCAACTCATTCGCGACGCCAAGGACCACGGCGTTGAAGTGCGGCCGGTCGATGTGAACCACAGCCAATGGGATTGCACCCTGGAGCCTCTGACTAGCGATGAAACTTCTAGCAACGGCGCTTCTAACAATGAAACAACCGTCGCGTTGCGGCTTGGGCTGCGCATGGTCAAAGGATTCTCCCAACGCCACGCCGACCGCATTTCCCAAGCACGACAAGAGAGGCCATACACTTCGTTCGACGACTTGGTGCAACGCACCGGCTTGAGCCAAGCCGTATTTGAGCGGTTGGCCGAGGCGGATACGCTCGGTTCGCTGCAACTCGAACGCCGCCCCGCCGTGTGGCAGGCGCTCCCGCCAACCAGGCAACTGCCGCTCTTCGATGATCTTGACGCGCGCGCCCCCCAAGAGCCCGAAGCGGCCCTGCCGACCATGCCGCCGCTGGACGAAGTAACCTCGGACTACAACACCATCGGCCTTTCGTTGCGAGCGCATCCGATGTCGTTTGTGAGGGAGCGTCTCGACGAAGAAAACGTCGTTACTTGTGGCCAATTGGCGACCCTGCCGCCCGACCGCCGCTACCGCGTCGCCGGACTGGTGCTCCTGCGGCAACGCCCCAGCACCGCCAAGGGCGTCACCTTTATGACCCTGGAGGATGAAACCGGCATTGCCAACCTCATCATTTGGCAATCTGTTTGGGAGCGGTTTCACCGCGCCGCCCGCAACGCAACGGTCATGCTCGCCGCGGGCCGTTTGCAGCGCCAAGACGAAGTCATTCACCTACTGGTCGAACACATCCTCGACCGCACGCCGCTGCTTGCCGAAGTGCGCACCCGCTCCCGCGATTTCCACTGAACGCTCTCGCCGCCGCGCCATTCACCACGACATCGCAACGCGTTTCATTTTCTGGAAGGCAGGGGGCAACAGTCGGCGGGGCAGGTGTCGTCGGCGGCGCCCATGTCGCCCAGCGCGAGTCGCACTGGGTTCTCCGACAGCCTCTCGACGAGCAACTCGCGAATCATGGATATAAATCGAGGGTGCGAGCCGACCGTTTTGGCGCGCACCATATTGAGGCCGATTTCACCACATACTTGTTGCGCTTCAAGGTCGAGATCGAATAGCACTTCCATGTGGTCGGAAAGGAAGCCAATCGGCGCCACGACAACATCGCGCACGCCCTGTTGTTGCAACTGGCGGAGGGCGTCGAGAATGTCGGGCTCTAGCCATGGCTGCCGTGGAGGACCGCTGCGGCTTTGGTAAACAAGGCGCCATTCGGGCCGGTCGATGATCTGGCCCACCAGCCGCGCCGCTTCCAGGAGTTGCCGTTGGTAGGGGCTGGTTTCAGACATCGCGACCGGAATACTGTGCGCCGTAAACAGCAGCCGCGCCGCCCCGCGTCGCTCCCTTGGAATGGTTTCCAGGGCGTCGGCGACGCGCTGCGCCATCGGTTCAATGAACCCCGGATGGTTGAAAAAAGTCCGCAACTTGTGTACTTCCGGCGTTCCCGGCCCCGCCTCTTCCTTGGCTTGGGCGACATTTTCCAGGTACTGGCGGCAGCCGGAATAGGATCCAAAGGCCGAGGTGAAAAACGCCAGCGCGCGTTGCACGCCGGCGTCGCGCATGGTTTTGAGCGTGTCGGGCAGGAGAGGATGCCAATTTCGGTTTCCCCAGTAAATGGGCAACGGAGGGCCGTGCCGCTGGAGTTCCGCTTGCAGCGATGCAATCAACTCCCGGCATTGGCCGTTGATCGGGCTGACGCCGCCAAAATGTTGGTAATGTTCGGCAACTTCGAGCATTCTTTGGCGGGGCACGTTTTTCCCCCGTAAGACACGCTCCAAGAACGGCATGACGTCGTCCGGCCCTTCGGGACCACCGAACGACACAATCAAAACCGCATCGTAGCTGTTGTTCACGCTTGGTCTCCCCGGCCCAAAAAATGGTGCGCCCAAAATGGTTCGGCCCATCAGGCGCCGTTCGCGCCGTCTGTTGTGTTTGCTTCGCCCGCCACACCTTGTGCATGCGCCAAACAATGCGAGATTCTTTCGTGCATGATCTCGCTCATGAGTGGATGCACGCCCAGCGGCGCCGCGACCAAAAACGATATTCCAGGATGGCGGTGCGCGGCGGCTTGGGCCAAACGCGGGATGTCGTCGCGCCAGTGCTTGCCGGGAAGCAGAAAGTAAGGTTGCACGACGACCAACTTCGCCCCGCGCGCCGCACAACGGTCGAACGCGGTTTGCAACGAAGGCTCGGCCAGCTCCATGTGGGCCGGCTCCACAATATCGTACCGGCCCATGCGCTCGAACAGCTTCACGGCTTCCAATAACGCCGCATTGCTTTCCCGGCGGCGCGAACCGTGGTCGATCACGATCACGCCCAGACTGCCCGCCACAATCTGTTCTTGTTTCGTATCAGTCAACGAAATTTTTCTTAGGAGAGGCCTTCAAACAGCGGCGTCGACAGATACCGTTCCCCCAGGCTGGGCATCACGGTCACGATGCGTTTGCCCTTGAATTCCGGACGCGCCGCCACAACCATGGCTGCCCACAAATTGGCGCCGCTGCTGATTCCCGCCATGATGCCTTCCTGCCGCGCGAGGTTGCGCGCCGTGGTGAAGGCGTCTTCATCCTCGACCGTGACAATATCGTCGAGGATGGAGGTGTCGAGGTTTTTGGGGATGAAGCCGGCGCCAATGCCCTGAATGCGATGTTTGCCCGGCTTGCCGCCGCCAATCACCGCCGAATGCGTTGGCTCGACGGCAATCGCCTTAAAATCGGGGTTCTTCGACTTCAAAAACCTCGCCGCGCCGGTAATCGTGCCGCCGGTGCCCACGCCGGCAATCAGGGCGTCGATTTTTCCGCCGGTATCGTTCCAAATTTCCGGGCCGGTGGTCGCTTCATGAATGGCGGGGTTGGCCGGGTTCTCGAATTGTTGGGGCATCCAGGCGTTGTCTTCTTTTTCGACCAGTTCCGCGGCGGCGCGAATGGCGCCGGGCATGCCTTCCGCCGCCGGCGTGAGCACCAAATGCGCCCCCATGGCCCGCAACAGCGTGCGACGTTCGACCGACATCGACTCCGGCATCGTGAGCGTGAGTTTGTAATTCTTGGCCGCACAGACAAACGCCAACGCGATGCCCGTGTTTCCGCTGGTCGGCTCAATGATGTGGGACTCGGAATTGATGAGGCCATCGCGCTCGGCGGCTTCGATCATCGCTACGCCGATGCGGTCTTTCACGCTGTTGAGCGGTTGGAAGAATTCACATTTCACAAACACTTCGGCGCCGCCCTCTGGAACCAGGCGGTTGATCCTGATCATGGGCGTGTTGCCAATGGCGGCGGCGGCGTTGTCGTAGGTCTTTCCGTGAGGCATCGGGTGAATCCTTTATTCAGCAAAGATTTGTTTATTCAGCAATGATTTGTTCGTGGCCCTGTCGGGCGCAAATTGGAAGCATTCTCAAGGTTGGCAATGATATGTCTTGGCGGCCTTCGTGTGTGTATTTGCTTTTACGTAGTGCAAAACCTCAATTTTCAGCCGCGTGAAGTATAACGCCAACCTCGGCAAATATGCAAACCCGGCGAGTGGGACGGTTGGGCAAACACGATAAACCACCCTGTCCTTTCATCTCTGTTCTCGCCCCATTTCCCGCCGCGTTCGTGGATAATCCGGGAGCATAGGCATGCGGAATGAATGCAAGTGCTGTCAACCAGTTGTTGTTCCCCAACGTCGGTTTAGCTCGTCAAGATTAAGGCAATCCAGTCCAATATGGGCATACCCGAATTCTCTCGAATGCCATAACCCCTGCATCTGATCAGATTGAATAACGCGGAGCATCTCCTGTGGAGTCTTGACGTCGAGAATTATGCCAAGTGGCTCGAACCCCGTTTCGTCCACCGCTCGCAGGAACAATTCGAGCTTTCCGGCGGAGCCAGAGTAAATCAAGCAGCGAGGATACCAACCGCGCCCTCGTGATGCGAGACAAAGCAAGATGTCAGCTTGTAGCAAGTCGCTGAATTGCAGGTCTTTACGCAACGCGCGGTCATGTACAAGGTCTGCCATGACGCTGGAACGTTTCTGGTTTCCATCTTGGCTGCAAGTCTCCTCCAGCGACCAAGCATATGTATCGAAATTTGTGAAACTGTGGCCTTCCAGATCGTTGCCTCCGAACGTTTTCGGTGCAACATACGTGTGGCCAATCAATTGCCGTGCTTCCCGGTACTTTTTGGCTTTTACGAAGGCTGCAAGCGTGTAAAGGAACAACTCGTAGCAGATCAGTTTATAGTTGTCTTCTGAGCACTCGAAGTGACATCCCACTGCGTCGGGTCTCTCTTGAAACGGCAACACTCGCTCAAGAAGGTCAAGTAAGGACGGCACAAATTGCTCGGCTGGCAAAAGCGTCCCCGCTCTCACGACATCGACAAATACGTCCCGGTGGGCTGTCGCAGTGTTGATATTTGCTCGTATTCGCTCACACCAAGTATCAGCGTCATCACGGCTGTATGTCATCCTCAACTCTTCAAGATTGACGACGAACTCCTTCGCAAAGTCCTCGAAAGCCGCCGACGGGTTTCCTTTGCCGCTCGTGACCATCTCGCGAAATCGCTTTGCCTTCTGGGCGGACGTGCCCACTGTCGCTTCATCGTCAAAGATGTGCGACGGCGCCTTGCCGATTGCTGGCTTGCGACGGCGTGGGCGCTCGAAGATGTTGCGAATGAGTTGGTCGTAGGCAGCCTCTTCGGTGTCGGGATCTGAGAAGTCGATGTACTTTCGGCTCTCCAAGAAGATAGGTAGGCACGCTTTGCCGTCTTCATCGCGTTCACGCAGTAGTGGCACGAATTTGTTTTGATCGACCGAATCGTAGACTTTCTTGGAAATGATCTGCGTTTCCGTTCCGACCCCTCCTTTTCGTTCATCCGCTTTGGCGGCGTATTGCGCATCCGAAATAATGATGACCCGTTTGATGGTCGGATCATGCACCATCTGCTCCATGAACGCATTGACGTCCTGACCGTCTTCAAGCGACCATTGGTCGAGAATGACATCAATACCGTCGCTCCTCAGCCGTTCGCCGAGATCGCCGACCCATTCGGTATGTTCCTCACTCGTCCAACTGTACGAGATGAAGACTTTCGGCGGTGGTGAAGCTGTTTCGTCAGTCATAGGATCGGGGTCGGTTGAGAATTGGAGCGAGAATTAAGCCCAGCATTACCGCAAATCGGAAGAGAGTAAAGACTCCTCAGCCAATCGACGTTCAGCACGAACGAAATCAACTGATTGAGGGGGCATGGGTGAACGTTCAACGTGAAGGAAGTATATCAGCCAGATGTGGAACAGGATATGAAAAATGTCTACAGGTCGCCAAATCGGGTTGCCATATTCTAAAGTTCCCAGGGTGAACGACGAATTGCGATTGGCTAGGCAAAGAGTCGGCGTCGTCTTGCCACGGGGCCGGCGAATTCCGTTAGAATGGGGGCTCGCTCAACCCTCGGTCGTGCGTGCCTGGTTGTACTCATGGCCATTGCTGAAAAAGAGAGTTTGCACCCATGCGAGAAAAACGAATTGCGTCCGACGGTTCAGGCGGCGTGGAACGCCGTGAGTTACTGGCTTACACCGCCGCTTTCGGCGGCAGCGTTTTGGCCAGCCAGGGTTTAGCGTCTGCCGGGGAGGAAACGCCGGCGCAGCCATCCAGCCGGCGGAAGCAGCCGCCCGCCCATAAGCGATACGACATGAAAAAGTCGATCAATATGTGGGCCCTGCCGTATCCCGATTTGTGGAGTTTGCGGGAGTCATTCGAGCGGGTTAAGGAAGCTGGGTTCGACGGCGTGGAAATCAACTTCGATTTGACGGGCGATTTTTCGGCGGAATCGTCTGACCAGCAAATCCAAGATATCGGCCGCATGGCGAGAAACATCGGCCTTGAAATTAGCGGCGTGTGCTCTTTTTTGTTCTGGCCCTACTGCCTCACGCACAACGACCCCGCCAAACGCAAGAAGGGCATGGAACTGGCCCGACGCATGATTCAAGCCGCGCGGCTGCTCGAAACCGAAAACCTTTTGATCGTGCCGGGCGCCGTCTATGCGCCCTGGATGGAAGATTTCGACCCCGTGCCAAATGATGTCTGTGAACGCCGCGCTCGCCAGGCGATTGGCGCGTTGCTGCCGGAAGCCGAGAAGGCGGGGGTGTCGCTCAATATCGAAAACATTTTCGCCAACGGGTTTCTTTTCAGTCCTCAAGAAATGGTGCAGTTTGTCGACAGCTTCCAGAGCAAGCATTGCCAAATCCA
>QIKY01000050.1 GCA_003233175.1 Planctomycetaceae bacterium | reverse complement strand
TTCCAATGTCGAAGGCCGTGGCCAGCGTTTCGCCCGGGTCGGCCACCGGATTCTGCGGCAACAGCGTGCTGGTCAGCGTGAGCGTGTATTCAGTGCGGTCGTTTCCGAATCGCGGCCTGATCCAAACAAAGTATTCGCCGGGACTGACCGGCGCCGTGAAGCCGATATCTTCGACGCCGAAACCGGTCGCCCGCCGCACGCCCTCGAAGAAGTCGAACTCGCCGTTTCCGTTGCGGTCGGTCACCAAAAACACTTCGGCCCTGTCGCTACGGCCCGTCAAATCGATGGTCAGCGTACGGGCTTCATTCACCGTGAAACGATAAACATCGACCGGATCTGGATTGCCCGCAATGTCGGGAATTCCGATCGACTCTTGAAGCTGGACAGGCGCGTCAAGCACGCCCAGGTTGGTGGCGTCGCCCAGCGTGCTGCCTGGGTCAACGTCTTCAATCGTTGTGAACGTAGATACGAAATCCGCCCCGAGCACATTGCCCGCACGGTCGGCCACCACGGAGCCGTCGATGGTGAGCGTGAATGTGTCAACGGGCAGCGGAGCAAAGATCGCCAGCAACTGGCGGTCGTTCGACCGCGATTGGATTTCGATCGGCGTAAGCACCTGCCCGGTGGAGTTGGCCACAAGCTGGAATGTGTCGACACTGATTGCCAACACGTCAACCGCTTCGGAGAACGTCACTCGCACCGTTTCGTGGCCCTCGAGTCGTACTGCCCCGTCGGAGGGCGTTACCCGTTCAACCGACGGAGCGAATATGTCCGGTAAAATGGTGATGGTTATCGCGTCGGAGAGAGTTGCGTTGCCACCGGTGTCGGTCGCGCGAACCTGAATCAGGATATCACGGCTCAAATCACCCGTGGCCAGCAAAGGCGCCGTGCTCGTTAATTCAAACGGGAAGGAAACATCGTTCCGCACTACCTGACCGTCCACCAGCAGTTCGACGTTGCGAACCTGCACGTCGTCGGTGACCGTTGTCGCGACGGGAATCGTGGTTCCCTCTTGCACTTGAATTCCAGCAGTGGCGGGGTCTGCATCGAACACGTTGGCGTTGATCAAAACAGTGGGGGCCTGCCCCTGGTTGTCAAACGGCAGGTAGTTGATGACTTGCAAACCGGCGGCGTCCGTGACAAAACCAATGCCGCTCGCCACGGCGATACTGGTTGGGGGATTGGTCAGATCAATTCGCGTGAGAAAGGCATACGTATTGGTTGGATCGGAGACGTCGAGCAGCGTCAGCGAGGAGGGATCTCCAGTGGCGCGTTTGGCTTGGCCCACCAACAGACCAAGTCCTGATCCATTAGTGACAACCGCCTGGCCCGGAGCACTTGCTGCGGGGGCGTCGCTCCCGCTGAGAACTACGGGATTGTCGGGGTCAGAGACGTCTGCCGTGGCGACCCCCCCCAGTGTTGTGTCGGCTGCAGCGGCGTATGCGATTCCACCGCCCACGAACAGGCGTCCGCCGCCGTTTGGCAACGCCACACTGCCCCGCGCCCTTAACCCAGAGGGAATGATATCGATGACCTGTAACGTCTTCCGGTCATCCATCGTGTAAAGCGTTTGATCAGCGAGGGCCACGTCAGTGATGCTGCCGGCGCCGGGCGACTTGACACTGGCCAGCAATTCGCCGGAGAGTAGATCGAGGGCGACGAGCGTATCGCCGCGAGAGGCGTAGGCGATTCCATCCAAAACTTCCACACGGTTGAACCTGCCTTCGATGACGCGAGATAACGTCGGCAGCATCGGATCGGAAACGTCGACGATCTGTAATCCGCCGGAGTTGGTCGCCACGACAGCGAGTTGCCGCGCAGAATCGACCGCCACATCGGTCGCATCGCCGGTCAGATCAAGCTGCCCGAGCACAATCGGGTTGTTGAACTGCGAGACGTCGACAATCGCCAGCCCATGCGAACCGGTGGCCACATAGGCGGTTTGCTGTTGGGCATTGAGCGTGGAGCCTTCAACGACGACCTCATTCGCGGTTCCCATCAGCGGCAGACTGGCAATCACACCGGTCGGAAACGCCCGCCCGCCAAGTGGATCAAGCCCTTGTTGGATTTCGGCGAAGTCGGAGATGCCATCGCCATCGGTGTCGGGATTGGCGTCGCTTGTTCCAACAACGAATTCGCCCAGTGTTGGAAGACCGTCTTGATCGCTATCCCATCCCCCCAGTTGCGACAGCGACACATTCAGCTTTGCGACTGATCCGTCTGCCTCCGTTCGACCCGACCCGAACCCAATACGGTTCGTAAGGGGTTCGTAAATGTAAATCTCGTAGGCGGTATTTGATGGTAGAATGGCGTCAAACTCGCCAAGCGCGTTGGTGCGTCCGGCAATCTCTAGACCGCTTTCGGTCACGAACCGATAAAACGCGTTTTCGGTTGAAGCGGCTCCATCTGAGATCGCGACCACATCCGTGATGTCGAGAAGCGTATCTGCCTCCAATGTAGCCATGATCGCGTCATTAGACTGCTTTGGCGCCGCATCACTTTCAAGATTTCCAGCAGCAACAAAGTTTCCTGCTGCAATACTTCCTGCTGCGTTGGGAATTTCATTCCGCTCAAGAAACGCCCGGATGTCCAACGTCGCGGTTGCACTGACAAATGCCTCTGCCTGTAATTGAAACTTTACGAGTTGCGACTCTTTATTGCTAAATGGCAAGGTGAATGTGGTTGTAGGAATATCGAACTCCGGAATGCCGAAAAGCGGAACGCTAAATTCACGGTCTCGGCAGATCGTGTCTCCAATCCCGGAGCCAATTTTACAAAGCGGTGATTTTATTTCCGTGATTCGGGCGGTGGCCTCAACGCCAAGCTTTGCCTTTCCTCGAAGAGTTAGTCGCTTCGTATCTATCGCCGCAATTAAAGAGAGCGACAATTCCGCTCCTGCAGTGATTTCGAATTCGATTTTGGCGCTGGCGATTGACTGGTTGAATTGAAGACCATCAAGGATTCGGTCTGTAATACCTCGATTACTGAATTCGCGCATGAATGAAAACGAATCTTGAAATTCGAAAGGCGGCTTACCATCAACTTCGTCGTCTGGGAACATCAGCGGCGGATCCGGGACGTCTAGAGAAAAGTTCAGATCAAGGTCTTTAAATGCGTTGCCTAACTGTCGTGTAATGAACGCAGGAACCTGTAAATTGCTACGTATGCCGGCGGAAATCCCCGCGTCAACAATGATCTCAACACCGGCGGTGTACTTGACTCGTTCCGGGGGGACGGTGTTCTCTTGAGGGTCGTTGGATCCACTCATGTTTTCGGCGGTCGCGGCGCCTTTAACGGTCGTCCCCGACTGCACGAAGTGCCACCCGGGCGCGTTGACGCCAACGCCTGCGTCGCTGACGATGCTCAAGCCGTCGGCGCTGACGGTTGCAGTGCCGTTGACGACGAACTCGCCCTTGTCGTGGTCGAAACTAAACAACAACGTCTTCTCACCGGGGGCAAGGCCGTCCAGGTTGGGAAACGTGATCGGGGCTGGCGTGTCAAAATTCGTGGCGCCCGGCGTTTGAATGGAAACCACTAACGAAGGATTGAGATTCGGCGGCAGAGGGGCGGGCAGAAAGTTAGGATCGACCGGAACCACAAACGCCTCGGTGGCTGGCTGGCCAGCGTCGTTGACCGCCGAACCGTTTGGGATCATCACCTGCATGGTGGAGAACGCCGCGGGATCTGCATCGGGAAACATTTCCTGAAGCATCGCCAGGTCGCTCGGTCCAAAGCCAACCTGGGTGTCGTCGCCTGGTGTGATCGAGACCATGGCGTCCGCCGCGATTGACGGTAAAAAGATGTCGAACGGCTCGCCGGCCATGTTGAGTTGTTCACGTTCACCCGGAGTGGAACGAAACGGCTTGCCAAGACTGGCGTATTTGAGTCCGTCCGCCGTGACAGCCGTCGAGCCATCGATGTACGCGAAGAACTCAGGGGCGGGCAGGCCATCGCCTAGGCCATCGCCGTTAAGGTCCTGTGTTCCCAGTTCAAAAAATCCGGTTTCGTCTGTTGTACCGAATACTTCGGGGAAGGCCTGCAGGGAAATCGTTACGCCTGCAATAGGCGCGCCGGTTTGGGAATCTTTGACGAAGCCAAACAGCTCCGTACCGGGAATCTGCGTGAGCGGCAATGTGCGGAAGTCGGCGGTGAGCATGCCACCCGCTTGGCCGTCGTCATCAGCATCGAGTTGGCGGCCATCGCGGCTAACAATGAGGTCGCCATCGACCACGACCCGAACCTCCGTTGCGGGCGGCAATGGGGCGTCATAGAAAAAAGTGGCGAACCGTTCGGTGCTCGAGACAACAACCCGACCAGCGACGCGCTCGCCATTGGCGATCAAAAAGAACGAATTGTCGGTGATCGTGGCTGGATCGATTGCTTCGTCGAACCGCACAATCGTCTCTCGCGAGACATTGACCATTTCCTCGCCGCCAGCCGGTGAGAGCGATGCAATGCGAGGAAGATCGTTGATGGTAAATTCGAATACGGCGAGGCCGTTGACGGGATTGCCGGCGGCGTCCGACGTATTCACCGTCAACTCGAATGTTGCGTCGCCGAGTTGATCCGTGAGATCCAGACGCACCTCGTTCGGATCATTCACGCCGGCGAACAGATTGCCGATCGGCACTTGCACTCCATCATTCGACCCGCCCTTGAACTGTAATAGGTAATCAGTCGCGGGCGCGGCGAACGCGGGTTCGCTGAATAAAACCGAGATTGAATTGAATGTGTCTGAAAACAATCCTGTGGGAGCCGAGACGATTGTCGGCGCGACGGAATCGAGCGTGAAAGCGATATCTTCAATCGTAAAACCGCCGCCAAAAGTCTGAGCCACTAAGCGGAGGGTATGGTCGCCATCGGCTGAGCCATCTTGCGGCAAGGAGTCGAGTTGAAATCGACCGCTGGCGTCGAGCAAGAGTTGTGTCCAAGGGCCGTTGTCCAAACGAGACAGCAAACGCGAACCGGTCAATAGGTTCTCGCTGATCCGACCAGAGATGGCGGCATCGTTGGTGATTCCATCGTTATTGACTCCGCTTCCAGGCGCGGAGTCGTTGGCCAACCCGGCCGAGAGGACCGGCGCCAGAGTTCCGCTACCGCGCCGTAATTCACTGATCACGCCTAGCAAGTCGCCGATGCCGGCAATGTTGTCGCCATTCACGTCGATAAACGGCGGCAGGCCGTTCGCTGCTCCCAAGGGACGTTGAATTCCGTTTCGGCGCAAGTCGTTGATGATCGTCAACAGATCATCGGTCGACACGAAACCCGAATTGTCAACATCGGCCGGCAGTAAGGCGTTCTGCCAATCGTTGGCCAGCATTCGCCTTTCCTCCAGCAACTCACATGAGAGTTGCCATCGGTTTCGTTTCAAAATGCGAGCTTTGCGAGATTTACGAGCACGTATTCGCATAGAGACCTGCCGTTCGTGTGGTATTGGCTGTAAGGATAAAAGAAAACCTGAACGAAAAAAGACGATGAGTTGCAACCACGGTAGGATGTGCGTATTTCAAAACGGGGAGGGAGAAACTCCAGCTAAGGCCTCGTCCGTAAATAAGTTACCGGTTGTCACTAAAAAAAGCCCGGCTTCTTGAAAATGCCGGGCTTTTAATTCGGCAAGTTAATTCTGGATGAGTCCTAAGACTAAGAGCTCCTAACATAATCCCTGTTTGGCGTTTCAAACACGGAGTTTGATGCCGACCTACTAAGTTGTGTTAGAAGGTAATAAGTCAAATGCACAGAAAAATGCGGAGCGAATGGAGCCCCGCCCTCTCTGAATCGGCTTTTAAAATACGCCCATATAATCATGCCCGCCATGTTCTTAGTTGCCTATTCTCGTTTTATACAAGCGGGAATTCAAGATGGGCGGCGAACAAAAGACACCGAGTCGTACTAGACGACGCCCTGTACTATTCGGGCTTGCGGCAACAAGCAACCGAATCTTGGCATGTTCAACCTACGCGAAGCGGCAAATACAAACGGTGTGTTGTTTCACAGACGTGAAGAATGACTGCGATCCACCGAGCAAAGGGCGCGCCCAATTGCAAGACCATTCCCGTCAATGGCATAGTATGCGCGCCGCCCGCGAGCTTATCAACCTGCAAGATAGTGACGAGATTAGTCGCCTAGAGCCTTCGAGGAATGCATCCAATATAAATGCGCCAAGGCGCTTGACTTGTTACATGCGTAACGTATTGTGAATCCTTCTTAGTAACGAAGGCGTTTAAGGTCAGGCAAGGGTCGCGAAGAGATGGCAAAGAAAAGCACAAAAACGTCGGACGAAGAATTCGGCGCGGCGATGTTGGCGTGGTATGCCAAGTCGATAGAGAAGTTTCCCGATGGGCTGGTAACACAGGCGCAAGCGTCGGTGATGTTGGGCGTGAGCCGCATGGCGGTAAGTCGTTTGGTAGCCCGTGGCGGTTTGCGGGCGGTGTATTTTCCCGAAGAAAACGAGGATCCTGAGAACCCGGCCATTGTGGGCGTCGCCGTTGGGCGGGACGATCCGTTGTGGCTGAAGGCAATCGCATCGACGTATTCCTTTCCGACGGCGGTCTACGTGTCGTTTGCCGATGTGATGCGGCTATGGAAGAAGGGTAACGCCAAGGAGAAGTGCAAGCCGGTATGGCGTGAAATCATAGCCGCGATACGCCCACGCAAATAGCCGCAAGAAGTTGGCGGACTGCCTGTTTCTATCTTACGGCGGATTAAGCGCCATTCGGAACTGTCCTGAATTTACATGCCGAATTAAAAGCCCGGTATTTTGAAAATGCCGGGCTTTTCTGAACTACAACCGGCAACTTATTTCAGGGCGATTCCCAAGGCGAACGGCGGAAAAGATTTTACCGCGCGCCAAGGAGGAACGCTTGTCGCGGCTGGCAGCCGCAACCAAACCCGTGATCACCAATAGGCCGACTTATCGACGAAACGCGAGCAAACGACGAATCATTTGATAGAATGCCCGCAGTTGCCGTGGTATCAATCAAGAGAGTGGTGTTCATATGTTGTTTGAGCTTCGCACGTCGGTTCCGGAAGTGTCGCCCGATTGGGCGCCGGTGCGAGATCTTTTCCTGGCGGGGCAGTGCCGCAAGGCGTGGGATGCAGCCAACGGATTGCGAGCAGCGCGGCGCCTGGATCGGGCCAACGATTACATTTTGAATGTTGAGATCGCGCGGGCTTGCTCGGCGCATAAAACGTACATGGCGTTGGTCCGAATGGCCTTGGCCGCGTTTCCCGCCGATCCCATCGTGCGGCTTTATCATGCTCGCGTGCTGCTGACGCGCGGCAGGTTCATTGAGGGAATCGAGTTCCTCGAAGCGTGCGAATCAACGCTGGGAACAACGCACCGCGCTTTGTGGAGCACGGAGCTTGCCAACGTGTATGGCGCGGCCGGCTTTGATGCTTCGTGCCGCCGTTGGCTGGAAGCCGCGGGCAAGGAGCCCGGAGTCGATTCGGCGTTGGCGTTGTACAGCCGTTCGTGCGCCAACGAGGGAATGCAGCAATGGGACAACGCCATCGATTTGGCGCGGCGTTGTGTCGACGCCGCTCCCGATTGGACCCGCGCCCGGGCCTACCTGACAAACTGCCTGTTGGCGCGAGGCCAACTCGAAGAAGCCCTGTCGCAAATCGCGGAAACCCAACGCCGCGGCCACGAAGAAGCCACCACCGATATTTCGGCCGCCATGCTGGCGATGTCGCTCGGAGAATTCGAGCAAGCTCGCGAAAAAATGGAGGCCATTCTCGTTCACTGGCCGCAGGCCGACTTCCTCCAGTGGGTCACACGAACGTTGTGTATTCTGTTGGTCGAATTGGGCGAGCACGAAGCCGCTCGGCATCTGGTGGCTGGAAAGGAGAAGCGTTTTGCCTTGCCGGAAATTCCCGCAGACGGCAATGGGCGGCACTGCTTTATTCCGCTGCCGCTGGTGGCCCAAAATAAAAACCAGTGCGTGCCGACCACCGTCGCGATGGCGGTCTACCCGCAGGGGCGGCGGTTCGATCCTGACACCATGTTTCAGGAGATGCACGGCCGCGAGGGAACGCCTTTGTGGCGCATGCGGCGATGGGTCGAAGAGCATGGATTTCGCCTCGTTCCGATCCGCCTGGAGCGAGAGGGCGTGGTCGCGCTGCTCGACAAGAACGTGCCGTTGATCGGTGTCTTGGAGGGTCCTTTCAATAGCCATGTGGAAGTGCTGGCCGGCTACAACGACGACCTGGAAACGGTTTACGTGCGCGACCCGGCGCATTGGGCGCCGGCGGCCTGGCCTTGGGAAATGGCCCTGCTCCGTTACGAATTGCACCAAGGCCTGTTTGCGGTGATCGATGCGGAGCAGACGGAATGTTTGGCGCTGGCCGAAACGTGGCGGTCTGATGAGTGCGCCGCGCTGGTCGATTTGGCGCAGGCGGTCGCGTTGGGGGAGGTGGCGGAAGCCGAAGCCGCATACGCGCGCATTGCCGACGATTCCAAAGCGGCCGTCGTGCGCGACGGTTATGCGATCAATGTAGCGATTTCGCCAATGCACTTCGCCGAACGCATGCAGGCCATCGCCAACGACGAACAAGCCAACACCTTCGCCCGTTTTCGGGCCGTGATGTCGCTCGGCCCCGACGACGCACAAGGCGTGCTGGAAAAATTGCTCGACGCAGACGCTGAAAACAATTTCGGCGTGGGGGCCAGGCGGTATCTGCGATTGCTCAAACTCATGGCCGATGGCCAATGGACCGACGCCCGCGAGCTGCTCGATAAAATGCTGCTCAGCGGCGGCGGGGTGTCTCATTTTTGGGAGTTGCGAAGCGACGTGCTGGCGGAATTGGGCGCCCAAGAGGCCAGCCGAAACGCGCTGGATCGGGCCGTCGAACTGGAGCCATTAAGGATGTCGTTGCGGGAAAAATCGCTCAACCGGTCCGCCAACCGGTTGACGTTCGCGGAGTATCTGGAAGAGTTTGATGCGTTGCTCGCCGACGACCCCGACGACAAACGCCTGTTGTGGGGCCGCGCCACCGCGTTGCAAGATGGGCCCGACGGCAAAGCCTACGAACAGGCCGCGCGCGAGGCCATTGCTTGGTTCCCGCGTCATCCCAGCGGGTATATCAGTTTGCTCGAATGGTACGGCTACCAAAGCCGCGACGACCTCGCCGCGACGCTCTTGGCCGAAGCTCGCAAAATGCTCCCCGCGATCTTTACCGAAGCAGACGAATCGAAAAACGAAACTGCGGAATCGGAAGCGGATACGGAAACGAAAACATCGCCAGAGCAACCGCTGGAAACAGAGTTGCCCGAAGAAACAGAGTTGCCTGAAGAAACAGAGTTGCCTGAAGAAAAAGAGGCCCTTCTTAATTTGGTGTGGCAGCCAGACGATGCTCGTCGCCCGGCCGCCTTGGCGCGCGCGCTCGAACTGGAACAGGCGGGGCAGTTGCAATGGCATGAAGCCGCGCGGCTGTTGGCGTGCCGGCTGTTGCTTCCCGATAACCCCAACCAAGAACAGCCAGACGTGGCGAGTCTGCTGCCCGACCACCCGCCCGGCGCGGCGTACTGGTTCGCCCACGCCACCACCGACATGCTGACTGATTTCGAGCCAACCATTGAAGTGGCGTTGGCGGTCGATCAATGGCTTGATCGCGTCGTGGCGGACGTGCATGATTATCCAGACCTGTGGTTCCAACGCGTGTTGCTTTTGGAGTACGGCAAGCAGATGGAGCGTGCGTTGGAGGAATTGCGCCGCTTG
>QIKY01000275.1 GCA_003233175.1 Planctomycetaceae bacterium | reverse complement strand
GTGGAAGGGAATAGCCATGGGTGGTTGGGCGCCCCGGGGGTAAAGAGCGTTCGAGAAATCATTGCCTGATTTGCATAGGCAAAGAAGGGATGGAGCAATTGTTATTTTTCAGTGGGCGTCGGACCTTGGTCGTTTGCTTCCTTGGTTCTACGGCAAAGTAAAGGACGCTGGCCTTCAATCTCTCAATCGTGCCCAACGCACGCGGCGTCGCTCCGCTCGACCGCTCGCCTTACAGCGCACTCTTACGTGTAACGAACGCCATGCCTGCTTCGATTGACGGCAGGAATCGGGCGTCAATAAAGAATCACCCCCTCCTTACGCTTCCGCGCCGCTGTAAAGAACATCCATCACCGAGCCTTGGTTTAAGTGAATCGGCCGATTAAAGCGGTCGTGCAACATCGAAGCGGGGTCGACGCCCAAAGCGTGATAAATGGTGGCGCCCAAATCGTTAGGATGGTAAGGCGTCGAGAGCGGGTAAGCGCCGATGTGGTCCGACTTGCCAATCACTTGCCCGCCCACAACACCGCCTCCGGCAAACACGGCGGTGTAACACCAGGCCCAATGGCCCCGCCCCACCGACGCGGTGTTCGGCAGTGTGGAAATATTCGGCGTGCGGCCGAATTCGCCCACCATGATCACGAGGGTTTGGTCCAGCAGCCCCCGATCTTGCAGGTCGTCTAACAGCGCGCTGACGCCTTGATCGACTTGCGGCAACAAGCGGTCCTTGAGTTTGGGGAAGTTAGCGGTGTGGGTGTCCCAGGTTTGCACGCGGCCCATGTTGCATTGAATCACGGGGGTTTCGATCTCGACCAGCCGCCGGGCCAGCAGGAGGGTTTGGCCGAGCGTGTTGCGTCCGTAGCGGTCGCGATTTTCGCTAGATTCGCTCTGGATGTTGAACGCGTTGGTGAGCGATGGCGAAGTCAGCATGGAGTAGGCGGCGTTTTGCTGATCGGTGAATTGGCGGCGCTGGGCCATGGCGTCGAGACTCGATTTCTGACGATTCAACTCACGCAACAGTTCGCGCCGGTGATCGAGGCGGCTAATACTCAGACCGCTCGACAGAGCCAACCCGCTCACTTTGAAATCGGCCTGGTTGGGGTCGTCCTTCAAAACGAGAGGATCATACTTCGCACCCAGAATGCCGGCGTGCTGGCCGGGCCAAACCAGAGAGCCCTCGATCAAGGGATTCGCAGCGGTAACCTGGCTTAGACCGCCACTGCTTGGAGCGCCACTGCTTGGAGCGACACTGTTTCGCGGTCGCAAATGCGCGATCGCCGCGCCGTAACAAGGCCAATCGCCACGATTCAGTTGTTTGTCTTCGTTGGAGTCTCCGCGAAACGGCTGGATGGCGCCGGTGAGCGTGTTGTGCGTGCCGGAGAGGTGCCGGTTATCGCGATGCGCCATGCTGCGAACGATGGCGAGTTTGTTGGCGCGATCGGCCAAAAGCGGCAGATGTTCGGTGAAGGCCACACCAGGAATGCGGGTTTTGATGGTTTGGAATTCGCCGCGTGTTTCGGTCGCTTCGGGTTTCGGATCGAACGTGTCGATGTGGCTGGCGCCGCCGCTCAAGAACACCAGCACCACCGATTTCACTTGTGGTTCTTTCGCCGGCGCCCGGCTTCGGGCGGCCAGCAACGCGGGCAAACCAAGCCCTAAAACAGACGAACACCCAGCTTGCAGGACGCAGCGGCGCGTTGGCCGATAGGAGTTGCCCATGAAACGCCACGCTTATTGGTAGAAGATTGAGGGAGGATCGGCGGGAGGCTCTTGATTATACCCCTAGCGAATCGCATGGGGCAATAGATTCGTGCTCGCCTGGAATCCGCGAAAGAATAGGTTAGCAGTTGTTGCGTTTATTCTTCACACGGCTAACAATGGCTTGCCATCAAACGAAAAACGCGGCATTTTCAACAGTGAGCGATTTAATTTTACAAATGTTTTTTTGCTCAGTTCGCTTGCTCTCGCACCTGTGAAACCAGTTGATGCGCGGCGTCGATGATTCGCTTTTCGACAGACGGGGCGAACGGCCCCGGTAGAGCCCCCATCGAAATCGCTCGCACGGCCTCGTAACCGCCTTCCTCCAACACGCGTCGCGAGGGGACGTAACTGAACACATCGTTCGAATAACCAGCCACCCAGACAGCATTCGCGCGGCTGCCAAAGTTTTGTTTCAGACGCAATGAATAGTCCACTACCGTCTCGCCGCTCAGGGCAATCAGGGTCAGTTCGCCGCCGAACTGCACGACCTGCACAAGATACGGATAGCTGTCGCGAATTTTACCGTTGCGATTCAATTCGTCTAACAACAAATTGGCGTGGTGACGTTCGTACCGGTTCCTTGATTCAGCCATTTTCAGCAAGGCGCCGCGCGTCGGCGGCGGCGCGAACTCCAGCCGAACCTCTTTCATTGCGACCGCCAATCCGCCCTGAATGGGCTTGGGCTTCGCGGCAAGCGCCGCCTCGACAGCGGTCGCCAGGGTTCGCCCATGCCGCCGGCAGTACTCCAAGGCGCGGTCGCCGTGTCGGGGATAAGGGTTCTGGTCGCCGCCGCAGCCAGCGACGAACAAAGCAGTAACGCCAGGATGCTCCTCCTCAAGATATGCCTGAGCGAAACCGGGATAGTCGCCGCAGAACTTGTAGATGCCAAGCGTCGTGGCGTGACAGGCGTAGCCGAATAAAATCGCGTGAAGCTTTCCGTCCTCTCCTTCAACTTTCAACACGGGAACATCATGGTCGACCGGCCCATCAGGATTCGCACGATTCAGGTAGCCCGCCTGCGTCGGCAGGCGACGGTTCATGGCAAACCCCGCTCGTGCATGCGTGTAAGAAAGGCGGGCCGGCGCCATTTTTTTGATCGCTTGCCCGACAACCTCCAGTAGCTTGAACTTCAGAGTTCGATAGTACGCTTCGGCGATTTCCGCCTGTTTGTCGTTGATCTGATAGATCGACGTACGCCGGTTGGAAAGTACAAGCGGCCCGCTATGCGTATGCGAGCAGTTCAGCAACAACGCTTCGGGGCCAATTTCGTACTTGCTGTTGATCGCGGCCGCAACCTCGTCGCGCAGTGTTCTCGGAATCTTGACAAGATCGGTTGTCACAATTGCCAGGCGGTTTCCCCGAACATCCTGCACCACCAGCGCCTTGGCGTGTAGATCGTGGATTTTTCCTTCGGAGGGTTTATTGCGAGAGCCATAGCCGCCCATCCACATCGGCGTTTCGGGCGTAATCACAACGGCGGCCGCGCCCGCCTTCCAAGCATGGCGGTTGGTATCAGCCGCCGCCAAAGCCGACGGCGTTACAAAACAGGCGGCGACGATCAGAAGCTGGAAACGGACGAACCGTCGGTTCGTTATCATTGTCATCATTATCATTTTCATTCCAATTTCGGCGCGTTGATCGTTTTTCCCGCTTGCCTATGCACCGCCTTGATGACTTGGCCGTTGTCGTCTTTGACAAACGTGACTTCAGCCGGCACGATCTTCCAAAAGAACTCGTTTTCAGATTTCGGGAAAATCTCGAATTTTGGTTGGCCGGTCAACTGGGCGAAAAGATGTTTGCCTTCGCGGGTGACTGTAAGCACGACGGTCTTGGCGCCGTAGTCGTACTTGCCTACGTACGCATCGAGCAGTTTCGGCTCCACCGTCACGACCTTCCGCGTTTTCATTCGCGGCGCTTTGATCATGGCGCCATTCTGTTGATGAATCGCGCGCACGACTTGGTTTTTGTCGTCGAATTCAAACGTCACTTGTGCATCCACGACCTTCCAGAAGTATTCGGTCTTCGACCTGGGAAAGATCTCGGCCTTCGGCTGGCCCGACATTTGTGCAAACAGCCGCCGTCCGTCTTGGGTAACGGTGAGCACGGCGCTGCCGTAGTCGTAATCGCCGACCAGCGGCGCCATGTCTTTTGCGGTCACGCTGGCGTCAATAGTGTGGGTCGGGGCGGGGTCCATTTCCTCCCACAAAATATACTGGGCGATTCTTGACGAAATGCCGCCGGGGTTCAAACCGGGCGGCGGCGCCGACGCATTCACCAACACAACTATGGTCAGATTCTGGTCGGGAAAGCGAACCAAGTGGCTAAGAAATCCGTTCAAACCGCCGCCATGGCCGATTGTTTTCAAGCCTCGTTGCTTCGAGATCGTCCAACCGTAGCCGTACGGCATGCCGGCCGATTTTGAAACGTCCACAACTTGAAAAGCCTTTTTGAGAGAATCGGCGCTGAGCACCTGGCCGCCAAAGAGCGCTTGGTTCCAACGCTGCAGGTCGCCGACGGTCGAATAGAGCGCGCCTGCGCCGCCGGCGCGGCTCATGTTCCAATTCAATGCCTTGACAAGCTGGTTCTCCTCCCAGGAGTAGCCCAACGCTTCGTGCTTCAGTATTTTTCGACCATCGTGCATGCCGGTATCGTGCATATTCAAACGCGTAAAAAACGTATCGGTCAGATATTCTCCCAGGCTCTTTCCCGAAACCTTTGCTACAATTTCCCCCAACAAAAAATAGCCCGAGTTGTTATAAGACCAGGCGGTTCCCGGGTCGAAATCGTAGGGGTCGTCTTGGAACGACGCGATGAGGGCGTCGGCCGTGATCCGCGAACCGACATCGCGTATGAAATTCGGTTTGCTGGTGTAGCTGTGAATGCCCGAGGTGTGTGTCAAAAGATGATGCAACCTAACTTCGTCGCCCCGGGGAAAGTCGGGGAAATATTTGGCGAGCGTGTCCGAAACGCTCAGCTTCCCCTCTTCCTGCAACTTCAGTATCGCCGACGCGGTGAACTGCTTGGTGACCGAGCCGATGCGAAATTTGGTTTGCCGCGCCGCCGGAACATCGTCTGAAAGCGAGGCAAAGCCGAAGCCCGCCTGATACTCGATTTCGCCATTTCGAGCCACCAGAATAACAACGCCCGGCGACGACTCCGGCAACATACTCTGAATGCGTTTCTCGACAATGGTTTGCCAGGCGGGCGGTTGGCGAGCGGCGTCGGCGCCGCGTTCGATCAAGTGTTTGGCCATGGCGATTCGGCCGTTCACCCGCGCCGCATGCAACGCCGTGACACCCGACCGGTGCGTTTGATCGACTGCGACGCCCGCATCGAGCAGCGCGTCGACGGTATTTTGGTCGCCCTTGGCGGCGGCGGCGATCAGCCGATCCGCCTGCTTGCCGGAAGCGGGCTGTTTGTCGGCGCCGAACAAGGAGGCGGGCGTCAACAAAAAACAAACCAGCAGCGGAGCAAAGCGACACAACATAAAGACACCTTTATACCTTCTAACACAACTTGGTGGGGCAGCATCAAATTCCGCGTTTGAAACGCCAAACAGGGGTTATGTTAGGAGCTCTTAGGAATGATTGTTCTCAGTTCGGTCAACAGGCGAGCCCATTCCACCATCGATTGATCATAATCGGCTGGGAATCGCTTGGAAAGCTGAACCGGAAGAACCGCGGTTTTTTACACCGATTTTCTTGAGTTCGACAAACAACAGGCCGATACCACATGACGGATACCCTGATGTTCCACACCTAATACACTTTTTGGTTCCCAATTGCACAGGTTGTTGTCGAGACGCCGCCCAATCTCAAACGGAGTGACAAAGATGAAAAAGTTTAGAATGCTGCAAAAATTCGCCGTGGCGTTGGCCGTGGTCGGAATGATGGCCCCGCAGTTGGCCTTTGCCGCGCCTCCCGCCGGTAGCGCCCGCGACATCGCCTTGGCAAAAGGCGGCGTGTTGCAAGGCAAGGTTGTTGACCAGCAAGCGGCTGCTCAAGCTGGGCAAGTTGTGCGAGTTTTGCAGAACGGCGAAGTTGTAGCCACTGCGAGTACCGATGACCAAGGTCGTTTTGCGATCAACGGCTTGCGAACGGGCGTCCATCAAATCGAAACCAGCGCCACGAAATCGGTTTACCGTTTGTGGACGCCCGAAACGGCGCCACCCGCGGCCCGCGACTCAGTTCTCCTGGTCAATGGCGGCGATGTTGTTCTTGGTCAGAGCGGCGGTGGTATGTTGGGTATGTTGGCGAACCCCTGGGTTTTGGGCGGTATTGTGGCCGCGGCCATCGCGATTCCGCTCGCCTTGGACAACGACAACGCCAGCTAAGTCACTTTAATTGCACTGCGGCCTCAGGCCGAACTTGAGCGAACCAAACAAATAGGCGCCCTGATTTTTTAATCTGGGCGCCTTTTGTTGTTTGGTTTTTCGCCGGCAAGCCGCTACTTCGAGAAAGCGGACGTATGGAAGGCGCCGCCGAAACCGCCCCTTGCACCGGAAGCGTCTGAATCGGAGGCGCTGAACGAGAGGATGCGGTCCGACTTCCTCCGCGTGATGGCGATGCCTTTTTCCGTCGAAGAATTTTCGACCTCAGCCTGAAATGCTTCGGCGAGAAAAGCAGCCGCCGCCTCCCGCGGACACGCCGTCGGATCGCCTTCGGTGGCCGCGTTTGCCGCGTCGAGTGCGTAGCTCTTGAGCAACTTCGGCCAAAGCTTACGGAACAACGGCGTCGATTCGAACACGTCCATGGTTTGAATCTCACCGTCGATCACAACAATGACGCCGACGACATTCTCAACGTCCTCCGCCAAACCATGAAGCTCTTTAACATAAGGCTCCAAGCGAGCGCTTGAGCATCGGCGTAGTTGGCGGTGAATGCGCCGCTGGCGGGCTGGACATTATTGAGCGCATTCATCTTCCCGACTTCGCTCCAAACCTGTTCCTGACTCCGCGCGGCCACCACCGCCAAGCGGGCTTTCTTGCTAAGATGCCCGGCGCTGCCGACGAATTTGCCGCGTCCCGCTTCTTGGGCCGATGTTTCCAGGCTTTGTGACTGCGAAACCACGAGCGACAAATAGCCTGATCCGTTCGCCCCCTCCTGATTCATGTTTTCGTCACCCAAGAGTGCAACCGTTTCGGCGGTGGAACGTCTTCCCCAACGGCCGTGCTCCACGCAAAAAACGTCAATGGGCATGGGCTTTCCGCCGGACGGAATGACCAGTTCGCTCCCAATGGTTCGGTCTTGATCACCGCCGATAATGACCTCGCCGGGCATCAGATAGAGCGGTTTATCGCTATTGTTGATAACCACCAAACGGTTGACTTCATTCCCCACGCCCATGCCGGCCATCTGCCCGCCCAGATTCAGAAATGGCGAAACGGCCTGCCGCGGCGCCGCTTGTGCAACGTCGACTGAATTTTGTTCGGTCGGGTCGCGCTCGCCGAAAGGATCGTCGTTCGGCGTTACGGCGGCGGCGTTCATTTCGAGAATCTCGACGGAGCCGGCCTGGAGGCCTTCGTCGAGCGTGATGAAACGGTCGGCCGTTTTCGACACCCGCGACACCACCGGGAAGATCGTGAGGTTTTCATGCATGAGCGGCGGAGCAACATGCAAGCCGCTGGCCGAATCCTCACCGGCCGCCTTGCTTTTACTCGCCGCCGTGGAACTCTCTTGATCACCGCAACCGGCCGCAAGCAAACACACGACAACTGTCGGCAGAATGAAATGGCGCATGATCGATGTCTCCTTGCGCACAGCGGCGCTGAAAAATGGGAAGAAGCCCCTGAAGAGTTGCCGTGATCCAACACAAGCCCCTGAAAGACCGACCAACGACAATACGTGCTCCGTCGTGCGGCCTGCTTGGTTCAGTCTAGCGATCTCGAATCAAATAGATCAAGTATTTTTTTGCCGCGGCGTATGTTGGAATGCATGCCATGGCGGGCATCGGCCGTGGCGCGAACGCAAAGTCGGTTGCTTGCGGCCGGCGCCGGCAAGGAAGTAGGATAGGTCGGTCGTTGTTGTGCGGAAAATCGGCAAACCAATTTTGGACAGGTCCTCAGGCGATTCCACAATGAAAGCATTGGTAAAACGCGAGGCCTGCGAGGGCCTGTGGCTGGAAGAACAGCCCCGGCCGGAAATTGGCATCAACGATGTACTCATTCGCGTGGAGAAGACGGGAATCTGCGGGACCGATTTGCATATTTACCAGTGGGATAAATGGGCCCAAGCCACGGTGCCCACGCCGCTGGTGATCGGCCACGAATTTGTCGGCCGCATTGTGGAGGTGGGCTCGAATGTATCCGACTTCTTTCCGGGAGAGACGGTCAGCGGCGAAGGGCATGTGGTTTGTGGTCGTTGCCGAAACTGTCTGGCCGGTCGTCGGCATTTATGTGCGCACACCAAGGGAATCGGCGTGAATCGGCCCGGCGCCTTCGCGGAATATCTGGCGTTGCCGATGACCAACGTGTGGCGCCATCATGACGATGTGAACCACGACATCGCGGCGATTTTTGATCCTCTGGGCAACGCGGTGCATACGGCGTTGTCGTTCCCGGTGCTGGGTGAAGACGTTCTCATCACCGGCGCCGGGCCGATTGGCGCGATGGCGGCGGCGGTGGCGCGTCATGCCGGCGCCCGGCACGTGGTCATTACCGACGTGAATCCTTACCGTTTGGAGTTGGCCAAAAAAATGGGCGCCACGCACGCGGTGAACGTGAGCAAGGAGCGCGTGGCCGATATCCAACAACAGCTCGGCATGACGGAAGGTTTTGACGTCGGCTTGGAAATGTCGGGCGCGGCGGCCGCCTTTCGCGAAATGCTGGCCAATATGTGCCACGGCGGCAAAATCGCGATGCTAGGTATTCCGTCGGAGGAAATGGCCATCGACTGGAACACCGTGGTTTTCAACATGCTCACCATCAAGGGAATTTACGGCCGTGAAATGTATGAAACGTGGTACAAAATGACGGTCATGCTGGAGTCGGGGCTCAATATCGCGCCGATCATCACGCATCGCTTTCCGGCGGCGGAGTTCGAAAAAGGTTTTGCCGTGATGAAATCGGGCGAATCGGGCAAGGTGATTCTCGACTGGTCCGACATCTAAGCACCTGTCCAAAAACTAATCCGTGAAATGGTGTTATGGAATTCTCATCAAGCCGGGGGCTTGGCAGCCATTAGCCGGTGGTCGAGCGCAGCGAACACCACCGGTAGGCCTTTACGCGAGCGGCAGATGAAAATTTACCTAATACAAGCACGAAGCGCAAGCGAGTGAATCAGCAAACGCTCATTCCCGCATAGGCGGGAACCTGTTGTTTATACATAACCGAGACAACGTACGAAGGCCATCCAAGCGGCGGCGTTCGCCTGGAAATCCTATCCCGGAGACATCTGAGGTTTTGGCAAGGGGTGTTTGGCATGATTTCCTCAATTTTTCGTGGTTTCGAGGAACGGAATGATG
>QIKY01000106.1 GCA_003233175.1 Planctomycetaceae bacterium | reverse complement strand
CGCAAGCGAGTGAATCAGCAAACGGTCACTCCCGCGTAGGCGGAAACCCAAAAAAATTCTCGGACTCCCGCTGCGTGCGGGTAAGTTATTTTCCGCCGCTCGCCTTACAACAACCTGCGTGGTGAATTCTTTTGTTTTATCCTTTTGCCGGGGTCATTTTACAACCACGAAATACACGAACGGCACGAAAGAAAAAGAGTAACCATTCTTAGATTTTGATCTGTCGGCCGGATGTTATCGCAATTTCCCGCAATGCCGGCGGAAGTTCAAACATTGCTCGGCGGTTTCCAGGCGAGCATTTCAACGCAGAGAACGCAGAACGCAAAGGCGCGGAGCACGGGCGCTAATTATCTCGGCTAAAGTTGACGATGCAATGTAATCGCACAGCTGATGAACATCGCCGAGTGTTGATTTTCTGGCCTTTCGTTCTTCTCTGCGCCCTCTGCCTCTCTGCGGCCCTGCGTTTCCCGTCTTCGTGACCGTATATCGGTTATTCGCTGTGGGCTGGATTGCTGTCGCAAATTCCCGCGCCTCCGCGAACGATTACCATTTTCAAAATGCCGGGCTTTTTTATGAAACGGTTCGACTTCGAGCAAGTTGCGTCTGTTACTTCTTCGGGGCTTGCTCGGGAAAATCGTGGCGGAAGCGCGCCAGCAGTTTATCGACGTTGGCCTCGACCAGATACAACTTGCCGCGAATGTGCTTGGTTTCGCCCGGCTGGAGGCCGCCGATGCGGAAGTCGTTGTGAATGCAGATGATCACGCCTTGAAAAACTTCCTGGTACGGCTCCCAGGCAATCGCCATGATTTGCTTATGGTCCTTGGAGAAGCAACCGCACAGTCCGCTGGAGGGAACGAGCGAACTCAAGGGGCGAGGGTTGACGTCGTTTCGGTTCACGTCCGCCGGGCAATAAACCTGCCCCGGAACATAGCGTGCTTTGTCGGCCCAAGGCTGGGTGGGCAGCATGGTGAGTTTTCCGTCGAGCATTAAGAATGACTGCCGGGCATAGGCGGGCACCAACGCACGGGCGTCGTCTCGCGTGGTTCCGGTGAATTTATCGACGCGAATGCAAGGCTGCGCCCAATGCGCCTCCGACGCGGTGTCGGTCGGGTTGTGCGCTGTGAGTTGGAATGCGACCGCATCGCGCGAGGCCGTAATAGTGTGCTTCACCACCACACCGTCGGCGAGCACGTCTTCCAGTTTGATCTGACGCCCGCCGGACGCATCGGTTTGCGAGACCAAGCGTGCTTTGTGCTTGATGACTGTTTTTCCCCACTCCCGATCCGTCGAACCCGGCCGACAATACGCCTCCAAGTAGTGGATGCTAATCGGGCCGGCCAACCGCTGGTGATCGATCGTGAGGTAGTTCTTCGCCCACTCGATATGCAGCGGCCCATCACTTTGCGGCCCGCCATTCAGCGAAGCGCCGTCGGGCTCCGCCCCCGGTGCGTTCGACTGCCAGAACATTCCCGCCGCGACAACGGCGCACGCAAGCACGTTACGTATCATGATGACTCTCCCTGCAAGTATGCAGTGGCGCGCCTGCTCGTTCGCATGGCGCCAACTACCTGGGCGAAATCGTGCAAATCAAACGGCGTCCTTGCTTCGAGGGCGGAGATTCCAACTTACCTTCCTCCAGCAGTTGGTCGACCACGCCCTGCATCACTTTCCGGCCTTCTTCCTCATGCGCGTTTTCTCGGCCTCGGAAAATCACCGAGACGAGAACCTTATCGCGCTGCTTGAGAAAACCGATGGCCTTCTTGATTTTGAAGTCGATGTCGTGTTCGCCGGTTTTGGGGCGGAGCCGAATTTCTTTCGTCTTCGTCTGATGCGAATGACTCTTCTTCTTTTTCTGGCTCTGCTCGTAGCGGTATTTGCCGTAATCCATGATTCGGCAAACCGGAGGCCGCTCATTCGGCGCGACTTCGACCAAATCGAGGCTAAGCTCCTTGGCCTTTTCGATCGCCTCGGTGGTGGGAAGAATTCCCAGTTGGTCTCCCGCCGGGCTTACAACTCGTACGGGACTAATGCGGATTTGGTCGTTGACTCGTGTCTGAACTCGGTCGATTTTGTCTTTCCTTTCTCGAAAATGAAATGGCGTATCCGGCCGATGCTTCCAACGCACCGCCGGTAGAATCGGTAAAAGTATAGCTTCTTTCGGCTGGAAATCGACGACAAATCGCCCCCAGCCGGTTTATTTTTCCGTTTTTTCTTCGATTTCCCAGGACCTGGGCCAACGATACTTCACACGGCTGACAATGGCTCGCCGTCAAACGAAAAAGGCGCCATTTTCAACCGTGAGCGGTATAAAAGCCCGGCTTTTTGGAAATGCCGGGATTTTCTGCTGATAACCGGCTACTGATTCCGCCAAAAGGCCTTAATAGCCGTTTTTCGCGCCGTGCTCGCCCCAGCCGGTTGAGCCGGTGTATTTCTGGCGAACCACCCGGTCGGCGACTTCTTTCAATAGTTTGTCGGTTACTTGCTCCAGCGGCATGGCGCCGAGGTCGCCTTCGATGCGGTCGCGGAGTGAAACGGTGTTCGCTTCGACATCTCGATTTCCCACGATCAACATATAGGGAATCAGGCTGAGTTGGGCGTCGCGAATTTTGGCGCCGAGCTTTTCGCCGCGATAATCGCCCGAAACCCGGAACCCTAACTGCCGCAATTTCATTTCCACCTGCCGGGCGTAGGTTTCGGCGCTTTCGGTCACGTTCATCACCCGCATTTGCTCCGGCGCCAGCCACAACGGAAACGCGCCGGCAAAATGTTCGATCAACACGCCCATGAACCGCTCGAAGGAGCCCAGCGGCGCGCGGTGAATCATGACCGGCTGGTGGGCTTGGTTGTCGGCGCCGATGTATTCCAAACCGAACCGTTCAGGACTCGGCAAGTTGTAATCGAGTTGCACCGTGCCTAGCTGCCATTCACGGCCAAGGCAATCAGTGACGACGAAATCGGCTTTCGGTCCATAGAAGGCGGCTTCGCCGGGTTCTTGCGTCGCGTCGATGCCCACCCCCTGGCAGACCTCCACCAATTCGCCCTCGGCTCGCACCCAGTTTTTTTCCTCGCCGACATACTTATCGCTGGAAGGGTCGCGAAAGCCGAGCCGCACGCGGTAGTCGTCGAGCCCCAAACTTTTCAGAATGTATTGTGTCATTTCCAAGCAGGCGCGAAACTCCTCGGCCACTTGGTCGGGCGTGCAGAAAATGTGGGCGTCGTCTTGCGTGAAGCCGCGCACGCGCGTCAGGCCGGAAAGTTCACCCGATTTTTCATACCGATACACTGAACCGAACTCCGCCAAACGCAGCGGCAAATCGCGATAACTTCTGGGCCGTGCTTTATAAATCATCACATGGTGCGGACAGTTCATCGGCTTGAGCAAATAGCGCTCCTCTTGCTCCATGGCAATCGGCGCGAACTGGCTGTCGGCGTAATAAGGATAGTGGCCCGATGTTTCGTACAACTCCACGCGGCCGATGTTCGGCGTGTAGACCGGCTCATAACCCCGAACTTCCAATTCATCCTTGATAAAGCTTTCCAGCTTCGCTCGCACCCGCGCGCCTTTGGGCAGCCAGAGAATGAGCCCCGAACCAACCAACGGGCTGATCGTGAAGAGGTCGAGTTGTTTGCCGAGTAAGCGATGATCTCGCTTCTTCGCCTCTTCAATTTTTTCCAAGTGTGCTTTCAAATCGGCCTTATTGAAAAAAGCGGTGGCGTACAAACGCTGCAACTGCTTGCGGGAGGCGTCGCCCTTCCAATAGGCGCCCGCCACCGAGAGCAATTTGAAAGCGCCGATCGTTTTAGGACGCGGCGTGTGCGGACCGCGACACAAATCGATAAACTCGCCCTGCCGATAAAACGACAACGAGTTGTGCTCCGCCAAACCGGTTTCGAGGTGCTCCACCTTGTACCGCTGGTGGAGATCGTGGCAGATTTGCAAGGCTTCCTTGCGCGAGGTTTCCAGGCGTTCGAACGGCTCGTCGAGCGCGATGATCTTGCGCATTTCAGCTTCGATTTTGGGGAAGTCTTCCTCGGTGAGCGCGTGTTCCAGATCAAAATCGTAGTAGAAACCGCCTTCCACCGTGGGCCCGAACGCCAATTGCACGCCATCGAACAGACGCATCACGGCGCGGGCCATAATATGGGCGCAGGAATGCCGAATTACGTCGAGCGACTCCGCATCTTTTTTCGTCAACAGCCGTAATTCGACGGAGCCCTCCACGGGCAAGCGAAAATCGAGCCCGACCGTTTGCCCGTCGACTTGCGCCGCAATAGCCGCCTTGGCCAAGCCGGGACCAATCGCGGCGGCCACGTCGTGGGGCGTGGAAGGTTGGTCGAACTGTTTTTCGCTGCCGTCTGGTAGAAGAACTGTGAGCATTTTATTTGCGATAGGTTAGGAATGGGGAACTACGTTATCGGGCCAGGGCTTTATCTGCTGTTAATACATAACTTGTACGATGGCCTTGGAAGGCTGTTGTTTATACACAAATCCACACGGTTTTTCGGCGATCATCGTCTTGAAACACGCTCCCCAGGCAATACCTCTCACTTGAACAAATCATGCAATGAATTTGCCACAGAGGACACAGAGCACTCAGAGTGTGATGCATCGGGTGTCGCCTATCGTTCTTGACTTTTTTCTCCGTGGCCTCTGTGCCCTCTGTGGCAAAAACTATTTATACCTTCTAACACAACTTGGTAGGTCAGCATTAAACTCCGTGTTTGAAACGCCAAACAGGGGTTATGTTAGGAGCTTTTAGAGGTCGCGTTGTGTATTTGCATATAAGCTACAGAGTCTTTTTCGGGCCGGGTTCTGCAAAAAACAGCACATGCCAACAGTTGTTATTGCAGGCGTTGCTTGATTTCTTCGACACAGTCTTCGATTTTGACGCGCGTTTGTTCGAGCGTGTCGCGATCTCGAATGGTGACGGTTTTGTCCTTTAGCGATTGGCCGTCAACGGTAATGCAGTACGGCGTTCCGGCTTCGTCTTGCCGACGGTAGCGGCGGCCAACGGCGCCCTTCTCGTCATAAAACACATTCCCAATGGCCTTCAATTCTCCGTAAAGCTCCTTGGCCACTTCCGGCATGCCGTCTTTTTTCACCAACGGAAAAACGGCAGCTTTCACCGGAGCGATGCGAGGATGAAGTTTCATCACGACACGAGTTTGCAGGTTGCCTTTTTCATCGGGCGCCTGGTCTTCGGTGTAGGCCTCGCAGAGGAAGGCCAACGTGGCCCGGTCGGCGCCGGCCGAAGGTTCAATCACATGCGGAATGTACCGCTCGCCGCTGAGGTCGTCTCGATAAGAAAGATCTTTTCCGCTGCCCCGCCAACGCGGCTTGCCGTGCTCGTCTTTCTCCAATTCGAGTGGATTGGTGTTAGGATCAAGCTTGCCTTCCATGTGGCTGCGGAGATCAAAATCGCCCCGGTGGGCGATCCCCTCCAACTCTCCGTACTCGCCTTCCGGCAGGAACGGAAAGGCGTATTCGATATCGGCCGTGCCAGTGGAATAATGGCTTAATTCCTCGGCATCGTGGTCGCGAAGTTGGAGCCGTTCGCCGGCCAGACCCAATTCGGTGTACCAGCGGAAGCGGCGGTCGCGCCAGTATTGGTACCACTTGTGCGAGGTATCAGGATGGCAAAAGAACTCAATTTCCATCTGTTCGAATTCGCGCGAGCGGAAGGTGTAGTTGCGCGGCGTGATTTCATTGCGAAAACTCTTGCCGATTTGTCCCACGCCGAACGGAATGCGAACCCGCGTGCTATCGACGATATTCTTGAAGTTCACGAAAATGCCCTGCGCCGTTTCCGGCCGCAGTTGCGCCGCCCCCTCTTCGCCCGCCAGCGCGCCGATGTACGTTTTGAACATCAGGTTGAATTCTCGGGGTTCGGTGAGCGTGCCGAGTGTTTTGGCGTCGGGCGCGAGAACCTGCTCGACCTGTTCGATGCCGATTAAATCGACAAAGTCGCCGACCCACTTCAAGTCGTCGGCGTTCTTGGCGCGAAGATGAAAAAACTTCAACGCCTTGCGTTGCACGTCGTCTTGCTCTTGGCCGACGGGGGCCATCGTGGCGACAAAAATCTTTTGGTTCTTGGCTTCCACCCAGCGGCCGCGAATTTGGTCGTGCCGGTAGCGTTTGTTCGACTCGCGGCAATCGACCATGTAATCGTGAAAAAGATCGTAATGGCCGGAACACTTCCACACCTGAGGGTGCATGATGATCGTGCAATCGAGCCCGACCATTTCATGCGTCGCCGGCGCGCCCGGCGATTGCAGCAGCTCGTTATGGCTGCCGATCATGTCGCGCCACCAGGCTTCCTTGACGTTCCGTTTCAGCTCCACGCCCAGCGGACCGTAATCCCAGAAGCCGTTGATGCCACCGTAAATCTCGCTCGATTGAAACAAAAACCCTCGCCGTTTGCACAGCGAAACCAGCTTATCCATTTCCATGATTTTGCTCTATGTGTTCAATTACGTAGGCCGCTGCGGGCGCCGACCGTTGCCGCTGGGGCATGTACCCCGCGCGTCTTCAAGGAAATTTTAACCACAGAGGGCACAGAGAGCACAGAGGGCGCAAAGTTCACCCAGAGATGCACACGGCGCTCTCTTCTCCGAGCCCTCTATGATTAAACTTCGCACGGTTGCCAACGGCTCGTTTCCCGACGGAGGCTATTCTTCCACGCATATTACGCCGCGCGTGAAATGGGAAT
>QIKY01000051.1 GCA_003233175.1 Planctomycetaceae bacterium | reverse complement strand
GAGCGACATTGAAAAACCCACCGCCGCCACCGCCGCCGAATCCGCCGCCGCCGCCGCCGAATTGCGCCAGCACCGGCACTCCGGCAAACGCTTCAGGCAACTGGATTTGCAACGGCTTTTTTGTTTTGTTGCGTATCAGCACGTTGCCTTGCTTGGCGTTCTTGGGGATATACCTGACCTCAATTTGCCCGGCCTTGATAGCCGCAAACATTTCGACGCGCTCGCCGACGAAACGTTTTTTCGCCAGAGCCTGTTGGGGCGCCAAAAACACGCTGGACGCAAGCAGAGCGCTCGCCAATGCCGTCATGACAAGGCCACTGCACAAATAACGGAACTTCTTCATGGAAGCACTCTCTGTCTGTTCTCATGGGAGAAGAGGAGAAACCGCAGCCCGTTCAATTGGGGCGCAGACGGGTCGGTCGACACTTATACCTTCTAACACAACTTGGTAGGTCAGCATCAAACTCCGTGTTTGAAACGCCAAACAGGGGTTATGTTAGGAGCTCTTAGAGCTTAATGCACTACCCCTAGAATAACTGGTTGGCGAAAAAAAGCCAAGTAAATAATCCTGCCTGCGGGCGAAGGGCCGATAACGACCATACCGCTTTGCCCGTTTCAAGACGGCTCCCGCGATTCACGCGTTTCCGGGAGCGGATATTCCAGAATAGGCGTATCGGCGTCGCGCAACTCACAAAGCCGCCGCCAGCCACGTGTTACGAGCGTCTCGCGTTGGCGTACGAAGTCGGCGTCGAGCAGTTGTTTGTCGAAATCATCGTCGCAACACACCGCCGGAAAGTCGTCGTCGACAATAAACTGCGCCAAAGCAGGATTGCAACGCAGATGCCGTTCTTCGCTGGTGTGCAACACTTCGGGGTTGAGCAGGCCAATCACGTAGCGAAGGTAAAGATCGCTCTGGGTGATGTCCGCCACCTCCTGACCGCAAACCTGACAGAGGTAACCTTCATCGCACTTGGCCATGGGGGCGTCAGCATTTCGTTTGCCGTGTGGGGAGTAAAAGATCAACTGAATTATATAGGACCAACATTCCGCGGCAAGCAGCAGGCAATTTGCCTACCGGCGGGTCGGGTTTGCTTGGCTACCGGCGGGTCGGGGTTTTCGCGGCCGTTGTAATACTCTCGGCCTGGCGAGCGTATTCTTTCGCCTCTTCCGTCTTGCCAAGCGTTTGGTGCATTTTGGAGAGGTTGTCCAGCGGCACGACCAAGGCCCTGCGGCCAACCTTTTCCTGCTCGACGGCCTGTTGCATCAATCGCAAACCTGCCTGCGTTAATTCGACACCCTCGGTTTGCTCGCCAATTTCCCAATACGTGAGCCCCATGCTCACAAACCGTTCGCCGTGCCGTTCTACATGGCGAAAATGAGCCGGCGGCGGCGTTTGCTGCAAAAATTCAATCGCCCGGGCGTACCAAAGCGAGGCTGCTTGATGATCTTCGTCGCCAATGGCGAGCGCCGCGCCCACGTAAAAATAAAGACGGCCAAACAGGTAGTCGTTTCGGGGGTCGGCGCTGCGGGAGTCCGACGCCTCAACCAGCAATTTCAAAGCCTTCTCGCCCAGAACTTTCACTGCTTCGTGTCGGCCTCGAATATGCTGCGCCTCGACCGCGTAAAACAACGCTTGGCCAAAACGCCATTGCAACTCTTTTTTGTAAAGAGGATCTTCAGCGGCAGCCACGATTTGCTCGCCCTCCCGCAGCAGAGCTGCCGCTTCTTGAGTAGGATCAAACTCGCCGTTGGCCGCCGCGTAAGCTTCCAACGACTTCTCCAACACGAGGAAACTCAGCGACGCGATATCGCCTTGCTCGTTCTCAACGATGTCGCGAGCCGCCCGCTTGCCTTGGTGAATCCACCTTGGCGCCATCTCCCTTTTTCCACGCCAATTCCCCGCGCAAATGGAATACGCCGCGCCCAGATTCGCCTCGAGTAAGGCCATCTGCGCGTTGCGAAATACTTCTTGGTTGGAGGAGTTTTTGACCGTCTTCGCCAAACGCACAGCCTCCATGAAATGATCCGTGGACGTTTCAAAATCCGGTTGCATTCCCTGGGCGTCGATGGCGCCCAACAGAACATGCGCGCCGGCCAACAAATCGGCCGGGATGTCGTTTTGCTCCACGATTGCGAGCAACACTTTTTGGGCTTCGGCTTCCGCCGCCTTGGAAATGAGAATCTTGGCGAGCGTCAACCGAAGCGACACCGCCTGGGGCTCTCGCCGGACCGCCTCCCGGGCATTGACCAAAGCCCGCGATTGTTGGCCGATGGCGTGCAGAATTTTGGCTTTCAGCCAATAGACGCGTGCATCTTCGGGATCGAGCTGTTGGGCGTGGTCCAGGTCGGAGAGGTTGTTTTGGTAGGAATGGCTGGTGTCGTAAATAACGCGAAGCACAAAAAAATCGGCCGTCGTGGGCTCTAGCGAAATGTGCGAAACCCGCAACGGTTGGTCCTTTTTCGCGTCGGTGTAGATATACGTCACGCCGCGTTCAGGGAAGACCTTTCCGACCAGAACGCCGCGTTTATCGGGTAGGTCGAAACTGCGAAACGGCTCCAAATCCAGTTCTTTGGTAAGCGATTCGGGCGCCGCCAAGGCGGCCAATTTGATGTGAATCGCGGAGACGCGATCATCCACGATCTCGACTTCCACTCCGGCAAAAGGCTCGATTTCGTAGAACAAACGCTCGACGCCGTTTTGCTGCACCGCCTTTTGGCTGTTTCCCCACAACTCCCTGAGTTTTGCCACCGACGTGAGGCCTGGCGTCACGCCCCGCAAGCTCGAAGCGTTAATATTGGGCAGGTCTGCCTGGAGTTCCGGCGGTTCCCTTGATGAACGCTCCAAGGTGGGCTGAGGCTGTTCCGGAAGCGTTACACGCTCGACAACCGGCGTTGCAACATCTAGATCTTGCTGGTCGGGCTCGGTGACGGGAGTGTTTTCGTCGTCGGCAAAGCGAAGCACCGGCGGCTCCCGCCAGGCGAAGGCAGTGGCTGAAACCGATCCCCAAACCACCAACATGAAAAGGCTTCGCCCCAACCGCAGACCCAGGTTTCGAACCATCGTCCGTTCTTTCTGAACCATGACGATCCAATTCCTTTGTTCTCGTAAAGGCGTATCAAAGAGCGGCGAAAAACCCGCCAATGCAATCGCGTTACCCTATGGGGGGGACCACCCACCCCGGCGTGCTCAGGGCGGAAGCGTAAGGATTCCTTCCGAGGGTGTCCAGAGGAATTGGCGTGATATCGTTTTTTCACTTTTTCGCGGCGGGCTCATCGCCGCCAAGCTTTCGGCTTGGCGTGATGATGATTTGCTTGCCGTCGTCGGCAAAGCGGAACGTGGCGTCGTATCCGGCTAAAATTAGTTGGAGTTGGTCGACCAGGCCCAGCGGCGGCAGGCTGCGTCCGGCCCAGAGATCGTGGGGAACGTCTTTGGCGTTGTTGATGCGAATGCGGCGTTTTGCTTGCAGGGCGTCGAGTAACTCTCGCGGCGAGGTTAGATCGGGCCATTGGCTGGCCGTCTTGATTGCAAATTTTCTCTGCACCTCAGCCGGCAAGCGGCGCAGTTCGCGTTTTCTCTCTTGGAGCACGCCGGGCAATGCGGCTGCTGTTTCGGCGGGGCCAACGTAAAACACGGAGTCGAGCACGATGGCGGCGGCGCTGATCTGTTTCGCCAGACGCGGGAGGAGCTGTTCGATCGGCTCGTTCTCGGCGTTGAAATCGATCGTCTGACCAGGATCGATGCGGCGGTCGAGCCAGATCGCCAAGTGGGTTTGTGCTTCCAATGCTCCCAGTGCGTCGCGCAAGGGCGCGTTGCGCCAGGCAATTTTCACCTGTTGGGCGGCGCCGCGTCGGAAGGCTGGGCCGGTCAAAAAAGTAGGCGGTTCAGCGGCCGACGCCCCCGGCGCGCCGGGGGCGATCAACAAGGCAAGCAGGCCCCACAAGAGGAGCCGGCACACTCCCGAACAAGCCGCCGCCCGCCTGCGAGGGATCGCCCGTTGGTAAAAACGGATCGCCGAAAAAATGTGCAACGATTTTGTCATCGCTAAAAAAGCGGCCTTAGGCTGGGAGCGTGTTGAAAACAGGCAAGCTTTAACGCTTCGGACGCCTTGCAAGCACAGAAAGCGAAAAGTTCGTTGGTTGGGCTGTTGGAATCCATTGTAGTCGCTGGTCTGCGTAACTACACTCGAATGTAGAGAGCCGGTCGGTATTTCGGCCTGCTTTCGCTCGCCGAGCGGGCTCTTTTCATGCACTTGGGATTAAATAGCAGGATCATACGCCCGAAACCGCCGGGCGTATGATCGCGATTCCCGCATCATTGTTTCTTCCGGCATCCTTTTAGTTTCTTCCGGCATCCTTGTTGTCGTCGACCGAATCAGGAACCTGCACCCGTGCCAGATAAACCATCACGTTCTTCGTCGCCGCTCCTGCACAAGTTCTACCAACAGTACTTGCTGCATGAAGATTCAGCTTCCTTCATCAAGCTGGTTTCACGGCACTATACGGTTGGCACGTTGGAGCGTCTGGTTCGCAACGGCTCGCGCGTCTCGCGCCGCGCTGGGGTGTTGTCGTTGGGCCTGATCGCCGACTATGAAGTCAACACCACCTTGGGCCAGGCGTTGAACGACGAAGATCGGGGCGTTCGCGTTCTGACTGAAAACGCTTTGCGTTCGGTTTGGCGTCGCGACGGCAACGCGGGCCAGCGGCGAGCATTGAGCGTGATCATGAGAATGAACATGGGTCAGCATTACTTTGAGGCGGCGCGGCGTTGCACCGAGTTATTGGAAGACGCGCCCTGGTTCGCCGAAGTTTGGAATCAGCGCGCGATCGCGCATTATCAACTGCAAAAGTTCGCCAAGTCGATCGAAGATTGCCGGCAGGCGCTCGAACGCAACGCCTATCATTTCGGCGCCGCGATGGGAATGGCGCACTGTTTTCTTGAACTCAACGACGCCCGCCGCGCTTTGGAAACCCTGCGCCGCGTGATCAAACTCAACCCCGATCTGGAAGGCGTGCGCGCACAGGTGGAATATCTGGAGCGCAACCTGGAAGAGAGCTAACAAATTGGCGGTCCTTTCCAACCGACCTTTCTCCATCCGGCATTTCAAGCCGCCCATTCAAACCTGGGAGTATTTGCCATGAAGCGACGTGATTTTCTTACCGCCGCCGGCGCCTTGGGCTTGGCTTGCACCGGCGCCATGGCGGCCGAAACGCCCGCGAAAAAGACCGCCGCGCCACGCAGACAACCCATCGCGATCTCTTCGTATTCCTTTTGGCGATTCCTGCCCGGGCTTAAAATGCCCATGACCCAGTGCATCGACCTGGCCGCGAAAATGGGGTTCGACGCCCTGGAAATTTTGCATGTGCAAATGGAAAGCGAAGATA
Organism: Planctomycetaceae bacterium; assembly: GCA_003233175.1. Lineage (GTDB taxonomy): Bacteria > Planctomycetota > Planctomycetia > Pirellulales > Pirellulaceae > SZUA-33. Next base: position 1,580 of record QIKY01000051.1, on the reverse strand, counting down.
ACGCGCACTTGCAGCAACTCAAACGCCGCGCGCTGATCAACGGAATCGACCTCTGCGGACTCTCCACCCACCAGAGTTTTGTCTCGCCCGACAAAGAGAAACGCCAAAAGAATATCGACCACACGCTGCACTGCATCGACTTGGCGTATCGGCTGGGCATTCCCACGATGCGCGTCAACACGGGCCGTTGGGGAACCACCAAGAGCTTCGACGAATTGATGAAAAACCGGGGTGAAGAGCCAACCCCGCCCGGCTTCAAGGATGACGACGCCTTCGGCTGGGTGATCGAAAGTCTGGAAAAATGCCTGCCTCAGGCGGAAAAAAAGGGCGTCGTGCTGGCGCTCGAAAACCATTGGGGCCTGAGTAAAACGCCGGAAGCGATATTGAAAATCGTCCGCCAGATCGATTCGCCCTGGCTGCAAGTGCTGATGGACACTGGCAACTTTCTCGAAGACCCCTACGACGATTTGGAAAAAGTCGCGCCGAATACGGTGTATGTCCAGGCCAAAACCTATTACGGCGGGGGCATCTGGTACGCTCTGGATCTCGACTATCCTCGCATCGCCGAGATTTTACGCCGCCATAATTACCAAGGTTACGTCTCCCTCGAATTCGAAGGCCGTGAAGACTACCGCACCGCAATCCCCAAGAGCCTGAAGCTGTTGCGAGAGGCGTTTGGCGGCTGAAGCCTTCCCCAGAACTCGAGCGATTTCCGGTCTATTTGCATGATCAATGAAAATTATTTCGTCGGCGCCGTGTCGGTGTTGCTGGGCGCGGCAAGTTTACTCGCCGCATTGTTCGATTGGCGGTGGGCCTATCAAACCTCGAACGCCGTCTGGCTGGAGCAACGCATGGGCCACCGGCGCATGCGTTGGTTTTACGCCCTGGTTGGCTTGGCGTTTGTATCTTGGGGCGTAGCGATTGCCTCCGGGTTCTCACTCTGGAAACCAGCCGCCGCCGCTCCAGAAAGGGCGGTTCTCGGCGGTCGGCCGCCGGAGGCGAAACCGTTGCAAACGAAGCCCTGGAATACTTCGCCTCGGCGCCGTTAGGCGAGCGGCCGATGAGAATTCGCCAGCCGCTTACCCGTACGACGGGCACTCCTGCCCGTTTTGGGGCTCGTCCTGAAATAACTTCTGTATTTCATCTCGGACCGAGCGGGGCATCGCCCAGGTTATGCATGAACAGGTCGGAACGTCTCACGCACCTCTCCCGAAAAGGTGGTTGCGTCGATCTTGCCAAAAACACCACGCAGATCAGCCGGAACGCGCTAGTGTCCGGTTCTCCGGGAATGCTGTAAACCGTGAGCGAGTGCATCCGGCCGGGCTCGCCATGGACGACGCTCGCCGCATCGTGGCGAAGTACGTGCGGGAGTATAATGAACTGCGATTGCACGGCGCCTTGGGGTACATCACGCCGCAAGATAAATTGCTCGGCCGCGAAGTCCAGATCTTCGCCGAGCGCGACCGAAAGTTGGCAGCGGCGCGGCAACTCCGCAGCGCGAATCGTCGTCGACAAAACCAAGCCGACGAGCGGCAGGACGAACGCCGCAACGGTCGCCGCGATGAAAGCTATACTGAAGA
>QIKY01000186.1 GCA_003233175.1 Planctomycetaceae bacterium | reverse complement strand
ATGTTCAGGCAACCCGCCTTCACGCCTTTGACGTCGCGTAGGTAGTCGACCGTGGTTTGGGCGGTTTCCATGTAGGAGCCCATGCCGACCAAAATGAATTCGGCGTCGTCACAACGGTAGGAATCGATAGGTCCGTAACGGCGGCCGGTATTTCGGTAGAATTCGTCAAAGGCTTCCTGCAGCGCCGGCTCGACTTGGTCGTAATAGGCGCGTTGGGCGATTTTGCCCTTCATGTAAGAGTCTTGATTTTGCACCACGCCTGACATAATCGGGTTGTCGGGATCCATCAGGTTGACGAGTTTATCGGCCGGATTGCCGATGTACTCCTTCATGAATTCCGGCTCATTCAACCGGACCGACTCCACCGTGTGGGTGGTGAGGAAGCCATCTTGAACGTTCATGAACGGCGTGTGCGACGATTCCGCAGCGCGGCGGGCGATCAGGCAGAAGTCGCCGGCCTCTTGGGCGTTTCTGGTGAACAAAATCCCCCAGCCCACATCGGCGCAGCTCATGACGTCGTCGTGCCCGGCATGCACATTCAGCGACTGGCTGGTTAATGCGCGAGCGCCAATATTGAACACAATAGGCAGACGCTTGCCCGAAATGGTGTACAAAACCTCTTTCATCAGAACCAGCCCCTGGCCCGACGTGAAGTTCGTGACGCGCCCGCCAGCGACGGCAAAGCCTTCGCAGAAGGTGGCTGCCGAGTGTTCGCTCTCGGGCTCCACGAAAACGAGTTTTTCGCCCCACAGGTTCGGAATGCCGTTCATCACGGCGGCATTGAAACCGGAGCCCATGGTGGTCGAACTGGTGATTGGATAGGCGCCTGAGCCTTGGCTGATCCGGGTTTCCACCCAAACCACGGCTTCGGCGCCATCGCACGTGGTGGGCATACCGGGGTATTGGAACTTACTTTCGACCGGTTCGCCTTGCGGAACACCCGCTTTCGCTTCAAGCGATCCTGCTGACATAAAACGATTCCTCAAAATAGTCTTGCGGCACTGAGTGTGAGGCAGACAAGCGAAGCTGGCCGTTGGCCATCGCCTGGCGAATCTTTATATCGTCATTTGTCTGCATCGGCGTTGAAGATGGCCCTCAGTTTTGTCGCTGAAGAGTAGGGATTGCGTAGATTTTACATGACCTCTTGGGCGCCACTGCTGATTTGCCCGCCGGCGCCGTAACACGGGTGAACACACCACGCTTGCCGCCCGCCGATTCGGGCGCAACTGGTCGCCGAAGGCCTTCGGCAAACGCTCCCGACTGGGGAAACGTCTCTGCAAGTCTAACATCTCAAGGCCCTTAGACACAAGATGGCAGGCTCTCGCCCGGTGTTTTGGGGGCGGCAACGCACTTTGCCGCCCACCGTTGGAGCCTGTCGTTTGTACACAAATGCACAGAGACAACGTACGATGGCCTTCCAATGCCATCGGTCTGTTCCCGGAATATCCTGTTTCGACGGCCTTCCAAGGCCATCGTGCAACTTGTGTATAAACAACAGCGTTGGAGCGTACGCTTGCGCGTATTTCGACCTTCCGTACGCTTCAAAACTTGCTAAAAGCTCCTAACATAACCCCTGTTTGGCGTTTCAAACACGGAGTTTAATGCTGACCTACCAAGTTGTGTTAGAAGGTATAAAGCATGAACTCCAATCCTTGAAACCCGCCGCTTCGCAAAAAAAACAATGCTTCGACCGCCCGTGCTTTTCGTCGGCGGCGCGTTGGTTTACGGAGGTCTGGCTGGCAAAAATTGATCGACGGGGTGTTCATGAGAGATTCGCAAAAACAGTGTAACGCATTTGTTTTCAACTACTTACGAACGCCACACATCCCCGGGGCCGCCTTATCGCCGTAAGTCGTTTCTGTAAACCATCTTACGGAAACCTCTCGGGTGATCTTCGCGAATTCCCGCTGAGATCTGAACGATGATTTCGCCGCCGCCGATGATTCATCACTTGACTCTAGTGCTTACAGCGTTTACACTTGGGACGTTTTGAAGGCGCATGTTTTGCCTACGATCACGTCCTTTTGCCCGCCCCGGGAGGAGTGCTGAGTCGTGACCAAAAAAGAGATCGTCAAAACGATTTCCGAAGAGATTGGGCTCACCCAACTCAAGACAAAAGAAATCGTTCAAAAGACGTTTGATGCGATTGTCGAGACCTTGGTCGAAGACGGTCGAATTGAACTGCGAAACTTCGGTGTATTTGAAGTCAAAAAGCGTGCGGCGAGAAAAGCGCGAAACCCCCGCACCGGTGATCGCGTCGACGTGCCCGAAAAGTATGTCGTGACGTTCAAGCCCGGCAAGGAAATGGAAGCCAAGGTTCGCCAATTCGAACAACGCGACCGAGAGCGAGAGCGAGCCGCCGCCGAAAATGCGGCCGCCAACGCCGAACAAAACGCGATATCCAGTTCCTCCGAGCCCCCAGCGCCCGATCTGCCCATAAATAGATCAACCCAAATGGGGGGCTGATCTCTTTGGCGGGAAAGCTGCATCTCTCGATTCAGAAGCCCGGATTTTTGAAAAAACCGGGCTTCTAATATTAATACGACTGAAAAGCCCGGCATTTTCAAAATGCCGGGCTTTTATCGTGGCGGATGATTTTCTTGGGGCTACACATGGCGCGACTCCGCCACCGCCAACCTGACGCCGGGAATCGGCAGAAATAGGAGCGATGCTAAGCCAGTCCAGTAGATGAACTGCACCAGCGGTGCGAACTGATGCGGCAAATAAACATCATTGGCCACGGCAATGGCCGCGCTCAGCAACACTGCCGCCGCCAAATAATTTCTGTGGACCAGCCCCAGCCGGTAGGCGGCCCAACACTGCCAGCCGACGTACGCCGCCGCCGCCACGCCAACGAAAACTGGTAGTACGGTATCCGCGATAAAGGCCGCCGCGTCGAACCAAGAAGCCGATACGCTCACGCTCATGGCGAGTATCGTCGCGAACGCCAAAACGAAGCTCCCGGCAACCAACCACACAAAGTGGCGGCGTCGCGACCCGAAACATGTCGAGAGCGCCGATAACAAACAAGAGAACGCCAAACTGAACGCAGCCGCCCTTAGTAATGCTGCGAAGTCTTGTACGAGCGGGGGAAGGTTGAGCGAGTTGGCGAACTGGCTGAATACAAGATCGGCCCGGCCCGCCAGAGCAAAGACGAGCGCGACGAGTAATCCGCAGCAGGTTGCCCAACACCACGTCTTGATGGCCATGCGCAGCGCCGCATGTAGCAGCGTGTTGGCCAGTTCAATATCGGCGACCGGCTTCGTGGCGACCACACTCCGCATAGGAAGCGCGCCGGTGGGTTGCAATGGAAGACTAACAAGCATGCCGATGAGTGTGCTGCATAAGACCGGCCAAGAAAGCGCGCCTAAAACGGCGAGTTCGGCAGTGTCTTTTAGCCCGATGGCGCCGAAGACGCTGGCGACGCCAATAGCGGCGAAGTAGGCCACAATCATGGCCGGGCCAACCCAGTCGAAACGCGTGAGAAGAAAAAGTTGGGCGTCCCGGCGGTTTTTGATTCGCGGCCGTTTCACCCAGAGACGTTGCAATTGTCGATCCCACCAAACGTCCAACTGAATCGCATGGCTCTCTCCGCAACGGGCGCGCGCGGTGCCGATGATCGCCGCGAAAAAGGCGCCTGCATTGAACAAGGCGGCCACGAGCAAATCAGTCGAACTGAACGCTCGCCAGACGACTCCCGCGAGCGTTTCCGGGGTTCGCGAAACGTGCGAGATGATCCATGCCGCTAAAATGGCCAGTACAACCGCGAACGCCGCGAATTCCGTCAGACGAGCGGTTTTCGCCGTGCTAAAAAATACGACCATCCAAGCGGCGCCCGTCGCCAATGCGAGCGCCGGCTCTAACACCGGCCATTCGAGCCCCAACGATTGGTTGACGATCACGACCGCCACCAGATAGGTCGCACAAGAGACAGCCATCGTCAACACCAGCCGAACGCTGGCCAACAGCCAAGTGGGAGCGGGCAATACAAACAGACGCGCCACTAGGCCGCCCTTCGTTTCCGCCGGACTGAGCGCCACCCAGAACGCGCCGATAAAAGAGATCAGATAAAAATTGACAAAACTTTGCAGGCCAGCGGCGTTTGCGGCCCGGGTTTCGGGAAGAAACGCTTGCGTGAAAAGATGATGGATTACCGGCAGGCCCAACATCGCCACAAAGGTTGCCAAGATCCACATCCGCGAGGTGCGAAGTTGTTCCCATGCCAGAGCGCGCACCATGGGCGGCAGGGCGAGGACGTTCTTCATTGTTCCGCTCCTTGTTGTTGAGCGCCGTGCTGCGCCACGCCCTGTTGTGACTGCGCTCGGACGTGCGACACAAACACGTCTTCAAACGAGGGCGTCTCTTCGGCGAGAATATCGCCGCCGGCGGCCAGCGCCGCGGCGCGGAGCTGTTCGAGTTGGCCGTTGCAGCAATAGCTCCACGTGCGGCCATCGCCCCGACTGCTCAAGGCGCCGGTCAGTTGCGGCGCCGAAAGAGAGGGCTCGGCAAACCGCACCACCACGCAATGATGCGCGCCCACCAGATCTTCGAGCGGCCCGGAAAGAATGACGCGGCCGGCGTGCAGCATCACGACATCATCAGCCACGCGCTCCACTTCATCGAGCAGGTGGGAGGAGAAGAGCACGGTTCGGCCGTCGTCGGCAACCGTTCTGATGATGGCGGTGAGAATGTCTTGCCGCACCACGGGGTCGAGTCCCGACGAAGGTTCATCGAGCAACAACAGTTCAGGACGATGCGCCAACGCCGTTAATAATCCGACCCGCGCTTTCTGCCCGCGAGAAAGCGTTTTGATTTTTTGTAGCGGATCGAGATCAAACTGTTCGAGCAGTTGGTCGGCGAAGCGGGTGTCCCAATCGGGATAAAAAGCCTGCGTGTAAGCCAGGAGTTCCGAAATCCGCATCCAGGCGGGGAGGTCGCGGTCTTCGGAAAGGTAGCCGATTTTCCCGAGCACCTTCGTGGGATGATCGACCGGGTTCAAACCGAACACCGTCACGGCGCCTTGTTGTGCTTTCAGCAAGCCGAGCACATGCTTCACAAGCGTTGTTTTTCCGGCGCCGTTCTCGCCCACCAAACCGAGCACGCTGCCCGGTCGGATCTGTAGCGAGACGTCGTCGAGCGCGCACTGGCGGCCGAAGCTTCGTCCCAGGTTGTGTATGTTGACAGTCGGCGCGGTCATGGCTTTACCTCCTCGGAAATGCTTACCGGTTTTTCAGACGCTTGAAAAAGAAGTTCGCTTCGCCGGCGTATTAGTTCGCACAGCGACTCGACATCAAAGCCCATTTGTCGGGCTTCGGCTAACAGCATGTCGGCCCGGTCCGACAAAATTTTACGCTGCTGGCGTTTGTTCATCGGCGAAGCCGCGTTGCTGGCGAATACGCCGGCGCCTTGCCGCGAAATAACATAGCCCTCGGCTTCCAATTCGCGATAAGCCCGGGCGACCGTGTTCGGGTTCACCAACAACGTTTCGGCGAGTTTCCTCACCGAAGGCAGCCGCTCTCCCTTGACGATTCCGCCCGAGGCGGCCATGTATTTGAACTGGCGAACAATCTGTTGGTAGATGGGAATGCCATCGTGTGGCGAGACATGAAAATGCACGGTTCATCCTCCTGATAACAGCAATATAACTGTAATAGTACAGCAGTACAGTTAGCGAGTCAACGGTTTCCGGCATATCCCTGAAAAAAAGAGCGCCTCCTCGGTAACAGGCGGCAAAAACAACACCGCGCACGGCTGGAAAATACGCCAATGGCCCGAATTCGCACGAAGCTCCGCGAACTCACCGGGCCTCGTCTCTGTTTCATGCCTGCCACGGTGATCGTTGCCGATGTCAATCGTCTGCTCAGTGGCTGGGGCCAATACTTTCGCCACGGTCACCCCCGTCGAGCATTTGCCACAGTGAACTATCAGACGCCTCGCCGCCTGAACATTCCCTTGCGTCGTCGAAGTCAACGTGGTTGTCGTCGGCCTGGTGGTCGCAGTTTATACGAGCATCTTTATGACAACCTGGGCTTAAAGATGCTCCGTGGCGACCACTAAGGAACAGTCCCGAAATATAAGCTCCCTCTGTTCGTAACCGCTCACAGGACATGTAACGCTGGCCCGAGAAAGGCAAGAGATATTTTTTTGAATCGTGGTAGCGAGAGTGTACTATCCCGGATGATTCATCAGCCGATGAGCGTTAGCTCACGGTTTACAGCATTCTCGGAGAACCGGACGCTAGCGCGTTCCGGCTGATCTGCGCGGCGCGTTTGGCAAGACGTAACCACCTTTTCGGGGAGAGGTTTATGAGACGTTCCGACCTGTTCGTGAATAACCCGGGCTATGCCCCGCGCAGTCCGACATGAAATCGGGAACTTATTTCGGGACTATTCCTCAGCCTGCGTGTGCCGACCGACGAAATGCCTGTGGTAAGCCGGATGCGGAAAATCCGCACGTCCGGTTTGATGAGGGGGAAGGGGCGTCAACGACGCTCCTCCTCTACTCGACCGTTGAAACGCCCGCCTGGAAACCTCCGAGCAATGTCGGAACTTTCGCCGGCGTTGCAGGAATTTGCGACAGCAGTCTAGCCGGCTGATTAAAACCCGTGAACGCTCACGTTATTTCAGGATTTTCCCCTACCGCCGCCATTCCAAGCCCGCGTAGGCTGATGATTGCGGCGTGGTGTATCCGGTAACGACTTCGTAATCTTCATCGAAAATATTGTCGATGCGGCCGAACAGCCGCACGCTCTCGGTAAGCTGGCATTGCCCCGAAAGATAAAACACATTGTAGCTCGAAAGCCGCACGGAGTTGTCGAGCGTGT
>QIKY01000036.1 GCA_003233175.1 Planctomycetaceae bacterium | reverse complement strand
TTGTTTCAAAATCGTTTCGACATCTATGCGGTTCATGGCCACATTATACGCAACAAAGAGACTCGCGAAGTGCTAGCGTTGAGAAGATACCCCAAACGCTTGGCATTTTCCCGGACCCAACGCACGGCCGATTTGCCATCGGTCACGCATTGAACGGCTTTCGTGCCGTGGCGGGAGCTCACGCGGTAATCGGCTGTCATCGCGACCATGCCCCGCGAAGCCAAGTACCGGCATTGGTGCTCAAACTGCTTGGGGGTTCCGCCTTTCCAACCACCGCCGAAGAAAAACACAACGGCCGGACGCCGGTCGGCGGCTTTGTGTCCGGCCGGTTCGAAAATGTACATTTGCAAAGCGACGTCGCCAATCGTTTTGTAAACTTCTGAGCGGGCGCCTTTGAACTGCAACGGCTGCCGCGGCTGGGCGGCTTTTTTTTGAGCAATTGCCGAAGAGGGAGTCATCGCCAGCGCCAGCACCGCCAGAGCAGCGCCAGCCAAAACGTTTTTCGTCAATAATCGTGTAACCATTTTTACACCACTGAGTTGGAGTAGGGGAGCAGGACAATGCGACGACATTTAAGTTGCCGCAAGGGAAATCACGACCGACAACAGTCTATCCGATGGCAAACAGCCCATTTAACCCTTGTACCGGTTGCGAAGAAGGGAAACGCAGAGGTCGCAAAGAGGCAGAGGGCCGCAGAGGAAAGTTTCCAATCATCTTGGGGTAAGGCGACGATGTTATTCAATTTGCACGGCCGATGAGCATCGTCGATACTTGATTTTCTTTCGTTTCGTCTCTGCGGCCCTCTGCCTCTTTGCGACCTCTGCGTTGAAATATTCACATGGAAACCGCCGAGCGATGTCAGGACTTCCGCCAAAGGCATGGGGAAATGCGACAACAATCTATCCGATGGTTCAAAACCCGTGAACGGTTGCCATTTTTGTTTCCGCTTACTTCTTCGCACTCTCGGCCGCTATCACGGTAAGCCAGGGCGACTTAAACGGAAACCTTGAGCCAGCCAGCGTGAAACCGGCCACGTGTTTTGATTCTTGCTGCTTGGCGCCCTCTTTTTCGTCGCCTTTCTTTTTGACGGCGCGGCCCACGATTTGAAACACGCCGGAATACGGAGCATTCCCGGCCGTGATTTTCGACGCCATGATTTTCAGTTTGACGGCCTTCGCCGTTTCTCCCTTGGCCGGCGAAAGAACCGGCGTTGCCTCAATGCCCTCCGGCAGCCCGACCGCAGTAATTTCGATTTCATCGGCAAAGCCATTTTGGCGTGCGATTTTTACGGGAATGTCGATCGTTTGGCCCTGTTTCACGACGAACGCATCGGCTGCGAGCGTGAGGGAAAAATCGGGCCGTGTCTCGCGCATCGAAAGGCGATACACAAACCGGAAGCCGCCGTTGCGGTATAGATCTCTAATTTGCAGCGTGTGGGCGCCAGCGGTCTTGGCGGTGAAATTCAAAACGGCGTCACGTTTTCTGTTGGTGTCGTCCACTTCCGCCACACTCGCGCCTTGAGGATCGAATAAGCGAAGATGCGGGTCGAGCGGGAAACCCAGCCGCCAAGCTGCGGCCTCGAACGAAACCTTTTGGCCCTTGGCGAGCGTGAACCGAAAGGCGTCGACATCGCCGGCCGTTTCGATCCTTCCTGAAGCGAGCACCGGCAAGGTAACGTCCAGCGGGTTTTTCGGGCTATTTTCTTCCGCCGCCACGACCAACGGCAACTCGGTGCGGGGAAGCTCCAAAGCGTTGGCCGCTTCAGGAAGTGCAAAGAAGACACTGTCTTTCTCCGCCCCTTTCGTTTCGACGGGCAACGCTTCCATTTGCGCCTGCGCACCAGCCGCCACGCTCCAGCCGAACACCGCTAGTTTGGTCGGCGTGTCGTGGCTGACCGCCAAAGGCAGTGCGTGGTCAAGAAAACCGCCGGTGGTGAGCGTCAGCCGGTACACATATTTTGCGTTGCCGGAAAAAGCGATCGAGCTATTGGTTGCCGTGGGAAAAGCAAACATGCGCACGATGTAGCGGCCATCGGCCGGCGCGGTGAACACGATTTGAGGATCGTAGCCACGGGCTTCATCGTTCTGAGCGAGCACAAAACCCGACTCCGAACAGAGTTGCAGAACGCCGTCCATGGGCGACTCCAGCACCCGGTTGGCGAGCAGCGAAGCGACCAACGTCTGGCCCGCCTTGAGCGGCGCGAGGTAGGCGTCGACATCGCCGCCCTTGTTGAGCCGTCCATTAACAACCACCGCGTTGAAGGCATTGTCCGTGCTGATTTCTTGAGCGTCTTTCACGGCATTGTTAGGTTCTTTTTCCAGCACGTTCGCGGCGCGAGCAACCACGAATGGCCGAGGACGGCTCGCGCCTTCGGCATCGACGATGCGCAACCAGTACACGCCCGGCGCGGCTTTTGAAGAAACCGCCACCTTGAAAACGCCTTTCTTTTCGGCCGCTTCGATCGTCAGCCCTGGGCGGTCGACCCAAAACGCGGTCGGCCAATGCGCGAACTTGCCGGCAGCCGTCACTTCCACGGTTTCGCCCACGCCTCCGCCGGCGGGAAAGGAATACTCCCAACTGGGCGGCGCCGCGGCAACCGCCGCCGTCAGTAAAGACGACAGGGCAATCGCCGAAAGGACGAAGCCTGGAAGCGAGAAAGAACACCAATCTGGGAGCGAACGCCAAAACATAATCAACCTTTACCGATGTGCGGCCAACAACAAACTCTACGACATCAACTCCGCAATGGGCGTGGGGTCGGTGACCAAACGGGCTGGCCGTCCCTCTGGCGTGAATAGAATTTTATTGGGCTCAATGCCCAACTTGGCGTAGACCGTCGAGACAAAATTCTCCGGCGACAACACCCGTTCCACGGCCGTATAACCTTGGCGGTCGGTAGCGCCGAGCACCAGCCCTCGCGGAGTTCCGCCGCCCGCCATCATGACCGACATTGCGTTGGACCAATGGTCGCGCCCGCCCCGGCTGTTTACTTTTGGCGTGCGGCCGAATTCACCGAGCGCCAGCACGAGCGTGGTTTCCAACAGGCCTAACCGATCGAGGTCTTCGAGCAGCGCGCCTATCGTATGTTCAAAGGGCGGCAGTTTCGTATTCAGGGCGTTGAAAATATCGCCGTGATGATCCCAACCGCCTTGGTTCAAGGTGATGAAAGGCACGCCCGCTTGCACTAGGCGGCGAGCCAGCAGCGCGCGTTGCCCGAAGGCGTTGCGGCCGTAATGCTCCCGCACATTCTCAGGTTCGCGGTGAATATCGAAGGCGCGTTGCGCGGCGGGTGAGGTGATGATTTCACGCCCTTGCTGGTAGAATTCATCGAGCTCCAACACCGGGTCGCCGGCGGTGGCGTCGTGCAAGCGAACGAGTTGATCGACGCTCTTTCGCAGTGCTCGCCGGCTGTTGAAACGCGGCTCCAGCAAGCCCTGAGGCAGTGCGACATCGCGAACGCGAAAGCCGGCGCTGTTGGGGTCGCCGCCCACGACGAACGGCCCATACTTGCCGCCCAGAAAATTGGGGCCGCCCGAACGCGTCATGCTCGGCAGCGAAAAATAGCCCGGCAGCCCGGCCGGAGCGGTCAATTCATGCGCCGTCATCGAACCCATGCTGGGGTGGAAACTGACAAACGCACCGCAGCCGACCGGAATCCGCGGCGGCGCGCCGGTCATCATATAGTGATTGCCCGCGCCATGATTGCCTTGATTGTGCCGAATCGATCGAATCACGGTCAGTTTGTCGGCCAACGACGCCAACTTGGTCATATGTTGGGAGAAGGCCACGCCGGGGATTTTTGTCGAGATCGTCGAATACGAGCCGCGAACTTCAACCGGCGCTTCCGGTTTGGGATCGAACGTTTCGTAGTGCGTGGGGCCGCCGTCCATCCAGATCAAAATACAGCTCTTGGCCGTTGCCCGGCGTTGGCCCTTGCCGGCGGCGCGCAAACTCTCCACCAGCGACAGTCCAAACAGGCCGCCCAAACCGAGCTTCAACGCATGGCGCCGTGAAACACCCTGGCAATGCATTGGCTTCCCTGGCTGCATCATGATTTGCTTCTCATATTCAAGAGACTTGATTTGAAGAGGCCTAATCCTTGAAGACGAATTCGGGCGTGTTGAGCATGGCCCACATCAGATCTTCCAACGCTTGACGACGGTTTTTGTTCGCGGCCAGAAACTGTTCGGCGTTCGCCTTTTCCGCCGCAGAGGGAAGCCGGGCATAGATCGCCAAATACAGTTCCTCGATGACTTCGCTTTCGGTGCGGTCGCTTTTGGCGAGGCGTGCGGCGCGGCCGGCGTCGGAAGTGACCTTGGCATGCAGCGCCGGGGCGTTCATCAAATGCAAGGCCTGCGTGACCGTCGTTTCGCCGGTTCGTTCGCAGGGCGGGTCTTGGTTGGGGTCGGGTCGGCCGAAGGTGTCTAGGAACAGGGAGCCGACGCGCCGGGTCCAGAGTTCGGCGGCGCGGGCGTTGGGCGGCATGGCGGCGAAAGCGGTGGGAACTTCGGTGATATCGCAGATCGCATCATGCATGACTTCCGCGTTGAGCCGCTGCCGATAATGGCGAGAGAAATTGCGCGTATCGCTCACATTGCGGTCGCTGGGCAAGGAGCTCAGGCTATAAACATACGAGTTGGTAATCGTGCGAATGAGTTGCTTGATGTCATATTTTTGACGACGAAATTCCTCGCCCAACGCTTGCAACAGCGGGCCGTTGCTGGGCGGGTTGGTGGCGCGCAAGTCGTCGACCGGTTCGACCAGCCCGCGTCCCATGAGGTCGGCCCAAACCCGGTTGACCATCACCTGCACGAAATAATCGTTTTGCGGAGAGGTTATCCAATCGGCCAGCACGGCGCGGGGATCGTCGTTTTCGCCAATCTTGGCCGCTTGGCCAAACAGCGGTTCCGGCGGCATGACCTTGCCGGTGCGAGGATGTTTCACGCTGCCCGACTTGGTCACGTAGATCATCTCTTCGCCACCGGAAATCGGCGGCGACAGCCCCGTGCCTTTATGGCCAACACGCGAGAAATAGGCGGCGAAGCGATAAAAATCGGCCTGCTCCCATTTCTCCGAAGGATGATGATGGCACTTGGTGCATTCCAATCGGATGCCCAAAAAAAGCTGGCTGACCAGCGTGGTCACTTCGTCGGGCGAACGGCGGTCGCGAAACAAGGTGGCCGCTCCGTTGCGCCAAGTGCTCCCTTGCGCCGCCACCAATTCACGCACGAACTGGTCGTACGGTTTGTTTTCGCGGAAGCTCTGGCGGATCCAATTGTCGTAATTGAACACCGCCTTGATGCCCACCCGGTAAGGATTCGGCCGCAGCAGGTCCGACCACTTCGTGGCCCAATGGTCGGCGTACTCAGGCCGCTTCAACAGGGCGTCGACCAATTGCGGACGTTTGCCGGGTTGGCGGCTCTCCAGGAATGTTCGCGATTCTTCGGGCGTCGGCAGGCGGCCGATGATGTCGATGTATACGCGGCGTAGAAATTTTTCGTCGCCCGCCGGGGCCGACGGCGTGATGCCCAACGACTGCTGTTTCGCCCACACATGTTCATCAATAAAATTGTAACGCGGCAGCGCGGCGTACAATTCCGGCGGCGGCGGGTCGGCCAAGGGAATGGCCGTACGACAAATAGCGATTTGGCCCATGTAGCGCGCCATGATCGCGGCTTCTCCAGGAATCGGCCCGGCGGTAAGTTTGCCCGACGCGCTCACCGCCACCACAGCGCTCTCGTTCGACTGGAACGTGGTTTGACCCGTCACATCGCGTTGCGAGCCGTCGGCATAGTGCGCCGTGACGAGCAACTGCTGCTCCTCGCCCGGCCGCAAAAAACGCTGCACGGGCGCGACGCTCACGCGTTCGAGCGTCGATTCCCCCACGGCATGACGCGGCATCCCGGTGGACACCCAACGCAAGAGGGTGGCGTAATCGTGTTCGGCGAGATCAAGACGTTTCCCGCCGCCGTGCGGCGTGGCGGCTGTCGCCTTGCGTAGCAGCAAGCTTCTCTCGGGCGCCGCCGGAAAGACGCGGCGTCCTCTTGATTGCTGCGTTAGGGCGCTAAAATCAAAATCGGAATCGAAGCCCAACAGAGAAAGTTGAAAACCGTTTTGGCCTCGCGCCTTGCCGTGGCACGGCCCGCCGCTGCAACCTCGCGCCGCCAGAATCGGCTGGATATCAAGCTGGAAACTGACCGGCAAATCGGCGGCTGCGTCTTGTACGACAACCTTTGCCTCCACGCGCTTGCCCGCCAACGTGGCCGCCACAATACCGACGCCGTCGGCCAGCGGACGCACCACGCCGCCGGCGTCGATACGAATGATGTTCGGAGTGGGCGTGGAAAACGTCACCGCGTTCGTGACATCCGAGATGCGCTTGGCCGACGTTCCGCTCACCAACAGGCGTTGCAGAGCCGCTCTGCCCTGCAAGGTGAATTCAGCGGGGAAGATCGTCAAGCCGTCGAATTTCTCACCCGTTGCTTGGTCTTCAGCCATTGCTGATTTTGGCGCCAGCAAACTTTCTGGCAGACCGCCGATGAACGTCCAACTGATGACGATTACAAACAGCAACGCGCAACGGGAGGGGCGGGTCGTGAACATAGGGCGATTTTGCGGAGAGGAAGGTCAATAGGGGGAGGACGTGAGGCGGTTTCCATTCTAATGCAATTCAAGACGCAAACCCAGCAGAAATCGGTTTTTGCGTGCTTTGTCCCACGCGAGCCGTTATTCCCACGCAGGCGGGAACCTGTTGTTTATGCATAAGTTTTTTTGGCGCCGGGTCTGAAGGTTATCCACGCGGCCGTATTGAGCAGGAAATTGTCAATAGTTATTTGACAATAGTCATTTGT
>QIKY01000314.1 GCA_003233175.1 Planctomycetaceae bacterium | reverse complement strand
CGGTGGCGCTGCGCTGACCGCCGGCTAATGGCTGTCAAGCCTCCGGCTTGTAACGAATGCTTGCCTGCAACGAACGCCTTGGCTGCTTCAATCGGCGGCGCGAATCTTGCGTCCCTGGTGAAAAAAATCGGGCGGGTTGTCGAATGATTTATGTATAAACAACAGACCAGTACAGCCAACGGCCGTGCTCGGGAAGATTCGTTTTTTGATGACCCCGCATGCGCCGGTTTAACGGCGGCTAATGGCGCCGCGAGCCACTTCCATTCCGGCTTGCAGAACTTCGTCTTCTTCGGAAAGCAACCCGCCGGGCGCCGGTTTGCCGACTTTTCGCACCGTGACATCGGGGAAAACGCCCCGGCGGCTGATGGCGTGGCCCTTGGGCGAAAAGAACTTGGCGGTGGTCAGGCGAATGCCGGTTTCGCCCACGCCCAGTTGAAAGATGCCCTGCACCGAACCCTTGCCGTAACTTCGCTCGCCAACCACCGAACCACGGGCGTGGTCACGGATGGCGCCGGCGAAAATCTCGCTGGCGCTGGCGCTGTCGCGATCAATAAGCACGACCAGCGGCACCCGCCATGTGCCCAGTTCATGGGCGCGGTAATCGATGTCTTCCCGGGCGGCGCGGCCGCGCGTCGAGACGAGCAGTCCTTGGGAGATGAATTTGTCAGCCAGATCAACCGACGCCTTGAGCAAGCCGCCGGGGTTTCCCCGCAAGTCGATGATCAGGCTGCGCATTCCCTGGCGATGCAAACTCCAGAGCGCGGCGTCGACATCGCGGCTGGTGTTCTTCTGGAAGCTGGGCAAGCGCATATAGGCGATGCCGTAGGTTTCGTCGATCAGGCCCGCCTTTTCCACGCTCGGCACCTCAATACGTTTTCGCAACACGCGGGCCACGCGCTGTTGGCCGTTCGTGGAGAGCACGGTCACGTCGACGGTCGTGTTTTCGGGGCCTTTGAGCATTTCGGCCGCTTTATCGGTGACATCGTGAACCACCTGGTTGTTGACCTTCGTGATTCGGTCGCCCTCGCGCAAGCCCGATTCCGCAGCCGGGCTGCCCGGAATCACGTGCGAGATCAACAGCGAACCGGCGTCGGCGCGAATCTCGACGCCCAAACCCACAAACGCGCCTTCAATTTGGGAGAACAGGTCTTCCAACTGGTTGGGCGTGAGAAAACTCGAATAAGGATCAAGAGCGCCGGTAGCGCCGGCGGTGAACTCCATGAGTGTGGCGGTGGGGGAAAGCCCCAATTCCTGTCGGCCCGCGATCGCGATTCGACGGGCTGCATCTTGCGTTTGACGACGATTCGAAACGGGCTGGCTCATTACCATGGAGCGAACTTTTCGTCCAAACGCGTCAATATTTTGCGGCGAGGCGCCAGCCAGATTCGTACGGCGAAACACAGGGTCGTTCAAGGCGATTTCCAATCGCTCGGCGCCATGTTGCAGAAGTTCGCTCCAGTCGGGAGTTTCAACATAACCGTAATGCACCTTCTCCAGCACTTCGCCGAGCAAATCGTACGCTTTCTGTTCATTGAGCGTGTGCAGGGAGTTGATGAAGGACGGGTCGGCGTATCGCCGCGAGACATCGAAATGCGTTCGTGCGGATCGTAATCGGGCCTGAACCTGGTTATCTTGCGGAAACTCGCGGGCCGCCCGTTCATAATGAGAAAGGGCTTCTCCCCACCGGCGGCCTTCTTCCAGATGGGCGCCTTGGGCGAGAACGTCGTTTAGGGCGTTTTCGTCAACAACGGCGTTGGAGGGAATCACGACCCGTGATTGCGCCCGCAGCAGCAGAGGGCAGTGGAGCGCCGCTCCTAGTACGAGGAGCAGGGCGATGAGGCGTCGGCGAGGGAAACTTTGCAACATAAGGGTGAATCCATGCTCGTGACCGCGACTTCCCGTGGCGGCGCCTCGAAATGTGCGCCATTGGGGTGAAAGCCGCGATAGTGCTTCCAAGTTCAGACAACGACCGTGGGCTGCCCGAGCGTGCTCGCGCAAGCGGCCCAATATCTGTAGCTCACGAATTGCCCTTGGTCAAAAAAACAGCGCCAAGAATTTAGCGGCCATTCGACACAACCGGCAAAGCCGGAAACCGCCAGGGCGATTAGAAGGGCCAGGGCGATTAGAAGGTTGGCCGCGTAAAATCGGTTCCACCAGGGCGCCGCTGCTGCGTCTTGCAAAGAGATGGCGAGAAAAACTCGCCATTTGGGGCGTCGGCTTATCCTAGAGGCGCGGCCGGCGACGGTCAACTTTTTTGCACGGCCAGACGGTTTTTTTTATTGCCGCCCGCCAATACGAACCCTTTTCACGATGCGTCTGAAGCATAGACACTTCACAAGCATCCAAATAACAGATGAGGCAACGCCCAAGATTTCACAAAACTTCCCTACCGACCGTCCAGTTAGTTGCCCCTCATCTAGGGGTTCGATAGACTAATACACTCCGCACGGTGAGGATTCATACAATTGCATCATACCTGATGCGAATGTCACATTTCCAGCCGCTTGAGGTATCAAGCGGTTTTGGTCGAAATAAACTCTCGGGAACAACCATGCGTCTCTCTTTGCAATCTGAAAATGATGGTCCGGCGCGGATCAAAGTAGCCGGCGCCATCAATCAAAACGGGGTTCGGTCGATCTCCAAGCCGTTCAACGGCTTGCTGGGCGAGTCGCCATTTTCGCAACGCGTCGTGCTTGATATGAGCGACTCGGAATATCTTGATTCCAGCGGTGTGAGTTGGCTACTCGGCACGCACGAGCATTTTGAGGAATCGGGAGGACGCTTGGTTTTGTATTCGGTTTCGCCAATGGCAATGAATGTTTTGAAGGTTCTGGGTATGCATCGCTTGTTTCATGTCGCGAGCACGGAACAAGACGCAGCGCAATTGATGGAGAGTAACGAATCATGAGTGCGACAGGCGATGCCGCGGGAAGTATATCGAGTAGTGGTAGTGGCGTTTCGGGCCAAGCGGCCAACCAAGATTTCGACCCCGCCATGCTTGCGGGAATGGAGGCTGAAAATGCTGTCGATGCATTGGTGCTGCATGCGAAATCGCTCCAAGCCAGCGACCTCTTCTTTCTCAGCGATGAATTCTCGCTGGTAATCTCTGTTCGCTGGCTGGGGCAAATTAAGAAAATCGCGGTTGTCTCGGCCGAACAAGGCCGCCGGCTTATCGGCCATATCAAGGCCACCGCCGGCATGGATATCGCCGACCAACGTCGTCCGCAAGACGGCCGCTGGATTCACGTCGAAGACGACCAACCCAAACTCGACCTGCGTGCGAATTCGATTCCCACGCTGTACGGCGAAGATCTGACCCTGCGGATATTCGACCACGAAGTCGGCCTGCGCGATCTCAGCGAACTCGGCATGGAGCCCAAAAACGCGCTCAAGCTGAAGTCGATTCTGGCCAACCCCAGCGGGCTTATTCTCGTGACGGGCCCCACCGGCACCGGAAAAACGACCACGCTCTACGCCTGCTTGGACTATCTCAACGATGGCCTCAAAAAAATTAACACCTTGGAAGACCCGATCGAATACGATCTGGCGGGTGTTCGGCAGTCGCAAATTATGCCCAAAATTGGGAATGATTTCCCTGAGTTGCTGCGAAACGTGTTGCGCCAGTCGCCCGACGTGATCATGATTGGCGAAATTCGAGACTCTGAAACAGCCGCCACGGCGGTTCGCGCCGCCAATAGCGGGCATTTGGTGTTGGCCACGCTGCACGCACCGGTGGCGGCCGGCGCCATTCAGAGCATGCTTTCGTTGGGGGTTCATCCTTTCTTTCTTTCGAGTTGCTTGGTGGGCGTGATCGCCCAACGGTTGTTGCGCGGCTTGTGTCCGAACTGCCGCACGTCGTACGACATGAGCGCCTCCCCGCAAACGTTCGCCGAAATCCAAGACTTGCTCGAAGACGATGCCGGCAAAGTCATTTGCGGCCCCAACGGCTGCCCAGACTGCTTGAACGAGGGTTATTCTTTTCGCACTGGCGTGTTCGAAATCATGACTTTCAACCAGGAGGTTCGCCGACTGGTTTCAGAGGCGCGGCCCTATCGCGAGATCGAACTAGCGGCGATTCGCGCCGGCATGGTGGAGTTTCGCCGCGCCGCATTGCTGAAAGTCGCTCGGGGCGTCACGAGTACCGAAGAGGTCCTGCGAGACGTTCCCGCCGAGTACCTGGGCCTCGAAGATTAACACGCCTTCCAACGTTTGCTTGAGCGTGTTTTTTCTTTGGCACGCGCCGTTGGAGTGTACGCTTGAGCGTGCTTTAATAAAGAAACATGCTAAAGCATGAACTCCAACGGCGCAGCGGACCCAAAAAATCATGATTGAGTTGACGAATAATCCGATCGACGCCAACGCCGTGCTCAGCAGCGTTTACGATCATGGCGCCGGCGCCGTGGTGTTCTTTCTCGGAACCACGCGCGAATTCACGCAAGAACGCCAAACCGATTCGCTCGACTACCAGTGCTATCCGGAAATGGCGGTGAAGAAACTGGAGGAACTGGAAGCGGAGGCTCGCGAGAAATGGCCGGTGATCGGCTGTTCGATTGTCCATCGTTTGGGCCGCTTGGAATTGGGGGAGGCGAGCGTCGCGATTGCGGTCAGCACGCCCCACCGCCGCGACGCATACGAAGCCAGCCAGTGGATCATCGACCGACTCAAACAGATTGCCCCGATCTGGAAACAAGAAAATTGGTCGGACGGAACCAGCCAATGGGTGCATCCTGGGATGGCGTCCGAAACGGAGACCAAACCATGAATGACCACGCCCCGTTGCTAGACGCACTAGGCCGCGTGCATACAAACATGCGGATCAGCGTGACCGACCGCTGCAACATCCGCTGCTTTTACTGCATGCCGGCTGAAAACGTGCAGTTCAAGCCGCGCAGTGAGATTCTTGATTTTGAGGAGTTCGTCCGCCTGGCGCGGGTGGTGGCGAGAATGGGCGTCACTAAACTTCGGCTGACCGGCGGCGAACCGCTGGTGCGTTCCGATTTGCCGCGTTTGGTCAAACAGCTTCGCGAAATCGAGGGCATCCAGGATATTGCCTTAACGACTAACGGCCTGTTGTTGGCGGAACAAGCGGCGGCGTTAAAAGCCGCCGGGTTGCAACGCGTCAACATCAGCCTTGATGGCTTGCAGGCGGAAACGTTTCGCCGAATTGCCCGCCGCGACGGTCTGGACCGCGTTTTGGCCGGCATCGCCGAAGCACGGCGCGTGGGTTTTGAAAAGGTGCGTCTCAACGCGGTGGCGATTCGCGGCATCACCGAAGACGAAATCGCGCCGTTGGGCGCCTTCGCCCGCGAGCAGGGCTTGGAACTGCGGTTCATCGAATTCATGCCGCTCGACGCAGACGGCAATTGGGATGCCAGCCAAGTGCTCACCGGCGAAACGATTCGCCGCGAGTTGGAAGACGCCTTCGGCAAACTGATTGCCGTCAAGCGGACCGACCCCAGCCAACCGGCGGTCGATTTCGCTTTTGCCGATGGCGTGGGCCGCATCGGTTTTATCAATCCTGTATCGGCGCCGTTTTGCGGAAGTTGCAATCGGTTGCGCGTGACCGCCGAAGGCCAAGTGCGAAATTGCCTTTTCTCTAGCGAGGAGTGGGATATCCGCCGACTGTTGCGCAACGGTTCCGACGACCACGCGTTGGCCGAAATGGTGCGGGAGTGCGTGGCGGCTAAAAAGCCGGGCCATGGCATCGATTCCGCCGACTTTGTTCCGCCCCAGCGGCCGATGTATCAAATCGGCGGTTAGGAGCGTTCGGGAAATAATTGTCTTGTTAGTCGCCTTTCGCTCCGCGAAAGAACGCTACTTTCACGCCGCGAAAGGCGACAGTAATTGATCGAACGATCCTTAGCATCGGCTCGTTGCACGGCAAGCCATCGAAATGGGAAGCGAAAGGATAAACTCCAGTGACTGGTAAATATCTGCGCGACACAACGTTTACACTCGTGTTTGCCGTCGCGGCGCTAATTGCCTGGCCGGCCAATGGCTACGAACTGTTTGTTTCGGTCAGCGGCAACGACGCCAACAATGGCGGCAAACAACATCCTTTCGCCACATTGGAGCGTGCGCGCGATGAAATCCGCCAACGCAAAAAGCCGGGGAAACTCTCCGGACCGGTCACGGTGTTTGTGCGCCGCGGCGTGTATTCCCTGCCGCAAGGACTGCAATTCGATAAGCAAGATAGCGGCACGGCGGAGGCGCCGGTTGTGTGGCAGGCCTACGGCGATGAAACGGTCAGCCTGATTGGAGGACGCCCGATTCACGGCTTCACTCCCTACCAGGGAAAAATCCTGCAAGCCGATGTCGCCTCGCAAGGTTTTCAAAACGTCGCGTTCAGCCAACTGCTCTTCGCCGGACGCCGCCAACACGTAGCGCGTTATCCGAACTTCGATCCTAAAAATCCTTACGGCGGCGGCTGGGCGTATGCAGACGGCGAATACACTCCCATGTACAAGGATATTCCCGGCGAAGACAAACACTCCTTCACTTTCAAACAGCAAGACGCACGGCATTGGCGGAAGCCGCTCGATGTGCGGGTTTTTGTCTTTGCACGGTACAACTGGTGGAACAACATCTGCCAGATCAAATCGATAGACCCCGCCACGCGGAAAGTCATACTCGCACAAAACGCTTCGTATCCTATTCGTCCTGGCGACCGCTATTATTTTTACAACGCCTTGGAAGAGCTGGACGCCCCCGGTGAGTGGTATCTCGACCAACAAACCGCAACGCTCTATTTCTGGCCGCCGGCGCCGCTCGAAGGCAAAACCGTCATCGCGCCGACCACGCGTACGATTCTGGAACTGGCGCCCGATACGGAGCACCTCACTTTTCGAGGCTTCACCTTCGAATGCGCCGCAGGCAATG
>QIKY01000073.1 GCA_003233175.1 Planctomycetaceae bacterium | reverse complement strand
TGATGAACCTCATCGGCGACGACGCCCAAATTCAAGAGTCGGCGGAAGTTGAATTCGATTGCGACTACAACCTGCGTTACGAAAACGTGATCGCCGCCGTATCGGCCGTATCCGGCTACCGAACCGAATCGGGCGAGGTGGTCAAACTGGTCGAAAAAATCAAGTTCGCCGCGCCTCGCCCCGGCGGTTAAGCGGGCGCCGAGCCATTTGCATCGCCACTATGACGTTTGCCGCTGGCGGTTGTTGGTAACCGTTCGCCGTGGCGCGGGAAAATACGATAGCAATCTGTCCGACCGTTCAAAACCCATGAACGGTCACCCAAAAACCAGCTCGATAAAACGCCGCAGCAGTTGCGAGGATTCGGGCGTGTCGGCACAGCGGCGCTCGAATTCGTCGTACGACATGCGGGCGATGCTTTCCACATAGCTGGGGTACGCACGAACGCGTTCCAAGAACGCCCGCCGGTTGAGTTCAGGATGGAACTGCGTGCAATAGATTGCCTTGTCGGCGAATGTAAACGCCTGGTTTTGTACGCGGTCGGTCGAGGCCAGCAGCAGGGCGTTCTCAGGCAAACGCTCGACAATATCTTGGTGGCCCATTTGGGCCGTGAAAACGGATCCCAGTTCCTTGAACACCGGGTCGGCGGCGGCGGCGGTCGTACGGCGAACCTGGAGCGTGCCCAACTCCGCGCGATGGGGGTCGGTCAAGACTTCTCCGCCCATGGCGCGGGCCATCGCTTGAAACCCCCAGCAAGAAGCGAACGTCGGTTTGTTGGCGTGGTGCAAATCTCGCATGCAGTCGAGGGCGCGTGGAAGCCAATCTCCGCCGGCGGCGACGGAGTGGTCGCCGCTGCCGCCCAGCAACACCACATCGGCGGAAGCCACGTCGTGCGCCGAAGGCGGATACAAAATCAGATCTTGGGGGCGAATCTGCTCGGCGTCGCAACCCAGCACCCCGGCAAAGCAAGCAACTTCCTGACCGCGCATGGGGTCGTCTGGGTTTCGGGCTTGCAGCAACAAATAACGAAGGCGGTCTTGCGGCATGGCAAACTCAGACTCTCTCAGGCGGTTGGCTTTCTTACTTTGCGATGGTGGTCGCTGTGGCGGCGGCAACGCCTTGGCAAACCGCCTGGCAAATGCGGTCGATCTCGTTTTCGGCGATGGCCAGCGGCGGCATCACGACCACGATATTCCCCAGCGGACGCAGCCAAACTCCCGCTTTTAACGCTTCATGGCAGACTTGCAAACCGCGTTTTTCCTCCCAGGGAAACGGTTCGTTCGTAGTCCTTGATTGAACCAAATCCACCGCCGCGATCATGCCGCACTGGCGCACATTGCCCACATGCCGATGCTCTCGCAACGGCGCCAACTGTTCGGCGATGCGGGCGATTTTCGCGGGAAGTTTCGCCAGGGTTTGTTCTTCCTCGAAAACGTCGAGCGTGGCCAGCGCGACTGCGGCGCACAAAGGATTCCCGCCGAACGTGTGGCCGTGGAAGAACTGTTTTGCGTCGGCGTATTGGCCGAGAAAGGCGTTCCAAACCTCCGTGCTCGTAAGCGTGGCCGACATCGGCAAATACCCGCCGGTGAGGCCCTTGCCCAAACAGACGAAGTCGGGCGACACGCCTTCATGTTCACAGGCAAACAAGCGGCCGGTGCGGCCCATGCCGACCGCCACTTCGTCGGCAATCAAATGCACGTCATACTTGCGAGTCAAGGCGCGAACTGCTTGCAAGTAACCGGGCGGATGCATCACCATGCCCGCCGCGCATTGCACCAATGGCTCGATCACCATGGCGGCAATACGAGAGTGGTGCTCTTGCAGCACGGCTTCCAACCGCGCCACATGGTAAGCCAAACCGGCGTCATCTTCGCAACCAGCCGGAGGGCGTTGGGCGTTGGGCGTTGGCAGCCGCAATACATCGAACAGCAGCGGCTCAAACATGGCGTGAAATCGAGCCACGCCGCCCACGCTCACACTGCCCAGCGTGTCGCCATGGTAGGCGTCGCCGAGCGCCAGGAACAGCGTTTTGTCGTTTTGAGGCGAGGGCTTCTGCCGCCAGTATTGGAGCGACATCTTGATCGCGACTTCCACCGCGCAAGAGCCATCGCTGGAAAAAAACACGTGTTCCAAACCTTCCGGCGAAACATCGACCAACCGTTTGGCGAGTTGGATCGTGGTCGGATTGGAAGCACCCAACGATGTGACATGCGCCACCCGGTCGAGTTGTTCGCGCAAGGCGGCGTCGAGCCGAGGATGTCGATGCCCATGCACATTGCACCACAAGCTGCTGACGCCGTCCAGATACTCGCGGCCTTTGGTGTCGACCAGCGTGCAGCCGTGAGCCCGCTCGATGATGAACGGTTCGTACTCCGCCATTTGCGTGAAGGCGTGCCACACGTGGGCGCGGTCCCAGCGTTGCAGTTTTTCGAGGGTCAAATCATCGGAGGAAGGCGACATGAATCGTGCGTGGTGTTGGAGCGGAAAAAGCGGGCGAATTATCTTGAGCGATGACAGTGTTTTGCACGAAACGGTGCTTTGAACGAGAGTGTTTAGGATTATATAGCCGCGCAGCCTTGGCGCCAGCGGCCGTTGGCTGGCGGAACGGGACGAACCGTCATTCCCGCCCTGTTGTTTATACACAAGTTTTTTCGGCGGCGGCGTTCGTCTGAAAACCTATCCCGGAGACATCAAAAGCCATTAGCCGGTGGTCGAGCGCAGCGAACACCACCGGAGGAGAGGTCTCGCGACATTCCGCATCCCGGCGGGATGCCAGCGGCAGCGGCAATGTGGCGCCGCCGATGGCCGCCGTTCCGACCGCTGCATCTGGCATCCCGCCGGGATGCGGGAGTTAATGCGCGGCCGATACCGGCGGTGGCGCTGCGCTGACCGCCGGCTAATGGCTGCCAAGCCTCCGGCTTGCAACGAACGCTTGCCTGCGACGAACTCAAACGGCGGCGCGAATCTCGCGTCCGGGGTGAAAAAATCTGGCGGGTCGTCGAATGACTTATGTATAAACAACAGATTCCCGCCTGCGCGGGAATGACGGAAACGCAGACGAGCGGCGGGAATTAACCGCCGCTGACCGGCGGGATGCAGGCTATTTCATCGTCTTGGCTGAGGCGGGTTTGGTCGCTGGCGTAGTCGGTGTTCACGGCGAACATGGCGTGCGGCACGACCACCTCCAAGGCGGGATATCGCTCCACCAGCAAGCGGCGCACGTCGGCAATGGTGGGGGCCGTGGGAAATTCAAGCTCCACTTGCTCTGCGCCGGCGGCTTCTCTGGCGGCGGCGAACAATTTCACGCGAATCATCATGAGACCACCAAATCTTCGCTGCGGCTGGTTAATAATTCGGCAATTTCCGGCATCAAGCCGTAGGCCAGGGCGAGTATCTTTATGGGGTGAATCGTGGGTTTGGAAACACCTTGCTCCATTTGCATTTTGCAGGCGCTGCACTCCGTGGCGCCGACCTGAATGAGGGGATCTCGCATGGCGGAAATCAGCGGCCAACCGGCGCGCAGGCTGCTGCGGAAATTCTTTTGTTTGAGGCCATACGAACCGGCCATGCCCGAGCAACCGCGATCCAAATGGCGGACCGTCAGCCCTGGCGTCAAACGCATCAGGTTTTCTCCAGGGCTTCCCACACCGAGCGCGATCAGGTGGCAAGGGCGATGGTAGCCGATCACGGCGTTGACGGGTTTCATGTCGAGTTCTAGTTTGCCAACTTGGTGCATTTTCCAGAGGTAGGACGTCGCTTCGCTGGTGTTTTTGGCCACGAGTCGGACGTCGTCATCGTCTAGCAGTATTGGGTATTCGTGCGTCAGGCAGAGCGCCGCCGAGGGTTCGGTCGTGATCACATGATACCCCTGCCGAACGGCCTCCGCCAGAATCGCGACGTTATGCGCCGCCACCCGCCGGGCCGATTCCACCGCGCCCTCCGAGATTCGCGCCATGCCCGATTCGAGTTGCCCCGTGGGAACATAAACCGCCACGCCGTTGTGTTCCAGAACGGCCACCAGCGCTTCGCCCAACTGAGGATCATGCCTGTTCGCGTAGAGGTCGGTGAAGTACACGACCTTACTTCCCGCGCGGCGCGTGGGCCGCGTCAGCCGGCGAGTCTGTGCGATGCGGGAAAAACTGCGGTAGGCGAATTTCGGCAGCTTGCGGCTTTGCGCCAAGCCCATTGTTTTTTCCAAAAACCAGCGAACTTGCCGGTTGCGAATCGCCCAGTTGGCGAAGATGGGAAAATGCCCGCCCCACTTCGCGATCAAATCGAGCCGGGTCATGAACCAGTCCGACATGGAGAGCCCGTTGTTGGCCACGTACTGCGCCTTGCATTCCATCATGAGCTTGGGAATATCGACGCCCGCCGGGCACTCCAAACGGCATTGGTGGCAATTGACACACAACTCGGCGATGTCGTGCAGGGCGTCGGTTTGCAAATCGTTGGCATCGAGCTGGCCCGTCATTACGGCGCGCATCAGATTCGCCTTGGCGCGAGGCGAAGCCTCCTCAGCGGGGGCGAAACGAAAAATCGGACACATGCGTTCGTCGGGCGATGTCGCTCGACAACGAGCGCAGCCGTTGCAAGCGCGGGCGGCCAACGTCAGCTCTTCATTCGACCAATTCAGTTGCAACTCCACCAATGGCGAAGCCGGTTCGGCGGCCGGCGGACTAGCAGAATTTCCGGCGTTTTCCCGGGGCAACGGCAACTCCAGCAGACGCAGGTTTTTGGTCAGCGGCTGGGGAGCGTCGGCCACCACCTTGCCGGGGTTCAAGATGCCCGCCGCATCGAAAATTCTCTTCACTTCGCGAAACACGTCGTACAGCGGGCCGTACATTTGGCGGACACACCACGTCCTGCTGAGGCCATCGCCGTGTTCGCCGCTGATGGTTCCCTCGACACGAATCACTTCTTCGTACAGCGACTGAGCCAGATCCTGCATCTTGCGCACATGTTCGGGGTTGGCCAATTCCACAAAGGGCCGAATGTGCAGTTGGCCGTGGCCGGCATGTGCGAACACCGAGGCTGTGAGATGATGCTTCTTGAGCAGGTCTTGCAGGAAGACAAAAAACTCCGGGAGCTTTTCCGGCGGTAGGGCGATGTCTTCCACAAAGGGCAGCGCGCGGGAAACGCCTTTGAGCCGATAGAGCGTGGGAATTAAATGCCGGACCAAACTGTGGTAAAGAGCCACGTCTTCCTGCTCGAGCGCGATGCGAGCGGCGAAAGCACGACGCTTGCCGCGCCGCAACCGATCGACGATCCGACACAACTGCTCGCGGACCACTTCTTGGTCGTCGCCTTGTTGTCCCACCAGCAATACGGCTTCCGCCTCTGGCGGCAAGAGCTGCTCGAAACGATGGTCGGATTCCCGCGCGATCGACAACAGCCGCCGGTCGACCAAATCGCAAACACTGGCGCCCAACCGCCGCACCTCTTGCGCCGCCAGCGCCGCCGACTCCAACCGTTCGTAAAACAAGAGCCCGGCGCCGTAATATTTCGGCAAGGGCGACGTGCCCACCGTGGCCTCGACAATCAAGGCCAGCGTTCCCTCGGAGCCCACCAACATGCGAGCCAGATCCAGGCGGCCGTTTTGCAGCACGTCGAACAAATGATAGCCCGACCGATTCACCAAACTCTTGGGCCGATGCTCGGCAATAACCTGCTCATTGCGTTGGATGACGTCGGCCAACCGCCGCACGAGTTCATTCCGCCGAAAATGAATATTGCTCTCGGCGGAACTCGAGCCGCGGCACTCTTCCACATCGTGCTGCGAAACATCCATGATCGCTCCGTCAGCCAGCACGATTCTCATGCTCTTCACATGATCGCGAGCGGAGCCGTACACCGGCCAGTGGCTGCCGGAGGCGTCGAGCGCCAACACGCCGCCCATGGTGCTCGAACGGCTTGTGGCGGGCGTGGGTCCGAACAATCTTCCCGACTTCGCCAAGTGGCGGTTCAACTGTTCATGCACCACGCCGGGCTGCACGCGAACGGTGTCTTGGTTGGTTTCGATGATCCGCCGCATGGCGTGGGAAAAGTCGAGCACGATTCCCGGGCCGAGCGACTCCCCGGCCAGCCCCGACCCCGCGCCCCGGGCGTGAATGGGCAAATCGAATTCGGCGGCGTATTGCACACAAGCCACGACATCGGCCAAGCCTTGCGGCCGCACCACGGCCAGCGGCCGCACTTCATAGATGCTTGCATCGGTGGCGTAGAGTTGCAGGAAGGGGGCGTCGCAACGGACATCGCCCTCGAGCACCCCGCGCAAATCAGCCTGGATCCTTTCTTGTTCCTGATCCATGGGCCGGCCGCGTTCGAGACTCGTTCTAAAAAGGAAATACGTTTAACGACAAGCAGTTTTGCCTGTTCGTCATTGCGGTTCCGCCGCGGAATCTGGCGAACTGCTATTCGCTGGCCTAGCTGCTGGCGTATTCGCGGCCGCCGCAGCCGCCAGTTGCGTCTGAAGCTGCTGCTCCTCCAGCCGCGCGGTCAGTTGCCGGTGCCGCTCGTGAATTTCCAAGTCGAAAGCTGCATGTTGGTCGATTTCCACGACGCCCCGGTACTGAGCGTGGCACCGATAACACTGGAGCATGTCGCCCATGACGAAATAGAGCACCATGTCGGCCATGGCGGTGGCCAACAGAATGGCGAACCAGCCGTACCAATTGTGGTAATACCAGGGAACCGTGCTGGCGGTTAATCCGATCGCGACAATGGTCACTCCCAGGCCTTGGGGAAAGTCTTTCCGCAAATAGACCTCCGTGCTAGGACAAACCACGCATCGCTCCAGCCGGCCCTCATGCACGGCGCCGGCGGGAAGAGGCCACTGTTTATCGCAGTGCGGGCAATGCAGCGGCGCCTCTGCGGAGAGGTCTTGCCGC
>QIKY01000355.1 GCA_003233175.1 Planctomycetaceae bacterium | reverse complement strand
CGGCCGCCACGACTCTTCTTCATCCGTGTGATCCGTGCCATCCGTGGTTCATTTATTACACGGTTAGGGCCGCTCGTGAAATGACGGGATGAACTGAGGAATAATCACGCCGTTGCACGGTAATGAGTTTAACAATTCAAAATCGCAAGTCGTCACTAATTTCACGAGCGGTCCTTAATCGTCGTTGGCGCGGTAGGAATCGTATTCGGGATCAGTTCCTTCGGCGTCGCCTTCAACATTGCCTTCAACATTGCCAACATCATCGGTATTGTCATCGTCGGGTTGAAACACCGAAAGCACGCCCATTTCCTTCAGGTGTTCGTGATGGTTCTCCACTTCGTCGGGCGTCAATCCGTTGGGGATTTCCATCGCGAAGATGAGCTGCGTGTCGCGGTCGCCGTATTTGGCGCTGACGCTCAAACGGCCTAGCCGGTCGAATTGCATGATCACATCGACGGGCTGTTGGGCGGGTTCGTCGTCGGTAAAACCTTCAATGCGGCCCACGCCCAATACTTCGGCGAGGTCTGGGTCGGCGGTGTCGCCCTGTGTGATTTCGACGCGAATGTAGGAGCCGGCTTCCGGTTTTTTTGTGGGGTGGTACCGCTTCGAGGCGTCTTGGGGAACGCGCGTGTTGGCTTTGATCAACACTTCGTTTTTCCAGCGTTCGCCTTCCCTGACCCTGACTCCCACGCCATGCGCCGTGACAAACTTCACGGCATCGACCGTCAGGCCGATCGGGTTTTCGACCGGCGGCGGCTCGGTTTCGGACGGCTTCTCCTCCGGCGGCTGGGCTTCCGCCGTTTCGCCAGCGCCGCCTTCCAGCGATATGCCGGGCGCGGCGGCGGAGAGCACCGCCGGTTTTTCGTCGAAGGGCGTATCGGGCCGTTCTTCCTCCGCCGCCTCCTGGAAAATTTCAGGGCCCTGTTGGCCGCTCTCCAAAATATGGGCGTAAATGGCGGCGCCTTTGGCCACGGCGGTTACGGGGTTGATGTTGCTGTCGGGCGGCGAGCCGGAGGCTTCTTGGAGCATGCGTCGAATGGCGGGCATTTGTGTCGACCCGCCCACCAACAACACCCGCGATATTTTATCCCAGGAGAGGCCGGCGTCGGAAAGCGCCAGCTCGACGGTGAGCCTCGTGCCTTGCACGAGGTGCGCCGTGGCGTCTTCGAATTGCTCCCGCGTCACGCTGGTGGTGTGGCGTTTGCCGCAGGCGTGAAACACCACGGGCGTTCGCTTCATCGAGCTAAGACGCCGCTTGGCGAGTTCGCATTCAATGCGGAGATCGTGTTCGGCTTGAGGGTCTTCCTGGCGAAGGTCGACGCCATGCGTGCGTTTGAAGTCGTCGGCGATGAGGTTCAAGAGGTAGTCGTCCCAGTCGCGCCCGCCCAGACGACGATTGCCCTCGGTGGCGATCTCCCAAATTTCGGTGGGAGAAATCCTCACAATCGTGACATCAAACGTACCGCCGCCCAAATCGAACACGACCACGGCCTGATCTTCAATTTGCTTCCCCGCCGAATCGTTCTTACCGCGGTACAGACCATACGCCAGCGTGGCGGCCATGGGTTCATTCAAGGTTCCCAAAACATCGAGCCCGGCAATCACGCCGGCCTGTTCGGTGGCGCGGCGGCGGCGTTCCACGAAAAACGCCGGCACGGTGATCACGGCGCTGGGAATGGGGCCGATCTGCGATTCGGCCTCTCGTTTCAAATGGCTGATGATAATCGCGGAAAGACTCTCCGGCGTATGCGCGTGGCCGTTGAACTCGCGTTTCCAGGGTTCGCCCATGTGGGCCTTGATGAATTGCACCGAACGGGAGACGTCGATTTTCGACTGTTGCAGCGCGACATCGCCCACCAGCACGGCGTGGTCGTCGAAATAGACCACGCTCGGCATCACGGCTTGGCCGGCGGCGTCGTTCACAACTTGCACCACGCCTCGCTTATCCAGATAGGCAAGCGAGGAATAGGTCGTTCCCAAATCGATTCCCACAGCCTGACAGGCTCGCTCCGTCATTACATTACCTTATGTTTATTGGACCAGCCATTCATCGGCGCCTTCACCCAGATAGGCTTTTGCGTTTTCAGCGAAGGGGATCAGCCGGTATTCGAATTTGGCCCGCACGAGGGCGTCTTTCACGGCTGAAAACGACGCGAACGAATCCGGCCAGACTATAATAGCAATAAAATGCTTCTCCGCGTCGAAGCCGCGAATTTTCTTCTCGATTTTCGCAACCTCGGCGGGAGCAATATTGCCTGGTTCGACAACCAGCCCCGCGTTTTTGCGAGGCTGCAGGAAGAAGCCGGCGCCGTCTTTTCTCTCCTCCACTTCCAGCGGATTGGCCGCCAGCGATCCGTCCGGCTGCTGCGCGTGGTACGACGTCAGCCGCCCGTTGCGGAGGAACATCAGCACCGGCTCCTTTTTAGTGCGGCGCATGCGCGGCAACTTCGCCGACCTTGTGCGAAGCGCCACTTCTTGCTGCAACTGCTCATCGGCCCGCTGAAGATTTTTCGCCGCTGTCTGCATGGCGCGCGTTAGCTCGGCCATCAGGCCGGCAATGCGGTTAATTTCGATTTGCGCCAGACTGACGTCTTGGAGGAG
This sequence comes from Planctomycetaceae bacterium, assembly GCA_003233175.1. Lineage (GTDB taxonomy): Bacteria > Planctomycetota > Planctomycetia > Pirellulales > Pirellulaceae > SZUA-33. The sequence continues at coordinate 4,321 of QIKY01000355.1, read as the reverse complement.
ACGCAGTTTGTCGTCCTCCTGATTTGTTCTTTGCAATTGCTGCTGGCGGCGCTCCTCCAACAACTCCCGGATATTCGGATCGAGAACGGCCTTCGCCATTTCCCGTTGCGCGGCCAAGGCGGCGCGGAGCGATGTCATTTCACGCCGCGTATCGGCCAGTTGTTTTTCCCAATTGATAAGGTCAGCCTCGACTTTTTCGTCGGGCGGAGCAAGCGTGGTCGACGCCGCCGGAGACGTACTCAACAACACGACCACCAACATCGAAATAAACAGCACGCCGCCGAACGTATTGCAGATCGTGTCGAGCAGCAGATCGAGGCTGGCGTTGTCGTCGGTCTGGCGGCGTCTCATTCCGAGGGCGCCCCGCGACGAGGATCGATCGCCGTTTGATCGATCGAGAGCAGTTCGTAACCCATGTCGAAATCCAACTTGCGGAGAACGGCGTTCACGTTTTGGAATTTTTCCACGCCATCGGGCTTGATGAGGAGCACAAAGTACTCCGATTCATGGTTCCGTTTTTCCTTCGCCCATTGTTGTAGGTTGTCGGCGTTTTCAAAAACGGCGGGCGGCGTTTCGACGCCGACTTGGGCGGCGAGAATGTGATCCGCCGAGATTTCCAACAGCCAGGGTGTTTTAGGATCGCCGGGCGCGGGATTAAAAATCATGCGGTTTAATTTCCGCAACCGTTTGAGTTTTTGCTTCTTATCCTTGATGGCGGCGAGCATCGCGGCGACCTTTTTTCGATCATCTTGGCGATTTTCGAGTTGTTCACGCGCCGCGTTTTCGCGATCTTTCGCTTCACGACTACGTTCCGCCCGCCGGCTCGTTTCCTGTTCGAGCTCCTGGTTGAGCCGTTTCAAATCGTCGAGTTGCGTTTGCACGTGCGAGGCGTCGTACCTTGCCGTTTCGACAAACGCACTGGCTTGCTGGTTTATTTGTTGGCGCAGCGCTTTGAGATTTTTTTCATCTTGGGCGACGGCTTCCCTCAAGTTCGCCACGCTGGCCACCGCCGCCCGAGCCTCTTCAACCGTGCGCATGGAGCGCTGCTGTTCGGAGTCGGCGCGTTGGATCAATTCGATCGCCAAAATGAGCGTGATGAGAATCATGATTCCCGTCACCGAAGTGATGATATCTTGAAAGGCGAACAGCGAGAACGGCGCGGCGTCACGACCTCGACGCGACATAACAAAACCTCATAGGTGTTTCAAAAACGCGTTGAACGAATGGGCCGGCGCGGCCGCTTGGCCAATCAATCGGCGTACAAGGGTGCGTGGCGATAATAAACTTCCAGCGTGCAAATTGCCAGAGCCGTCATGTAAACCCGCCCGCCCATGGAGTCGTGAATATCGCGCGGCGTCCAACTGCCGGCTTGGTGGCCTTGCGTTTCCTGCAAGGCGATCAGCGTATCGCGCATGGGCGCGTTCCAGGCCTCCCAGGGGTCTCCCTGATAATGGTGCATGACCTGCGTGGCGTAGTACCAATAGTACATGTTCGGGTTGCGAATTTGCGCCAGATTCTTCGCCAGGTGTTCGACGCCAGACGCCATGCCGGGATGAATTTTCGGCCAGCCGGTGTATTGGCGGCAGAGCAATCCTTCGGCGGTCATGGTAAGACGCGCGCCGCTGCCTCTCATATAAGCGTAGCGACCGCCGATTTTATCGGCTTGCACCGAATCGATGAAGCGCGTCGCGGCCTCCATCGTTTCCACGGGCACGTTAAGATCGGCCAAATCGGCGCTGCGTAGCGCCATAATCTGCCAGCCCACGACGCTCAAATCGCCCGGCGACCGTGGAGCGTATCTCCAACCGCCCTCGGTGTGTTGCGCGGCGACAATAAAATCGATGGCGCGCTGCGCCGGCTTTTTTAGTTTACGATCGCCGGTCATGGCCAGCGCTTCGGCCAAGGCGAGCGAGGCTTGTCCGTGCGCGTACATGTTGCCGCCGCCGATGCTGGCAAAACTGCCCGAGGGCGTTTGGTTCTTGACCAGCCAGTCGAGCGCGCGTTTCACAACCCGTTGATGATCGCCCTGCCGGTGCGTGTGCCCGGCGCCCAAAAACGGCAACAACGCCAACGCCGTTCCTGCGGCATCGCTGTTGAGGCCGCTATCGCCGCAGGCACAGTTGTTGACCCTCTGGAAATTATCCAACGACCAACTTCCAGCGGGGTTTTGGTGTTGAACAAGCCACGCCAAGCCGGCCTTTACCGCCGCTTCACTTTCCGGCGTGCCTTCCTTCAAGGCGAGGTCGGCTCGCCGCGCCGCCGTTCGACCGGCGAACATGTTTTCGAGATCTGGCAGGTCGAACTTCTCTGGCATGTTCGCGGCGGGGGCGCGTTTGAACCTCAGCAGGCCAGAAGACGATTTCTCCTCCTCGTCGAGATTGCCTTCCAGTTTTTCCGTTTCGAGGGAGTCGGCGTCTTCCGGGAGATCGCGATTCCGCCGCTCCGCCGCCGCAGCGTCCTCTTGATTGTCGGCGTTGTTTTTTTGCTCCTGCTGGGAGTTTTCAGACGCGGCGGCCGCGCTGTTGGCGCCGTTTGGCGTTGTGTCTTGTGACGAGGCGTCGTGGGGTTGGCCCGAGCCGTCTGTTCGAGATTCGAAAAGCGCGGTTTCATTCGAGGACGTCACGCCGCTGCGCCGCGCCACGACATCGCCTTGCAGTCCGGGAGTAATGTTTTGGCAGGAGCGAAGCGGCAGCAGAAACAACATCAGCAACAGCAGCAGCAGGGCGGCGGTCAGGCAGCCGCACCCAGAGCCCATCAGCAGCGGCAGACCGTAGACTCTTTTCTTTTTTCGCTTTCGCTCGGGTGGGCGATTTTCTTCGTTGGCGTCTGGTCGGAATTCGCCATCTTCTGAATCGTCATTCGCCGCCTCTTCCAGCGCGGCCTCTTGCAGTGATTCCACCGCTGGCTGGGTGAAAAAACCACTGAGCGTCGTGATCGGCGCCCAGTGGCCTGTTTCGCCGCGTCGGACTTGATCGTGCGGCGAAATTTCGCCGCGTGAAGCCAAGTACTTGAGTTCGTCACGAGAAAAAGGCCCCATGGCTTCGCCGTCGCGCTGATAATACCACTGCGTGCTCATGGGATTTTCCCCTCTCCGCCGGCGCGTCCCGTGTTAACCGGTCAGCTCCCGTTCGTAGGGCATGATGCGAAGTCGATTGACTACGTTCCGCACACAATATTCGTCGCAATCGTCGAGGAATTCTTCTTCCGATTTTTTAAGAAAGGTGAGGAAAAGTTGAATGAATAGCGCGGCCACCAAAGCCTGCAAGGTGGTCTCGAAGGCGGTTGCCAACCCGCCCGTGACGCCCTGCAAGGCGCCCTTGATTTGCGAGAGGTCGTCGGCCGATTGCAGCACGCCGCCAAAGCCGCCGATGGCCTGCGAAAGCCCCAACACCGTGCCCACGAACCCCAACACCGGTATGGCCCAAACTAGACCGCGCAAAACGGCATAACTGGTTTCCAGCACGGAGTCGTCGTGCTGCGATTGCGAGCGAAGGATGTCGTCGACGTCGGAAACCCGGCCCAGATTCCGCAAGTTGGAAAGCGCGATCACGATCCGATTGAACAAAATAAAATGGCGAGGATCGTCAACGGTATGGTAAATATTTTCCAATACATTGTCGACGGTCGCCGAAGAGAGCACAAAGTCGTGGTCGGCTGGAACAACATCGAGCGCGAGCGAACGCCGTTGGAAGGCCAATTTGCAAGATTTCAGAAACAAAATCGCCAATGACCAAAACGACAGAAAACAAATGGCGAAGGGCACAACGCCCCGTTCGAGAAACATTTCCGCAAAAGCCGCCGTGCCGGCCACGTGCCTCAGCGGCAACAACGCCGCCACAAAAAGAACAGTTCCCACCACGCCCAGCAGCGCCGACAAAAGCATGTTCACCCTGGTGTATCGGCCGCCGGAAAAGGCCAGACGCTGCTCAATATCTTGACGGGCCCAAGACAAGGCGACTTCTGTTGGTAGTGCCACGCTGGTGCTTTCTTTTTGGAGCGGCAGATGAAAATTTACCTGCACGCGCCGGGAGTCGGTGAGTGTTTTTGGGTTCCCGCCCTGTTGTTTATACATAAGTCATTCGACAACCCGCCAGATATTTTCACCCGGGACGCAAGATTCGCGCCGCCGATTGAAGCAGCCAAGGCGTTCGTTGCAGGCAAGCATTCGTTACAAGCCGGAGGCTTGGCAGCCATTAGCCGGCGGTCAGCGCAGCGCCACCGCCGGTATCGGCCGTGGAATAACTCCTGCATCCCGGCGGGATGCCAGGTGCGATGGCGCGAGAAACGCTGCAAAACGGATGCAGCAGCGCACTTTACCGCA
>QIKY01000416.1 GCA_003233175.1 Planctomycetaceae bacterium | reverse complement strand
TCATCGGCCGAAACCTGATCGCCCGTCTACGTAAACAACCGAACATTTCGATTCGAGTATTGGATAACCTTTCGGTTGGCAGCCGCAAGGAACTAGCGGAAATCACGAGTTTTGGCGATATCGACGCCGCCGGCGCGGCGCCCATTCGCGATACCGGCGTGGAACTCGCCGTGGGCGATATTCTGGAGCCGGAAACCGTTCTCAAGGCGGCCAAGGGCGCCGATGTGATCGTGCATTTGGCCGCCAATACGGGCGTTGGGCCTTCGGTCGACGACCCACGCTCCGACTGCGTGACCAATGTCATCGGCACGCTCAACTGTTTGGAAGCCGCTCGCGCGCATGGCGTTCGTCAATTCGTATTTGCTTCCAGCGGCGCGCCAGTTGGCGAATGCACGCCGCCCATTCACGAAGAGCTTCCGGCGCATCCGGTGTCGCCGTATGGCGCCAGCAAACTGGCGGGCGAAGGATATTGCTCCGCTTATTTTCGCACCTTCGGCGTGCCCACCACCGCCTTGCGGTTCGGCAATGTTTATGGACCTTACTCAGGGCATAAAAGCAGCGTGGTGGCGAAGTTTATCCGCGAAGCGTTCAACAACGAACCTTGGGAAATTTATGGCGACGGCGGCCAAACGCGAGATTTTATTTACGTCGAAGACCTCGTTCGCGCGATCTGCCTAGCCGCGGAAAAAGGCCTCGGCGGCGAAGTGTTTCAGATCGCCTCGAATCGGGAAACGACGGTCAACGCATTGAGCATCCAACTGCAACGCATTCTGGAGGCGGCTGGTTTTGGCCCCTCCGATGTGCGCCGCAGCGCGGCCCGTTTGGGCGATGTGCGCCGCAACTACTCCGACACCAGCAAGGCGCAGCGGTTGCTCGGCTGGAAGTCGGAAGTTGGGTTGGATGAAGGTTTGCAACGCACGATTGCCTGGTTCCTTTCGGCGTCGTCCGCCAGGGAATGCAAAGTAGACAAAGCCGCGTGAGGTGCAGACGCATGCAATAAAGGCGTCTGCTGCGTTTGAAAAACCATGCTACTGATCCTACCGCTCATAGTTTTGTTGATCTATTTGATTCGGGGCTTGCCGAAAGGCTTGGCTCAGGAAACGGTGTGGCCTTCGGCGGCGGCGTTTTGCGGCTTCCTCATGCTTTGGAGCCTGCTCAATTTCTCGGGAGAGACAACCTGCCTCAACCACTGGCCCGATAGCATCGAATATGAGTTCGCCAGCGAGAGGATTTGGGAAGAGATCGAAACCGGCCATCTTTCGTGGGATGGTCTGGTGCGGATCTGCCGCTCGCACCAGTTTTTATATCCCCTCGCGATTGGCGTGGGGCGCCTCTCCTGGGTGGACGACCAGATGAGTTTGCTGCTGATCGTCAACCTGCTGATCATGTACGGCGCGTATTATGCAACGCTCGACCTTTTGGTGTATGCTTTTCCGAAGTTGAAAGTCAACGTGGTTGCATTTTCCTTGGTGTTTTTTCTCGCCACTTCGATCGGTTTTTGGTCGTTGTTCTTGTTGAAAGACACGCTCGTCACGCTGATGATCGTGGCCGGGTTCGTGGCTTACCGCCGCCGCGATTTCGTGTTTTTCGCCGGCCTGCTGTTATTGATGGGCGCGCTGCGCTCTTATGTGATGCCGCTCAGCTTGGCGGCGATCGGCGGCGACGCCCTGTTGAATCGGCAGATCTCGTTAAAGAAGTGCGTGTTGATCGGTCTGATTGCACTGCCGGCGATGTACTTCGCGCCTCGCCAAATATGGAAGTCGGCGGAGCATTATCGAAAAAATCAAAACGAGTGGATCTCACATTCCGAAGGCCTTTATGTGCAGGGCTCCACGGGCGGCTACATGGGCGTCGTTTTGAGTGTGCGATTCATGACCACGCCGATTTTCCCCGTCGATGAAATCAAGCTGTCGGCCTACAGTTCGCTCTTTTGGAAATTGGGCATCCTCCTGCTGGGAGCGCGATTGGCCTGGTCTCGCGAGTTTCGTTTGCTTTGCTGGCGGCCCGAAATGCGCCCCGCGATTTTATTTTGCGTCTTACTGTTGGCCCTCTATTGGATGTTCCCTCGCTTCGCGAATTTTCGCCATCGTTTGCCGATTGAGCCGATCATCGCTGTTTTGTTTTACGTCGCGGCGTACGCTCCTTACGCACAACGCGCGGCGCGAAAACCGAAAATCCTATGGAACAAATCCTCCGCCCGCGCGCCGACAAACCCCGCCGTTTGAGTTCCGCATTATGAACACCGCCCGTTTGAATCCGATCGCGCTGCTGGGAAATATATCGATTCCCCGCCGCGCGGCGTGGTTGGTGGGAATCATGATGTCTGGCCAACTGCTGGCCTTTTTATGCCAGATTTTCCTCGCCCGTTCGTTGGGCGCCGATTCCTATGGATACTACATTTACACGCTCAGTTGGGGGAGTTTGTTGGTTGTGGGCTTGAAACTGGGGCAAGAGCAAGCCACGCTGCGATTCCTACCAGCGTACGTCGTGCATCACGATTGGGCGCGGGCCGCCGCGTTCTTTCGCTGGAGTACGCGTTTGGCCGGGGGCGTATCGGTATTGGCCGCCGTCGTCGCCGCGACCTTGGTGTTTGTGTTCCGCAATCGGTTGGATCCCACCTTCGTGCAGACAGCGCTATTGGGGTGCCTGTTGCTGCCGGCTGCGACCTTGCTGCCGATTTTTTGCGCCGGTTTGCAGGCCCGGCATCGCGTGATTTCCGCCCGACTGCCGGAAACGATTTTGCGGCCGCTGTTGCTAATCTGCGGAGTGTTCGCGGTTTACGTGAGCTTTCCCTTTGGGCTCGATGCACGCGCCGCAATGGTGGTTCACATACTGGCTGTTTCGATGCTGGCGGTGATCGCCTATTGGCAATGCCGCCGCGCGATGCCCGCCGATTCCTGGAAGGCGACGCCGCAATACGAAGTGAGACAGTGGGGCGAATTTTCCGCCGTCTTTCTCTGGATCGGTGGCGTGCCGCTGGTGTTTAGTCAATTGGATGTCCTGATTTTGGGAATCATGACCACTCCCGCCGAAGCCGCCGTGTATGCCACGGCGCGGCGCATTGCGGTGCTGATCACGTTGGGATTGATGGTCGCCAATACGTTGCTGGCTTCGCGAATTTCGGAATGCCACGCTCGCGGCGACCATCATCAAATACAGAAGCTGCTGCGGTCGGCCTCTTGGCTGCTGTTGGGAGTTTCGATTCCGCTGCTGTTGGCCGTGTTGCTGCTGGGGCGATTTGTGTTGCAATTGTTTGGCGAAAACTTCGTGCAAGCCTACCCCGCGCTCGTGATTTTAGCCGTGGCTCAAACCGCGAATGCTCTCTGCGGTTCGGTCGGTTTGATTCTGATGATGACCGGCCACCAGAAATTCGGGGCCTGGGCGGCGTTATTCGTTTGTCTGTTGAACAGCGGTTTGAACTTGGTGCTGATTCCGATGCTGGGAATTCTCGGCGCCGCCTGGGCGTTCGCGCTTTCAGTCGTATTACAAAATATTTTGTTGGTGGTTTACATTCGCGGCAAGCTCGGAATCTATCCCACCGTTTTCAATCTTTGGCAAGTTCGCACAACGTAACACCTGCTCAACACTCACCGGCTTCCAGCAGAAGCCGTCGCAACTATTTTTTCATGAAACACAAGGAGGCCGACATGGAAGGCTCCGTTCATCTCAACTATCAAATCAAAAACCCGCTGCATGAGTTCATGCACCAGCAACGGCTCAACGCGATCATCGGCGTGATGAAGCAAACGCTCGCCGGTATTGAACAGCCGCGCATTCTGGACGTCGGATGTGGACGCGGCGAACTGATGAGCCGCATGCGCGAGGAACTCGATGCCGAAGTGTTTGGCGTCGATATCGACGCCCAATGCGTGGCAATGAGCCGTCAACACGGACCCACCTGGCAAGGCACGGTGGAGGAAGTTTGGGAGAACCATCGGGCAGACGTGGAAGGCCGCTTCGACTTGGTTGTTTCCAGCCACTCCATGGAGCACATGCCCGCGCCTTGCGAAACGATGAGCCTGCTGAAGAAGTTTACGAAGAAGTACGTGTTGGTCGCGATTCCGAATCCTCACTACCTGCCAAATCTTTTTAACGTGGCGTTGATGCAGCGCATTCCGCGGGTCAACCAGGGCCACTACCACAGTTGGGACGCGCCGCACCTGCAACAGTTTCTAGAGAACCAGGTGGGTTTGAACGTGGTTGGCTGGCATGCCGATTTTGTCAAAATCGTGCCCGGCCGCATCCTCCGCAACGTGGCCTTGCGAACCGGTTTTCTCGGCATAATGGAAGGCCGCATGTTGCCGCATTTGACGCCCCGTTTGGCCAATTCGCTGATCGCACTGTGCGCCTTGCCCGAAACCGTTTCCAGTGCCGACCATGCGAATCGATGAGTAAACCATATGAGTAATACGATTGCGTTTATCGGTCCTTATGCATTCGATTCGGTGATGGTCGAGAAAACCATTCACTTGGTTTTCGCCGATTTGCGAAACTGCCTGCCGGAGGACGACCGCCTGTTTTTATTAACTGGCCGCCAGGGAGCGGAATGCGTGGCGCCGGCCTTCGCGGACTACGGCGTGCGGCTGGAAACGGTCGACGCGCCGCGGCCCAATGGTTTCGCGCGTTTGCGGTTTTGGCGGGCCGGTATTCGCTTGGCGCGGCGGGAGCAGGTGCGTTTGCTAACGAACCTTTGGGGCGGGCTTTCCTACGGTTTCGACGCCATGGTGATCGCCCGCTGCACGAGAAAACGATGCGTGGTGCGGATCGCGGGCGATGAAATTCACACGCGGCGGCGGCTGGGCTGTTATCGCGGCTGGCGGGGGCGGGCGGTGTGGGCGGTCGATCATCTGCGGCAATGGCTGACGGTGAATCTGGCCGACGCCGTGATCGTGATGTCGCCCTGGGAAAAACGCCGCGTCGAGCGTTTGGTGCTAACAAAAACCGAAGTGGTGGTCTGCCCCAGAGGCGTCGATACCGAACGCTTTTGTTCTCCGCCGACGGCTATGTCTCGAAAGAACAGCAAGCTGAAAGTGTTGTACATCGGCCGCCGTTCGGCGGAAAAAGGGTTTGATTTAGTCGTGCAAGCAGCCCAGCAACTTGAAAGCCGGCAGCCGAATATTGAGTTTATTTTCGCCGGCGATTTCGAGCCCGGCGTGCAAGGCAACCAGCGGTTTTTGGGGTTCGTCAAGCCCCACGATTTGCCCCAGCTTTATAATTCGGTTGATGTCGTGGTGTTGCCGTCCCACACCGAAGGGTTCCCGCAAGTGGTGGCCGAAGCGATGGCCCACGGGAAGCCGTGCATTGTATCGCGTCATCTATTCGAGGGATATTTTCAAGATGGCAGGGAAGCGCTGCTCTGCGAATTGGACCCAGCCGATATCGCCGCCAAAATCGAATTGCTGTATGAACAACCGGACCTAGCGGCGAGCATCAGCGCGGAGGCCAGAGTATTCGCCGTGAACCGCCTGAATCAGCGAATATGGAAAGAGGTTTATCACACATTATTGTCGGGAGTTGATTCCCCAGACATCATTCAAGCCGCTCCCCAAGCCCCATCCAGGGCCGCCTGACAAAACGCCGAAACGCCGCGCCATGAAACTACTCATACTGAGCGACGGTTTGACGTTCAAGGAAAACGGCGCCTACTTCGCCGAAGACGCCTTCTTGCATTTTGTCGACCACTTGCGACCTTGGTTCGCCGAAATCATCGCCTGCGTGCCGGTGGAGCATCGTCCGGCGTCAAACGAGCAACGCAATTCCAAGCAGGCAACATTCGAGCATTGCCGCCCCGTGTTGCACGGCGCCAATGTGCGCGTGGCGGAGACGACGCCCTACTATTCCGTGGCCCGATTTTACCGACGGGCGTTGCCGTTGGCGTGGAAAAACACGCCGGTGCTGCGGCGCGCCATCGATCAAGCCGACGCCGTGCTGTTGCGTTTGCCGGCCATGAATTCCTTTCTTCTCTCGAACATGGCCCGCCGGCGAGGCAAGCCTGTGTTCACGTATTTCGTCGGTGATGAACGCGCCATCGCCTCAGGCGCCGGCAAGTACAAGGGCTTGAGTCTTTGCGCAGCGCGGAGCGTGGCGGCCATGCACGAATGGGCTTATCGGAGAATGGTTCGTTCGTCGGACGAATCATTTTTTCTCTCGTCCGATTTGCAAAGGCGGTTCGCCGGTGAAAGCGAACACGCCCATTTCGCTTTTACGAGTTTGGTTTCCGCCGACGACGTGCAAATGCGCTCGCGCGTCGCATGGAATGCGCCACCGAGATTGTTGTCCGTCGGCCGACTTTCAGCCGAGAAAGGTTTGGACTTCGCCATTCAAGCCGTTGCCGCGTTGCGTTCGCAAGGCCGCTGCGTCGAACTGACCATTTGCGGTGAAGGGCCCGACCGCGCCCGGCTAGAAGCCCTTACCGATCAACTGGGCGTGCGCAAGCAAGTGACGTTTTCCGGGCATGTTCCGCGCGGCCAGCCGCTGGACGACCAATATCGCGAGGCCGATCTGTTTTTATTGCCTTCCTTTTCAGAAGGCGTGCCCAAGGTGCTGTTGGAAGCCATGGCCTGCGGACTCCCCGCGTTGGCCACTCATGTTGGCGGCGTGCCGGATATCGTCGACCATGAGGAAAATGGTTTGCTGATCGCGCCGCGCTGCGTGGAGTCGATTGTGTCGGGCGTCTGCCGATTGTGGGACGACCTCCGCCTCAGGCAAACGATTGTGCAAGGAGGCTACGATTTTATTCGAGAGCATACGGCCGAGAAGCAGGCCCAACGCGTCGCACGAATTATTCTCGGCGCCCGCGCCACGGCCCGACTAACCGCCGTCCGCGATGCAGCCTAATTGGGCAACGCCGGTTGGGACGTGTTACGTTTGGAAGCCAGGTGTGTGTTGGTATGGTGCGGAACCAGGAGCTCTCCTTTACGCGGGTGCTGATTCCGAGCACACTCTTAAAGCTCACACTCCGCCTGGGGCGAGACAATTGCTTGATCGCTTATTCAACGTTAGACTTAGCCTGCTCCACGGCGGCGCGAACGCCGTGATGGCAAAAAAAGTTTGTCGCCTGAAATGAATCCGCCATAAGAATGAATCCGCCACACGTAGGAGATTACCAACATGACCACCAACGGACCAATCAACCGCAAGCTTCGCATGGCTTTGGTGGGCGGCGGGCAGGGCTCTTTCATCGGCCGCGTTCACGCCACCGCCGCGGTGCTCGATAACCGCGCCTCCTTGGTGGCGGGGGCTTTGTCGTCTAACCCGGAGCGGGCGAAAGCCTCGGCCGCCGATTACGACATTCCACCCGAGCGGGCTTACGGTTCGTATCAGGAATTGTTTGATACGGAAAAAAGTCTGCCGGAAAATGAGCGGATCGATTTCGTTTCCATCGCCACGCCCAACCATACGCATTTCCCCATTGCGAAAGCCGCGGTGGAAGCGGGGTTTAATGTCATTTGCGACAAGCCCATGACGTTCGACCTAGCCCAAGCCGAAGCCTTGGCGAAATTGGTGGCGGCCTCGAACGTGGTTTTTGCGGTGTCGCACAACTACACCGGCTACCCGCTGGTGCGACAAGCCCGCCAAATGATTTTGAGCGGTGAGTTGGGCGAAATTAACGCCATTCGCGCCAGCTATATTCAGGGCTGGTTGCGCTCCCGGCTCGAAGACGAAGACCAAAAGCAGGCCGCCTGGAGGACCGACCCCAAACGCAGCGGCGCCGCCGGTTGCTTTGGAGATATCGGCACCCACGCCTACAATTTGGGCCGTTACATGACCGGCCTGTTGCCGGATTCGATCAGCTGCAATTTGAAGATTTTCGCGGAGGGCCGCCGGCTCGACGATTACGGCGCCGCCTTGGTGCGTTACGAAAACGGCGCCTTGGGAACGCTCACGGCTTCGCAGATCAGCCATGGCCGAGAGAATGATATGTCGATCGAAATCGATGGCGCCAAAGGCGCCATTCAATGGCGGCAGGAAGAGCCGAACGTGATGATCGTGCGTCAAAATGGCAAGCCGCACCAGATGTACACGCGAGATCCCAACGCGCCGCACGCCAACACCGCCCAGCAAACCGCTTGCCGCTTGCCGGCGGGGCATCCTGAAGGGTTCTTTGAGGCGTTCGCCAATATCTATCGGGCGGCGTTCGACAACATGGCCCTGCGGCTCGATGGCCAAGCGTTTGAACAGGTCGATACCGTCTACCCGAACGTTTACGACGGCGTGGAAGGGATGTATTTCATCCAGCAGTCGGTCGCGAGCAGCGCCGAGAACGGCGCCTGGCTGCCCATGAAACACGACTGCGCCCGGAAGTAGGACTACGGTCGAACTTCGCCGGGCGAAGCAGGAATGTCTTGAAGCAACAAGAAAAGCATTCCACTTTTTTAATTCTCGTGAAAATCATCACGATTGTTATAACGGCGGCGGCGAAAACGAGTTGCGAATAAATCGACTTTGTGAAAATATTAACAGTTAGTTTTTCTATTGTTCACATGACAAATAGCTGCGGCGGTTCGATATAATCGGGGTTGAAAGGACCGTGCGGTTCTTCGACCTTTGATGTTCGGCGGCAATCTTGTCCCGCTCCTTTTGGTGGTTGCCCTTTTGGTGGTTACCCGTCGAGCACTGGAAAAGAGTTTTCCTTTCCCCCTTCCTCGAAAGGAGCTTGTCATGGCCGTCAATCTTTCAAAGAGTATGTTGGGCTTGCTGGCGCCGCTGTTTTTAGTTGGCGTTGTATTGATTGGGCAGCCCGCAAACATCGTCGCGCAACAACCTCAATGGGGAAGTTTGCGGGGCCGGTTCGTTTATCAGGGAACTCCGCCCGCTCGTCGGGTGCTCGAAGTTGGAGGAGAGAACCTCTCGTTGTTAGAGGGCAATTCCCAAATGCGCGACGATTCGCTGATCGTTGACCCCTACAGCCATGGCGTCAAGAATATCGTGATTTACGCCAAGCGGGTTTCACGCGTGCATCCTATGTACGGCAAACGTGGTCGAGCGCCGCTGCATGTCAAGATTCAAAACAATCAGTTTGCGCCGCACGTGATCGCGATGTCCGTCGACCAGACGCTGGTGGTTACGAACCTTGATTCGAATACCCACACCGCTTCCATTCAGCCGCCATTGGAGGTGGGAATCAACACATTGTTGGCGCCGGGCGAGCATTCGAGTTACAAGTTCCCACGCCAGCAGAGTTCACCGGTGGCGGTGTTCAGCCATCTTTGCCATGGGGCGATCGCCTATGTGCTGCCGCGCAACAATCCCTATCTCGCGGTAAGCGACGCACAAGGAAACTTTGAAATTGCCAATCTTCCCGCCGACGAGGAAATAGAATGGATCGTCTGGCATGAAAAAGCGCATCACCTGAATGCGCACCAAGATTTGATTCCGACCACGCTTGTCGGCAACACGATGACCGACGTGGGCGAAATAGCAATTTCAGGTTCGACCTTCCACACAGGACCGCTGCAATCTGCGTTAGCAGTCCGTTGAACAATAAACGTAACCGTTCATGATTTTCACCGGGCGTAAGAAAGCAACCCTCCGTTCTCGCTCGCGTTAACTCCGCGTGATACGAATGGAACAGGAGAGAACGGAGGAAACAGAGAAAGTGCGGAATCATTCGGTGTTGGCGCTAGGCAGGATCAATCTGGAAACGCCGTCCGATAATTTCAAAACAATAAAATGGACTCCAGTAAACCGGGCTCTTTGTCTTTATGAACTTCGATGGCGGAGCCAATCACATCGTGCGTCGTACTGCTTGCGGAGGAAAACAAGAGGAAAACAAAGCGTGCATCGAAATGCCTTTCATGCGGAGGAAACGAGGAAACAAACAGGATCCTCCGTTCTCTCCGCTCCCTCCTGTGAAATCAAGCCCGCGTAACGATGAACGTTCCAATCAAACTCCGCGAACGGCTACCAATAAACTTCGCACGGCGGGAAGTGGCGCCCATCGCATCCTCATTGAATGCGAATGTCACATTTCCAGCCGCGTGGAGATAAAATGCCTTTCGACGTTTGAGCGCTGCACCTCAAGGCGGATCGCAAGCCCCCCCCCCACGGGAGGTATTTTCATTGACTGAAAATTCTATTTACCCTAAGATATGCATCGCCGTTGATGGGTCAAGGATTGTCGTGAATCAACGCACCCGCCAACCAAAACAAACCTAATAAAAAGCAGTTCCGCTGGCCAGCAGGCTGGGGTGCTGTCCCACCTTCACATAGATCGAACACTGCTGAGGCGGTGTTTGATCGCAGCGAGAAAGAGCTGTCGGCATGACGCTCCTCTTTCGTCAGCAAAAACGGCTGCCGCTTTGTTCGCGATGTGCGCCATGGTGTTCGGTTTGGTTCTTTCTGCTGGCCGGCGTTGTGGCGGCGGAAGAACCTGCGCCGCTGCCGCAGCCACCTTTGTCTCAGCGACCCTTGCATCAGAAAATTGATCAGATGATGGCGCGGGCGTATGGCCCAGCGCGAGCGCCGGTCGCCGACGATGCGGAATTCCTCCGCCGCGTTTTTTTGGATCTGACCGACAACCCGCCATCGCCCGAAGAGACCCGCGCCTTCCTCAACAATACCGCAGCCGACAAGCGGGCCAAGTTGATCGACCGCTTGTTGGCCAGTCCTGAATTCACGCGGCATTTCTCTTCGCTGCTCGACATCATGCTCATGGAGCGTCGCCCGGCGAAGCATGTCTCGCAAGATGCGTGGCGGAAGTATCTTTACGATTCCGTGGCCGCCAACAAACCGTTTCATCAGTTGGCCAGCGAGATTCTCGGCGCCGATGGCGTGGACGAAAAGATGCGTCCGGCGGCGAACTTCTATTTCGCTCGCGATGTCGAACCCAACTTACTCACCCGCGATGTGGGCCGCATCTTTTTCGGTCGCGACATGCAATGCGCCCAATGCCACGACCATCCGCTGATCAACTCCTACTACCAAGCCGATTACCACGGTCTGCTGGCGTTTCTCACACGCAGTTATTTGTTCACCGCCAAGGACAAGAAAAAAACGGCATACGTGGCGGAGAAGGCGGAAGGCGAAGCGCCGTTTCAATCGGTTTTCGACAAAAACACCAAGGGTGTCGCGCGGCCGCGCATGCCCGGCGGTGAAGACCTCGGCGAACCGACGTTCGCCAAGGGTGAGGAATATGTGGTCAAGCCCGAAAAGAACAAACGCCCCCAGCCGAAATACAGCCGCCGTTTGGAGTTGGCCAAGCAAATAGCAAAGGCCGACAACCGCGCGTTCAATGTGAACGTGAGCAACCGCTTATGGGCCAGCATGATGGGGCGCGGCTTGGTGCATCCGCTCGATTTGCATCACGATGACAACCCTTCGGTGCATCCGCAACTGACCGAACTGCTGGCCCGCGAAATTGTTGCTTTCAAGTTTGACGTCCGGGCGTTTCTGCGTGAAATCGCCCTCAGCCAAACCTACCAGCGCGGACTCCTGACCGACGACATATTGAAAGCCGCGCCCACGGCGGAACAGATCGCGGCTTGGATGTCGGAACGGAAAGCGGCTGCCGGTGCGGTTGAAAAACTATCGGATGAGGTCGAAGCCCTTGCGACGCGGTTGACCGCGGCCCGCCAGAAGACGCCGGCTCTCACAACCGCATTCGACGCCGCCACGAAAAACAGAGCCGCCGCGATCCAAGCCCAAACCAAGAACCGGCAAGAGCAGGCAACTTCGGCTGCCGCGCTCAAGACGGCAGGCCAAACGCTCGCCCTGTTGGAGACGACCGCCTCCAAGGCCGCTGCCGTGGTTGCGCAGTTACCCGAGGAAAAAGAGGTGGCCGCCGCGGCGAAACTGTTTGCCGCGAGGGTCGTGCAGTGGAAAGAAAAAGTTGTCGCGGCGAATGCCGATTTTGCCGCCAAGCAAAAAAACGAGCAAGCGGCCACGGCTTTGGTCGTGCAAACCGAACAAGCGTTCAAAGCGGCTGAAGCGGCGCGGCAGGCACAATTACAGGCGGTCGCGGCGCTGGCGGCGGAGCACCAAGCGCTGGCCGCGCGCGGGGCGGAGACGCGTCGTGCGCTAGCCACCGCCGTGCAGAGCGTGAAGGAAGCCCAGAGGCATGTGGAAATCGCCCAACTAAAAACAGCAGCCGAAAATTCACATGCCGCCGCCGCCACGGCCGAGCGCAATCTGGCGGCTGCACAACAACGGCTGGCGAAACTCGCAGCCGACCTACCCGCTCAAGACGCGTTGGTGAAGAAAACCACGGCGGAACATCAGGCGGCGGCGGCGGGTCTGGTCGACAAGGAGGCACAGGCGGCGCAGGCGATGAAGTCGTTGCAACTGCTAACGGACTTGGCCGCTGCGGCTGACGCGGCGCGGCAACAACTCAAGGACGACGCCGAACTTGTGGCCTCCGCGGCGCAACTCCAGCAGCGCCGGGCGGCGCAAGAGAAACAGCATGCCGCACTACAAGCCCTGCTAAAAACGCAACGAGTAACGCGTTTGGCGGCGGCCCTCGATGCATCGCAAAAAACGTTCCAGAAATCGAAAGCCGAGCAGGCGTCTCTCTCCGGCGGCATGGAGACGCAAATCGCACAAGCCAAGTTGCTGCGGACGCAAGCCGCCGCCGCACAAACCGCACTGACGCCGAAGTTAGACGCCTTGCGAGAAGCCTGGACCCGTCGCTTTCTCCCGAACAACTCGCCTGGAGCACGCTGACCGCCCTGGGCGTGAAACGCGTGCAGGAAAAAGCGGCCGAAGCGGCGCTCGATAAAAAGGCGCCCATGGACGCCGCAGCTCGCAAAGATGCGAAAAAAATGCAACAGCGCCGCCGGGAAGTCGAGCAAGTGGTGTTCGATAAACTCAAGGGCAACATCAAAACGTTTGTCCCGCTGTTTGGCGCCGGCGCGGGACAGCCGCAAGATGAATTCTTCGCCACGGTCGATCAAGCCTTGTTCTTTACCAATGGCGGCCCGGTGCAGAGTTGGTTGAATCCTAGCGGCGAGAATCTGACCGGCCGTCTGGTCAAGGCGCCAGATGTAAAACAGTTGGCCGACGAACTCTATCTGAGTGTTTTAGCGCGGCGCCCCTCGGCTGAAGAAGCGGCCGATGTGGCGGCGTATCTATCTGGCGAAAATATCGATCGCACCACCGCAATTAAAGAGCTGGCCTGGGCCATGGTGACCTCGGCTGAGTTCCGTTTCAATCACTAGCATGGAGTTTGCGTTGTGAAATGTGACTACGCTTGCAACTCAGCGGAACACAATATCGCCCGCCGCAATTTTCTCGGCCAGTGCGCCACGGGCGCCGGCGTTTTGGGGCTCGGTTTTCTCACCCGCCCGGCCGTGGCGGAGCAGTTGGCGAAGCAGCAGAAAAAGATTCTCGTCATCAACATGGCGGGCGGTTTGAGCCAACTCGAAAGTTGGGACCCCAAACCGGGCACAGATACCGGCGGGCCGTTCCGCGCGATCCCCTCCTCGATTCCGGGCGTGCATGTGAGTGAACTGCTACCGCACACCGCCCAGCAACTGCATCATTTGGGGCTGGTTCGTAGCGTCAACACCAAGGAGAACGACCACGGCAAAGGCGCGTATTTCATGACCACCGGCCGCCGCCGAACGCCAGCGGCCGATTACCCCAAACTTGGCGCGGTCACGGCCAAGGCGCTGGCCAAGGCGGGAGAATCGCTGCCTGGTCATATTCACGTGGCTGCCGGCGGCGGCGGGGGCCGCAGCAACGACGCCGCTTATTTGGGCCCCAAGTTCGCCAGCATTACCGTCGGCGGGGGCAAGCCGCCTCAATATTCGACGCCGCCCAAGGGGCTGACCGACGCATCGGAACTGCGGCGGCAGCAGATGCGGCAAAAAATGAACCAGCGTTTCGCGCTCAAGCGTCGCACCGCTGAAACAGACGCCTACGTGCAAAATTATGAGCAGGCCCGGAACCTCGTCCGGCAGCGAGATGTTTTTGACACCAGCAAGGAATCGGCCCAGGATCACGAACGTTACGGCAAGCACGATTTCGGCCAGCAATGTTTGCTCGCCCGGCGGCTGCTGGAGCACGGCGTGCCCTATGTGCAAGTGACGCACTCCAACTACGACACGCACAACGAAAACTTTATTTTTCATCTGGAGCAGGTCGCGGAGTTCGATCGGCCGTTCGCCACCCTGGTGGCTGATATTGTTGATCGCGGCATGCTCGACAGCACCTTGATCGTGGTGCTTTCGGAATTCGGCCGCACGCCGAAAATCAACAACCGCTACGGCCGCGACCACTGGGGCACGGCGTGGTCGGTGCTGGTGGGCGGGGCGGGCATTCAACGCGGCGCCGTGATCGGCAAAACCAACGACAACGGCACCCAAGTCACGGACCGCGAAGTAGACGGCGGCCACCTGTTCCATACGTATCTGCAAGCGGTGGGCGTCGATCCCACCGGCACGTTCGATATCGGCGGCCGCGAGCTGCCCTTGGCCGATCCTTCCACGGAATCGATTCAGGAGATATTAGCCTGATGTCCGAACCCACGGTTTCCGCGGAAAAGGTCGTCAAACCGCAGCCCAAGGAAACCCATGTGGCGACCGAGTGGAAACACGAAAGCCCTTTAATGGCTTGCCGGTTCGATCCTCAAGGCCGCTACGTGTTCGCCGCCGCCGAAGATTCCAGCGTCGTTCGCTGGGAGTTGAAATCCGGCGCCAAAACCATCTTCAAGGCGCACGACAGTTGGGTGCGGGCGATCGCTTTTTCGGGCGACGGAGAAACGCTGCTCACCGCCGGTTCCGACGGCCGCCTTATCTGGTGGGAAACCGCCGCCAAGGATCCCAAACCGTTGCGCAGCATTGACGCCCACGCCGGCTGGGTTTGGTCGCTGAGCGTTTTGCCAGACGGAAAACAAGTGCTCAGCGGCGGGAACGACAAACTCGTCAAGCTGTGGAATATCGAATCGGGCGAACTGGTTCGTTCGCATGCCGGCCATGAGAGCCACGTTTATAGCGTGTTGGCGCACGCCAACGGCCAGCTCGCCCTCTCGGGAGATCTGCAAGGCCAAGTTCGGCAATGGAACCTCGCAACGGGTGCATGCACGCGCACCTTCGACGCCAAAACCTTGCACACGTACAACGGCGGGCAAGGCGTCCATTTCGGCGGCGTGCGCTCGCTTTCGATGAGCGCCGATGGCGCCCGACTCGCTTGCGGCGGTTTGTACAAAGCCAGCAACCCGTTGGGATCGGTCCACGACCCGCTGGTCATGCTCTTCGATTGGGAATCGCAAAAGTTGCTTCAATCGTACATTGCCGAAGGCCTCAAGGCGGTGGTCTGGAAGACGGCTCACCACAAAGACGGTTTCTTGATCGGCGCTTGCGGCGGCACCAGCGGCGGTTTTTTATTGTTTTGGAAACCCGACGCGGCCAAGGAATTTCATCGCTTCAAACTGCCGGACATCGTTCGCGGAATGGACCTGCACCCCGACTCCCTGCAAATTGCCACCGCCCACTACGACAAAACCATTCGCATCAGCGTCATGCAGCCCAAAAAAGCATAAGTTGGCGTGCGCTTCAGTATGTTTTATTGCGCCGTTGGAGTTCACGCTTCAGCGTGTTTTCCTGCCTGCGATGAGAACGACGGAGCGCTGGGTTCCCGTTCTTCATTCCCCTTGCCGCAACCAGGCTTCATTAAAACTGGCGTGCTTCATCGTTTTGCCGCCGGTGGTGAAGTAGCTGTAAACCACATGGATGTTTCCATCGCGGCCCTGTATGACGACTGGATAATGATACGCGCCGGCAGCCTGTTTTTCCAAATGCCGCGTGGTCTTCCACGACTTGCCTTCGTCGGTCGAGAGAGAAACGGCGAGGCTGTTGCGGCCGTCGGTGGTATCGTTGTAGACCAAAATCCAATCGCCGTTTTCGAGCCGCACGCCGTCTAATCCCGAACCGGGGTTGGGCAGCTTCGCTTGCACAACCGGCCCCCACGAAACGCCTTCGTCGGTGGATTCCGCCATCCGCATACGATCACCGGGTCCGTTTTCTCGCATGTAAGCCACCAGCGTTCCATCGTTGCGGCGCAATACTGAAGGTTGAATGGCGCCGAAGCCCAACGTGGGTTGGCCGGCGGTCCAGGTGTCGCCACCATCGTCGCTGATGGCCATTAACGAGAGGGAGAAGGTGTCGGTATAAAGCGGCAAGAGGATGCGGCCGCTGGGCAGGGTCGTGGGCTTGCAGCGGGGCTGCCAGCCCAGGCGTTGGTACAGCTTCTCGCCCAACCGCTCGCGGACCAGTTTGATTTCATCGGTATCGCGTTTCGAGAGCCGCCCCTTGTACTGCGCCACCAGTTCATCCAAACGTTTTGTGGCGGGTTGCGAAAAATCGTCGGGCTTGAGCAGGATGATTCCTTCCCGGCTCCACTTGGGAGCGCCGGCGGCGGAGTAGTTCTCCGAAACTTTGA
>QIKY01000413.1 GCA_003233175.1 Planctomycetaceae bacterium | reverse complement strand
CGCAGAGGGCCGCGGAGAAAGTGAGCCAGAACTTCATCAATGAAAGACATCGCTCGACGCTCAACCTCCGTGGTTAAACCATTTCCTACTGAATCGCAAAAGACGCGAGGTGTTTTTTTCCGCCGTCCGTCACTTTTTTCGGCCGATGCTTAATAGTATGGTGCGTGCAACCTACGGTTTTTTCCACACGAAGCTATGCCGCGTTTTGCTTGGCGCCGCCGCGTGCTTCGCTCAAGGCCTCTCGAATACGTTCAAACGGCTCCCGTAAATCGAGTCCTTCTTGCACGGACGTCCACAACTGTTCCGCCTGTTGCCTGTCTTGCTGATGCCTCGGCGATGCGGAAACGATGTTCTCGCCCAAGCAAAACGTCGGCTGGCTGGACGCCGACACGGGTGTCGAACTCGAGTCTCGAACCAGCATCATGGGAATATCGAGAAAGTCGCGCAGGCTAAGGGTGGGCGTCTGGTCGGCGAAAATGACCGACGGCCTCTGTTTGGCTTTTTCGACCAGCGTGCGGCCGATTTGCTCGCCAAAAAGAAAAGGCTTGAGCGTGGGGCCGTAGAGGATTTCTTGTGCGCGGTTGGGCAAAATAGGCGAAGTGCAGTGAAACTCCAGAGGACGGCCCAGTTGATTGAGAAGCAGAAAACCGCCGCAGAAGCCCGCCGCTTCGTCTTGAAGGACGGTCAAAAAACCGAGGCTGGGCGACGACTTAACAACCGGGACGTGCATATTTCAAGCGCTGTTGGCAATGACCGTGGGAAGAATAGCATGTCAACGACGACACGCTCTTGCATCGGGCGGCGGCCCCTCCCAACTTTAGAAAGTGTGGACCAACTGAACCTCGAACTAGCGTTTGAGAAGCCTAGCTTTTTGAAAAAGCCGGGCTTCTGATCCGGGAAGCAGTTCTCCCACACCTTAGTTGCGACAACCAAAAATACGTTTACCCCAGGCTTCGCATAGACGCCAGATCACGCAAGCCACACGTCTTGCGAACTACGAACAATGCCCTTGTTCCCCGACGCTCCTCAGTTCGCCGATCATGCGATGGGAGAGATCGTTGAATTCCATGCTTCGTGCTCTTCGCGTCCTTCGTGGTGAACCTGTCTGGCCAACGAATCTCGGCGCGTCGAACGATCCATTTCACCACGAAGGACGCGAAGAGCACGAAGGGAAGCGTCATTGCAAACCGCATGCCTCGAATCTTACGAACTCTCTTTTTCGGCCAGCGCCTTCCAAAGCTTCGGCGGCGACATCGGAATATCTCGCATGCGCACGCCAGTGGCGGCGTAAACCGCGTTGGCCATGGCGGCCACCGGCGGCACGATGGGCGTTTCACCCACGCCCCGCACGCCGAAAGGATGCTCGGGGTTGGGAACTTCCACGATGATGGTTTCGATCATCGGCACGTCGAGCGCGGTCGGCATGCGGTAGTCGAGAAAGCTGGCGTTTTTCATTTGGCCATCTTCGCCGTAGAAATACTCTTCATTGAGCGCCCAGCCGATGCCCTGCACGGCGCCGCCCTGCATTTGGCCTTCGACGTAGCTGGGGTGAATCGCCTGGCCGGCATCTTGAATGACCGTATACCGCAACACGCTCACCTTGCCGGTTTCGGGGTCGACTTCCACGTCGGCAATCTGCACGCCGAAGCCGTTGCTGGAGCCTTGAGGATTGACCGAAGCACTGCCCACGATCGGACCGCCGATTTCGTGCAGCTTGACCGCCAACGCCTTGAACGGCAACGCGTGTTCTCCCGAAGAATAGACACCGTCCGCTTCACTGACCGAAGCCGCGTCGACTTCCCAGAGTTCGGCGGCGCGCTCCATCATTTGGGCGCGAATCTTGCGGCCGACCTGATACACCGCCATTCCGGTGGCGAAGGTCACGCGGCTGCCGCCGGTAACGTCGGTGTAGCCCACGCTGTCGGTATCGACCACGGCGGGGTGTACATCTTCGGCGGCAATGCCCAGCGTTTCGGCCAACTGCATCGCGATTGAAGCGCGGGAGCCGCCGATGTCGGTCGAACCTTCCAGCAGCGTGACGCAGCCATCAGCGTTCACGTTCGCCGTAGCGGCCGATTTCAAACCGATATTGAACCAAAAGCCGGCCGCCACGCCACGGCCCCGGTTCGGCCCTTTTAATGCTGATTGATAGTGCTCACTGGCCTTGGCCGCTTCCAAACACTCGATCAGACCGACGCGAGGATAGACCGGCCCATCGACGCGGCGCGTGCCTTCCCGGGCGGCGTTCATGAGGCGAAATTCGATCGGGTCGAGTTTCAGCTTCTCCGCCAATTCATCGATAATCGTTTCGCAAGCCAGCGCGGCATGCGTGGCGCCGGGCGCCCGGTAGGCTTGCGTTTTGGGCTTGTTGAGCATCACGTCATAGCCGTCGACCACCGCATTGGGAAACTCGTAACAGCTAAAAACGCACATGCAGCCGGGGCCGATCATGCCGCCAGGATACGCGCCGGCGTCGTACGCCAGATACGCCTCGCCGGCCACGATTTTACCCTCCTTGGTGGCCCCAATTTTCACCCGCATGTACGAACCGGGCGTGGGGCCGGTCGCTTCAAAACAAGCTTCGCGCGTCATGGTCATTTTCACGGGGCGTCCACATTGGCGGCTGAGCATCGCAGCCACCGGCTCCAAATAGACGGAGATCTTCCCGCCAAAGCCGCCGCCAATTTCGCAGGGAACCACGGTCACCTGCGAAACGGGAATCTGCAACAGTTCGGCCGTCTGCTGGCGAGCGGTGAAGGAGCCCTGGGTGGACGTCCAGATTTTGAGGCGCCCGTCGGTGTTCCAGAGAGCCGTGGCAACGTGCGGCTCAATGTAACCCTGGTGGACGCTGGCGGTTTTGAACTCGCGCTCGATAACCACGTCGGCCTGCTTGAAACCCTGGCCGACGTCGCCCGTTTCGAAGTGCAAGTGCGTGGAGATGTTGCTCGGTTTTTCCGACTTATTGCCCATCGAATCGGTGTGAATATCGTCGTGCAGCAGCGGGGCGTCGTCTTGCATGGCGTCGAGCACCCAGGTGACCGCAGGCAACGGTTCGTATTCGACGCGAATTTTTTTCAACGCCTCTTCCGCCTGATTAGCCGTGCGGGCCGCCACCGCCGCCACGGCGTGTCCCTTATAGAGGACTTTATTTCGCGCCAGCAGGTTGCCGCTCAAGTAGGCCAAGTTGACAGCGCCTTCGCCCAACTGCGCGATTTTGTCTTTCAGTTCGGGGAAGTCGGCCCCCGTGACCACCGCCAACACGCCCGGCGCTTGGAGCGCCGCGGAAACGTCAACCGATTTGATTTTGGCGTGCGCGTGAGGACTACGAAGGATTTTTCCATGCACCAAGCCGGAGAGTTGGACATCGGCGCCGTAGATGGCGCGGCCCGTGACTTTATCGGCGCCGTCAGGCCGGATGGGCCGCGTGCCAATCACTTTGTATTTTTTTTGGTCGGATCCTGCGGCCATTAGTTCGCCTCCTGAAGATTTTTGGCGGCTGCCTGCACCGCTTTGATGATTTTGTCGTATCCCGTGCAGCGGCACAGATTGCCCGCCAACTCAAAGCGAATTTGCTCTTCGGTGGGATTCGGGTTCTGATCCAACAGCGCCTTGGCCGTGACCAGGAAACCGGGCGTGCAAATACCGCACTGCAAAGCCGCGCCTTCCAGGAAGCACTGTTGCAGCGGGTGCAGTTGACCGTTTTGGGCGATGCCTTCAACCGTGGTGATTTCGGCGCCCTCCGCCTCCACCGCCAACACCAGGCAACTATTGACCGGCGCGCCGTCCAGCAGAACGGAACACGCCCCACAGTTGCCGTTGTTGCAACCTTCTTTCGCCCCGGTGAGATGCAGTTCTTCTCGCAAGACATCCAGCAAGCTCTGCCAGGGCTCACAGAGAAAGTCAACCGTTTCGCCGTTGACGGTCGCGGAAACCTGAACCTTCTTCGTCACGATGAGAATCCTTACTTATTTACAGCACTTCTTTACAGTGCGGGGCGGATGGTTTACGAGTCGTGCGATTAACCAGCGGCGCGTTGAACAGCTTTCGCCAGGGTGCGTTGTGTCAACACGCCGACCAAATGCACGCGATACTCAGCCGTGCCGCGCATGTCGGAAATGGGCGACGCCGCCTTTCTGGCCAGTTCACCGGCTTGGCGGTAGGTATCTTCGGTGGCCGGTTTTCCAGCCAGCCAATCGCTCGCTTCCGCGGCGAACACCGGCGTGGGCGCCACCGCGCCTAAGGCCACGCGCGCCGAGAGAATCGTCTGGCCGCTTTCGTCGAGTTGCAGCCAACTGCCGACGCCCACCACCGCGATATCCATTTCGTTGCGGGGGATGAATCGCTGGTAGGCCGACGACGCGTTCGCGCTCGGCGCCGGGAATTGCAAACACACCAACAATTCGCCCGCCGCCAAGGCGTTGCGCCCCGGCGCTGTGCAGAAGTCGGCCACCGGAATTTCTCGCTGTCCACTAGGACCGGCCACCAACGCCACGGCGTTCAAGGCAATTAGGGCGGGAATCGAATCGGCCGCCGGCGAGGCGTTGCAAAGGTTCCCGCCGATGCTGGCCCGGCTTTGAATTTGCCAACCGCCAATGATGCGCGCCGCATCGGTCAAGGCGGGATACGCATTGCAGACGTCGGCGTTGCCATAAATTTCGGCGCAGGGCGTGCTTGCGCCGAGCGTCAGTCCGCTCGTGGAACAACAATCGAGTGCGCGAAGTTCGGCGATTTTTTTGACATCAATCACGATGCCCGCCTCACGCAGTCCTTCTCGCAGTTGCACGAGAATATCGGTGCCGCCGGCCAGCACGCGGGCTTCGCCATTATGCTGGGATAAAAGCGAAACGGCGTCGGCGATGGTGCTCGGAGCGGTGTAGTCGAACGGTTTCAAGGTTGGGTGCTCCCGCCAAGGTGTTCGCGAATAGAGAAGCGTCTGGCGGTCCAACCGCCGACGCTACGTTCTCCTCGCGTATTCTAACCGCCAATAGTGTAGCAAATAGTTTGCCGCCGCCGCCAGTTGGGGAGTAGGAACTTTTCCCCATTCGGTTAGTTGTTGGCCGTGAGTTCTTCGCGCATGGCGAGCGTGGCTTCCTCCACGGCGCGTTGCCAATCGGACGGGGCGAAACGAGCGTATTCGGGCCGCTGGTGCGCGAAAATAATCGCCCGAGAACTATTCACCACGGCGCCCAGGCCTTGGGCGTCGAAACCGGAGGCGACATCCCGGGCGCCGCCGCCTTGGGCGCCGTAGCCGGGTATCAGCAGCCAGGCATGCGGCATCGCCTGACGCAACTCCGCCAACTGTTCAGGATGCGTAGCGCCGACCACCGCTCCGATCGAACCGTAGCCACACTCTCCCAACTGCTCTGCCGCCAAGGCCTCCACCCGCGCCGCCACATGCCGATACAACGGCCGCCCCTCGCATGGCAGGTCTTGGAAGTCGGCGCTGCCGGGGTTGGACGTTTTCACCAACACGAAAAGTCCGGCCTGTTGTTGGTGCGCCGCGGCGACAAACGGCGCTAGGCTATCGCCGCCTAAATAGGGATTCACCGTCAGCGAATCGGCCTTCCAAGCACTGCTCTGGCCCAAGTACGCAGCCGCGTACGCTTCGGCCGTGGAGCCGATATCGCCGCGTTTGGCGTCGAGAATGACGAGCACATTTTTCGCACGAGCGTATTCAATAACGGCGTGCAGCGCGGCCAGACCGGGCGGACCCAACTGTTCAAAAAAGGCCGACTGCGGCTTCACGGCCGCCACCGATTTCGCCACCACGTCGATAATCTCGCGGCAGAATAATTCGTAGGCCTCCGCCAGACGACAAACACCGGCCGCCGCGTCGCATGCCAACGGCGGCGGCAGGCGGTCGGCGCGGGGGTCGAGTCCGACCACCACTGGCGAGGCGTTGCGGCGAACGGCGTCGGCCAGTCGATCAGAAAACGATTTCAAAACACAACTCCTCAATGAAACGCGGCTGCAAGCGGAAAAGAAATTCGCCCGAGTTATAACCTATCCGGCCGCGAAAAAATGAGCAAGGATCAGCCGACAGCGCCGTTGGAGTTCAGCCTTTAGGCTGCGTTCGTCGCTTTGTAACCGCGAAAACACGCTAAAGCGTGAACTCCAACGGCGCATATCAAAGGCGCATGGTGAATGATACAATGCCGCCATGTTTGTAATTCTGTTTGACATCGACGGCACGTTGGTCGACAACGACCGCGCAGGGCGCCTCGCAATGGGAGCGGCGCTGGCGGCGCAATTCGACGTTCCCGAACCGGAAAGCATCACCACCGCCGGCCGCACCGACCGCGGTATCGCGGAAGGTCTGTTCGCAGACCACGAAATTCCGCATACGGAAGAAAACTGGCAACGATTTCACGACGCCTACATGGCCGAACTTTCCGCCGCATTGCCCCGGCGGAAGGGCCGGGTGTTGCCTGGAATCGCTTCGCTGGTCGCCGCTCTGCAACAGCGGGACGATATCACGCTCGGTTTGCTGACCGGAAACGTGCGCGGCGGGGCCCAGCGAAAACTTGAGTTTTACGGCCTCGACCAATACTTCCCCTTCGGCGGGTTCGGCGACCAACACCTCACCCGCGATTTGGTCGCGGCGGAAGCTTTGGCTGCGGCGCAACGGCATTTGAACCGCGACCTCGATCCCCAACAAGTGTGGGTGATCGGCGATACGCCGCGCGATATTTCTTGCGCGCGTTCGATTGGCGCCAAAGTTTTAGCCGTCGCCACGGGCCTTTACAACGAAGAGGAACTGGCTGCGGAAAACCCCGATATTCTCACCGCCGACCTAGCCGACCCCGCGCCGCTGTGGAATGTTCTCCAGCAATGACCGTTTCTCGACGGCGCCTCTTCAAAACGCCTCCGGCCACATCAAAAGCCTGGCATTTTGAAAAAGCCGGGCTTTTGTTTGCCCAGCGAAGCTGGCAAACCCTGTCGCTGCTTGTCAGCGACCAAGCCCTGTTCATGGGGAATTGAATCCGATTCGCAAGGGC
>QIKY01000396.1 GCA_003233175.1 Planctomycetaceae bacterium | reverse complement strand
GCTTTCGCCTTCTTCCGTGGCATTCTGAGCCTCCTTGCTGGATCTCCAGTTTAAGAGACTCACCTGTCCGTGAAAGCGGCGCCACCTCACTCCGCGCCTTTGCGGCCTCTGCGTTTCCCTTCTTCGTAATCGTTTATGGGTTGTTCGCTGTGGGCTGATTGTTGTCGCGATTTCCCGCGCCATCGTGAACTCTGGTGCGCTGCGGTCAAGACCATTTCCTGCTGAATCGCAAACGGCGCAGGCGGTGTTGTTTCCGTGGCGTCGGTCGTTTATTTTTCAACGGCTACTAACTTGCCGTCGCAAGCGATGGCGAAAGTGGAGACGCCCCCCAGAAGGATCCCGAGTACGGCCAAACTTCCGATCGATATGGGCGGACCATCAAAAAAGTCGGCGCCGGCGCGGTCGGCGACGATAACAAACGCCCAGCCCAGAAAGACTGCCGCCAGCGCGATGCGGAAGTATCTTCGATTGGCGGTCAGGAGAAATAACGCGATCAATCCCAAAAATGACGACAGGCCAACAACAATTGCTTTGGCGCGGTTCCAGTGGAGGATCTGCGCTCTCAGTTCGGATTCCTCCGTTGTGGCGAGTAATTTTCCTAGTTGATTCGAACACAATCTCCAGCCGTCTCCACGGGCGTTGTTGACAACCATCGGCATGTCGACAATCCAAACGTGAGTATCAGGATCGTAACGCCAATACTTTTTTCCCAGCGCGAACGCCCACCGGCAGTCATTCCAACCAGCGCGATGGCTGGAGAAATAAAGCTCGCGCCCGTCGCCTTTCCAAAACGGTTTCCCGTCTTTTCCACTGAGGATGATCGTCTGTTGGTATTCCGCGGGAACCTGTGGGCGAGAATAGGGAAGCAGGCGTTTGTCGAACGCCGGCTTGGCAATCCAAACAACAAGAGAATACGTGAAGACAGCAGCCATAATGCCGCACCCCACAAACCGAGCAGTATGTAGCTGCCATGCTTTCATGCAAAACCCAGCTTCGCTTTACGAACCTCCGCGGCCGGTTGCGAGAAAAGACAAGTCATACTGAGTTTCAGTTTACAAAAGTTGGATGGATCCCGAGAAAGAGTCTTGACTTTTACTTTTTTGATTGACTTCTCACCCGTCGTCGGTGGGAATCGATCCTGATAACGCGGTTTCCACAGCCAGAATGAGGGGCTGGTGCAGAGAGTCGGGTTCGTGCTCTTGGAGTTCCCGTTGCAGACGGCGGAGGTCTTGGAGTTGGTCGACGTCGTACCACTTCGGCAAGAGATGATACGAAGCGCCCGCCGCTGCTAAAGCGGCCAGCGTTTGCGGCAACACATCCGACGTGCTCCAACGAATGTCGGTAAAAATCGGCGGCAGCGCTCCGCGCACGCCAATCAAATAGTAGCCGCCATCTTCCGAGGGACCAACAACCACATCGAACGCCTGCAATTTTTCGAACGCCTGCTCGATCCATTCGACGGGCAGCGTGGGGCTATCGGAGCCGATGAGCACCACGCGCTCGGCGCCGCGTTCATGGGCCGACATGAAATACGCCTGCATCCGCTGGCCAAGCCCGCCTGCATGTTGCGGTTCAAGGCGCCAGGCGTCGCCGGCGGCGACACCACCGGCAACGGCGCGAAATTCAGCCTCGCGTTCTCGCGGCGCGTAGGCCAACACCCGCTGGTCGGCCGTTGCGGAAAACCGGCGTAGCAACAGCAACACAAACTCGCGATAGACCGCACTCGCCGCCGCCGGACCAATCGATTTCGCCAGCCGTGTTTTCACATCGCCCGAACGCCAATATTTGGCGAATACTCCCAGTTGCGTTGTCATCAGCCGTCATTTTCGCCAGTAAATTGCGAGCCGCCATGGCTCAGCACTAAGGACCTGTCCCGAAATAAGTTCCCGGTTGTTGATCAATAACCGGTAACTTATTGTCCTTGTGATGGGTCTAAAACTCTCGCCTTCAGGCGAATCCTTTAGGTTTTTCCTGAGGTGGCAAGGGTTCGGTCACCACGAAGAAATCCAGTGAAAGGAAATGTTACCACAGAGGACACGGAGGGCACAGAGATTTTTTTAGGGCGTCTTTTTCTCTGTGCCCTCCATGTCCTTTGTGGTGATTCTTCTTTTTCATTGAGCGGGCTCTTGAAGAAGGTTGCCTGTTTTCTTTTGGCGCGTGCGAAGGCCTTCAGGCCGTAGCTCCCAGTTTCTTTTGACGAACCTAACAGCTTCCAGCCGGTAGTCGTTGAGTTACGGACGAGCCCCTAGTAGCTGCCGAGATCTATTCCGTGTTTTTTGGATGCGGGCGAGGCCCAGGCGACGGCTTTGATCTTATATCCTGGAAGGATAATAGCCATTAGCCGGTGGTCGAGCGCAGCGAACACCATCGGAGAATCGAGGTCTCGCGATATTCCGCTGCGTCGCCGGGATGCACGTTCGTTGCGGTGGCCTACCGGCGGTGTGCGCTACGCTCGACCGCCGGCGAATGGCTGGCAAGCCTCCGGCTTGGTGGGAATTCCATAACACCCCTGCTAGGAATAGATCTTGGACAGGCGTTTACGATCAAACGGTTTTTAGGAATAGTCCTGAAATAAGTTACCGGTTGTCGTTCAGAAAAGCCCGACATTTTCAAAATGCCGGGCTTTTAATTCGACATGTAAATTCAGAAATGTTCCTTAGTAGCCGAGGTGGAGCGAAAAGTTTCCACCGTGGTAGTCGAAACCGCCGTGTCCATAGCCGCCATATCCGTGACCGTAGCCGCCATAGCCGTGTCCATAGCCGCCATAACCGTGTCCGTAACCGCCATAGCCGTGTCCGTAACCGCCATAACCGTGACCGTAGCCGCCATAGCCGTGACCGTAGCCGTGGGAATAAGAGGGGTAATAGTGATGCCTGTAACCGTACGAGGGGTAGTAATGGTGCGTAGGCGCATAGTAGGCCTGCGTCTGGAGATAAACGCCTCGATGCGCCCTGCGGCGATGTCCGCGTCCGGCCATCGCGGATGAAACGAATGCGAGGCAGACGATGGCCGCCATGGCGAGTGTGAGAGTCTTCATTTTGAATTCTCCTTGTATCAAACTGGAAAAATCTGGGTCAACAAACAGTCATTGCCTCTTCTTCGAGCCGACACGCCGCCTGAATGATGTTGCAAATATTGTGCCGATTCCGTGGGTCTGTTTCGCAAGTCGTGTGGTATAAACGTGTTAAAACTTCCTTGAAAATATGAGGTAGGTCGTCTTGGCTTAGAGATGCGGTCAGATTGATGCCATTCTGTCGTCAATCTGTGCGACTACTCTCGCTTTCAATCTGGATGGACCAGAATTATCTCGGGCGAGGTTTTGTTTTTTGCCGCCCGCATTGTTTTTTGCTACAATGCAACCGCGAACTTCAGACGCACGCGATTGAATTTCCTGCTGTTATTGGTCCTACCTCAAACCCTCCTGCCTCGTGTGCTGGGTCGATATTCGTCCCCCTTGCTCACAGCGACCATTTTCCTTGCCGGCGGCGCCGGAAAGAAAACAAGGAATGTTTCACTGCAAGGGCCTGCCTGCGTTCCGACGAACCGTCGAGACAAGAGGCCCGTCAAGACAAGAGGCCGTCGAGACAAAGTGACAAAGACGCAGTGGCTTTTAGGAGATGCATGAAATGTCAAACTCTTCGATCCAACTCGCCGCGACAACTTCTCGCCGCAGCTTTCTGCAAGCAGGCGCCTTGGCGCTGGGCGGCATGGGTTTGGGCGACCTGCTTCGTTTCCGGGAGCAGGTCCGCGCCGCCACCAAGCAAGCCTCGCCCGATACGTCGGTCATTCTGATTTGGCTTCAGGGCGGTCCCAGCCACATGGAAACCTACGACCTCAAGCCCGACGCGCCCGCCGATTACCGGGGCGAAATGTTGCCGATCCCCACGAATGTTCCGGGAATGGATATTTGCGAATTGCTGCCGCTACACGCCAAGGTGGCCGATAAATTCACTCTCATTCGTTCGATTTCCCACGGTTTCGCCAACCATGCGGCGGGCGCCGGCCGATTTCTTTCCGGTCAAAAACCGAAGCGGCTGCTCGACCCGCTGGCCCAATACCCGCTGATTGGGCCGATCGTTGCCCGCGTGCGGCAAAATCGTAATGTCGGGCTGCCGAACTACATCGGCAACCAGCCGCGCGTGTACGGCGGCGGCAGTGCGTACTTGGGCGAATCGTGCCTGCCGTTCGTGGTCGGAGGAGACCCAAACATAGACAGCTTCAAAGTGCCCAACCTCTCGTTGGCGCCGCAATTGGCCGGCCGACTCGATGATCGCTTGCAACTGCTCGAATCGTTCGACAACTGCCGCCGAGATATCGAACGCACCGATTCCATGGATTCGCTCGACAAATTCAACCGCAAGGCGGTCGATCTGCTCACCAGCGACCGGGCGCGCAAAGCGTTTGACTTATCGCTCGAAGACGAAAAAACGCGCCAGCGCTATGGACGCCACAAATGGGGGCAACGCGCGTTGCTGGCCCGGAGGTTGGTCGAAGCAGGTGCGAGTTTTGTCACCATGCAAATGCAAAACCCGGTTATTCCAGGCGCTATCGGGAATTGGGATATTCACGCCGTCAACGGCCACCTTTTCGTCGACACACGTGCTCGCCTGCCCGCGTTTGATCGAGCGGTATCGGCCTTGATCGAAGATATTTACCAACGCGGGTTGGACAAAAAAGTAATGCTGATTGTGTCGGGTGAATTTGGCCGCTCGCCGCGCATTAATCCTCAGAAGGGCACCGGCTCCGGCGTGATGCAGCCCGGCCGCGATCATTGGCCCGGCGCGATGTCGGTGCTGGTTTCCGGCGGCGGAATGCGCATGGGGCAGGTGATCGGCTCCACGACCGACAAAGGCGCTTACGCCAAAGACCGCAAGCTCGATCCCAACGATTTGTTGTCGACTATCTACCGCCACCTGGGGATCGATCAGAATATTCCTTTCGCCGACCTCAGTGGCCGGCCAACCACGATTCTGCCGTACGGAACGCCGATCCGAGAATTGGTTTAAGGCTCGTTTCCGGTTCCGCGTTATACTGCGCACGGTTGAAAATGGCACATTTTTCGTTTAACGACAATAACGCTCCCGAGAAAAAGGAACAGGGCGCCGTTGTTCGTATTCGCGGCTTGCATGTCGACGTTGGCGGGCGGGTGCTGTTCGATGATGCGGCGGCGGATTTTCGGCCGGGTGAAATCTCCTTGATCGTCGGCTCCAGTGGCGTGGGGAAATCGGTATTGTTGGGGATCTTGGCCGGACTTATTCACAATGCGCGTCCCGGATTCAATATTTCGGGGTCGGTGTTCATCGGCGAAAACGACATCGTTCTACGTACGAGCGGCGATTCGGTGGGCGTCGTGTTTCAAGAATTTGCTCTCTTCGATGAACTCTCTCCGCAAGACAACGTGCGTTTCGCGCGCGATCATCGCTCGCCACGCAGCCATTCAACAGGCAGCCATTCAACAGGCAGCCATTCAACAGGCAGCCGTTCCGCAAACAAAGCCGCAGCCGACGATGTCTTGGCGATTTTGGCGGAATTGAACGTGCCTCGCCACACGCCCATCGCACATCTTAGCGGGGGTCAGAAGCAGCGTCTGGCGATTGCCCGCACACTGAGCTATCGGCCCGACGTGCTTCTGTATGATGAACCCACGTCGGGGCTCGACCCAGCCACCGGACGCAACGTCGCGGCGCTGATCAAACGCACGCATGATTCGCACCCCACGATTTCGATCATCGTCACGCACGACTATGAATCGCTGACGCCCATCGCCGACCGCATCTATCTGGTCGACCCCGAAACAAAGTCGTTGCGAGAATCGCCACCCAGCCAGTGGCCCGCGTTGCACAAACAGTTGCAGCCGCCCGATCTTCCCGAACCGCCCGATACCGGCGGCATGGAATTTTGGCCGCGGCGAGTCGCCAACAAGCTGCAAGAGGCGTTCGATAAACTGCTCATCGGCACGTCGCGAGCGGTGGAGGAAACGGCGGCGTTGCCGCTGCGTCTGCTGCCGATTTGGAAACGCTGGAAATGGGGCCTGCGTTTTGTCTTGCACTATTTGAATTTGGTGGCGGGCCCTTCGGCTTGGTTGTACATCGCGATTGCCGGCGCCATTTTAGGATTCGTGTCGACCTATTTCACCTTTCATTTCCTGCCTTACGCCAACTACACCGAGCCGCTGCTGCTGGAGGAATTGTTGCAATCGATCGGCTTCGCGCTTTACCGGGTGCTGGCCCCGATTTTGATCACCATTCTGATCGCCGCCCGCTGCGGCGCGGCCGTGGCTTCCGACGTCGGCGGCAAGGTGTATTCGCGCCAGACCGACGCCCTGCGCACATTCGCCGCGCCGCCGCATCGGTATCTACTCACGCCAATCTTGTACGCATTTTTACTGGGCGCCCCGCTGCTGTTGGCTGTTGGATATCTCGCCGCCGAGGCGACCAGCCTGGTGGTGTTCACCGCCACGCACGCCACGCATGGCCCCGCATTTTGGCAGCATCATTTCCACCGCATGCTGCGGCAATCGGACGGCTGGTTTTTCAGCGGAACGGGCTGGTTGCTGGCCAAAACGCTGGTCTGCGCGACGGGAATCGCGCTGGTGGCGTATCATCGGGGCATGGCGGAAAAAAAGAGCAGCCGCGATGTCAGCCGAGGCATCACGACCACCATTCTGTGGGCCACGCTGTTGGTGCTGGTGGTGCATTTCGTATTTGCCTTTTGGGAATTCGATGTTGTCAAATCCAGCTGACTCCGCTCCAAGGCGTTTAACAAACGCGCCACCAGCGGCAGTTGCTCCGTAGGCCCAATGGGGCCGCAAATTCCAGCCGGCGTTTCCGCTTATTGGCAGTCTCGAAATAAGATCCTGCTGTTCGCAACCGCTCACAAGACATGTAACACTGAACCGTGAAAGGCAAGAAATATTTTCTTGAATCGTGGAAGTGAGAGAGTGCTATCCCGGACGCTTCATCAGCCGATGAGCGAACACGGTAGGGACCGCCATTGCTGGCGGCCCCCCGTACAGATCCGTACGTGAAGTATTCCCTCATACGGCTCCTGCTCTGAGTCGAG
>QIKY01000376.1 GCA_003233175.1 Planctomycetaceae bacterium | reverse complement strand
CCAAGATGGAGCCTCGCGGGCTTGTCTGTTCCCAGCAAGCTGCGGCCATGGACGGTGTTTTACAACGCGCGGCGTCCAACCCGGCGCCCGCCGTGAACGAATTTACTTCACGCGGCAAGGTTTGGCGGAATCGCATCGTGGTAATGCGAATGTCAGATTTCCAGCCGCTTGAGGTGTCATTGGTCTGTGAGCAAAGAAGGACGTTATGAATCTTGTTCTCTCCGTCGGTTCGTCGCGACATTCGTTGCGGCTGGGGCGGCAACTTCTCGCAGTCGCGTTTGCCCTCGCGATATTGCCGGCTGCGTGCAATTCGATGTTCGCAGCACGGTGAGTTGCCGCGATGTGACCACCGAGGAATTCGCCCTGGCGAACCCGTACGAAAAGTTGATGGAGGCTCGCATTCAAGTGTCTTCGCTGATCGCGCCGGCTGGGAGCCAAGGCTTGATCGCTTATCTGTATCAAATCGAGAGCCCGCTGCGAACCTTTGAGGTGGCCGACTACCTGCCCAAAACCACGCTCGGCACCAGCGTGGTGGGCAATGTGGGCGTCGACCAGCGCGAGGAAGAGGCCAACACCGTGGGGATCACGCTTTCGGGTTCTTACGAAAAACTCGCCAAGGGCGCTGGAACGGTGGGGTTCAACGAAAAAAATTCCAACGGCAAACGATACGAATACCTGCCCCCGCTGGAGCTGCTTTCAGCCAGCGGCACCATCCAACGCGGCGCGGGCGTGTACTTTAAGCTGAAGCCCTCTCCTCGCACTTCGCTCGAAGGCGAGAAGGAATTCGTGCTCGTTTTAAGAACGCCCAAAACGTGGCGGGGCGACTACCTCGTGCTGCGCTGCGAAGCTTTCGGGCAAGCTACTTCGCGAGACAAACAAACGCACTTCGGGTTCGGCCAATTCTACGTAGCTCTTTACGCCGAGGGAGACGCCGAAGCGCAGTTGGCCGCCCGGCGTTTCATTCGGTCTGATCGGGATTTGCTCAACGCCGCCGCCGCCAAACGCGGAGAAATCGACCGTCGCTCGCTGCCCACGTTCATACACAAATGGGGCGCGGCGATCTCGTTGGTGCATCCTAAAATCGATGAGCATTGGCTGGTTCGCGTTCGCGGCGCCCGCCCCGGGTCGGACGTCGCGTCGCTGCTCAACCGGCTGCCCGAAGCGGTGCAAGATGCGGCGAAATCGCACCTGGAAAGTAAACGCCGTTTGGCCGAACTCAACGGCTGGGGCGATGAAAAAACGCCGCTCGCCGCATCGCCCCAATAGCGGCGAACGCTGTTTACTTCCAATCTTCCAGCGAACCGGGGTCGGAATTCTGACGACGTTGCGATTCTAAATACCCCGCTAGAATCACTTGAGCGGCGAGCATGTCGCGGCGTTTCTTGCGGGCTTTGTTGGTGAGTCCGGCCGATTGCAGAGCGACTTCCGCCACGGCGCTTGAATAGCGTTCATCGGAGAAAACCACCGGCAGGCCAGTCGTTTCGCCCAGTGTTTTGCCGAATCGCCGCGCCTTCATCGACGACTCGCTCTCGCCGCCATCGCCATACAGCGGCAAGCCCACCACAAAGCCCACGACGTCTTCCTCCTGGACCAGCTTGGTGAAAAATTGGCGGTTCGCTTCGGGGCCGCTGTTTTGGTGCATGACCAGCGGCGAAGCGATGGCCTGCCGGGCGTCCGAAATCGCGATGCCGATGCGCACGTCGCCGTAGTCGACGCCCGCCAGGCGGCCTTGTTGTGGGAGGGCGTCGTTCATGGCTGGCGGCTTATTTCCTCCGCCGGTTGTGGCTGCGGAATGGGGCTGCGTTCTTGTTCGGAAAGAAAGCAGCCGGTTTGTAGAAACCGCAGCGTGCATTCTTGAACTTTCGCGTCGTTCATAATCGTGGTGTGAAGCGCCGGCAAGACGAGAAAATCGGCCGCGCCGGCCAGTCGCGTCTCTTTCACACCGACGATGATATCGTCGTCGCCTGCGATCAACGGGTTATGGCCGCGCGAATTCCCGGCGCCTCC
Organism: Planctomycetaceae bacterium; assembly: GCA_003233175.1. Taxonomy (GTDB): domain Bacteria; phylum Planctomycetota; class Planctomycetia; order Pirellulales; family Pirellulaceae; genus SZUA-33. Next base: position 10,976 of record QIKY01000376.1, on the reverse strand, counting down.
GGCAATAATACCGAACGGGCAAGCGGGCGTGGCCATCGCGGTTTGGAATTCGTCCCAGCCGGGCCCCAACTCCACGCCGCTCTTGCCGACCGTGGTGCGAAACAGCACCGAGCGGCTGAGCAGTTGCGCCATTCGGGCGCCTTGGTTGGGCGGGGCGAGCATCACAAAACGGCCGATGCGCGGATCGGGCAGTGTTTTGGGTAGTGAGCCGCTTGCTTTTTCGCCGTTCTGTTTGGCCCCCGTTTCCTTGGCCCCCGTTTCCTTGGCCCCCGTTTCCTTGGCCCCCGTTTCCTTGGCAAAGTCGGCGAGGTACCGACGAACGACAATATTGCCCAAGCTGTGCCCCACAAAATGAATCTCCTCGATGCCTTCCAGTTGCGCGACCACGTTGGCCAAATCGGCCGCATGCTGGCGGATATCGGCCCGCGTGCTGGGATAAGAAACGAGAAACGTTTCGTACCCGCCTTCTTTTTTCAGATACGCCGCCATGTGTTTCATCGACGCCCGCGTGCGAAAGAGGCCGTGCATCAGAATGACGGCCTTGCCTTGCATTGGCGGAAGTTGTTTGCGCTGTTTGATGGCGTTGAGCGCATCGAGACACTGTTGGTAATCGCCCCACGCGCGGCGGATGTCGTGGCCGTCGACCAGCCGGTAGTGCTTTGAGAGGGCGTTGCGTTGGATGCGCCATTGGTGGAAGTGCAGCACATCGCCCCATAACTGCTTCCCGCCCAAGGTGGCCATCGGCAGATTTTTCGGCGGCTTTTTACCCTCCTCCGCGTTGGCGTTGGCGGCAGGGTTGGCATCGCCCGATGGCTCTTTCGCGGGTAGTTCGTTCACGAGCAAACTCCCAAATGTCGCTAGTAACATAGCCGCCACGATAAAGTGCCGCATGACGCAACTCCGGTATCGAATTCCACTTCAGATTCTACAGATATTCTTCCCAACCGTGCTCGCGAATCAAGGCCACCACTTCGCGAACCGCCTGTTCGTCGTTCTTATTGGCGACAAGGGTTGCATCGGGCGTGTGGACAATCAGGCAGTCTTTCAAACCAATCGTGGCGATCAACCGCTGCTGGTCGCCCTGCACGATACAGCCGCTCGACCGCACGCTCACATGCCGCCCAACGACGGTGTTTCCATTTTCGTCGGCCGGGTGAAGACGCGTCAAGGAGAGCCAACTGCCGACGTCGTCCCAATCGAAGGGGGCCTCGATCACCGCCACGTCGGCGTATTTTTCCATGATGGCGAAATCGATCGAGGCGCCTTGAATCGCCGTGAATTCCCGTTCCAGAACGTCGGCTGCCGAAACGCTTGCGGACGCATTCACAGGCGCAGTCGCCTCCGCCTTCACAATGGCCTCCAAATGCGCGAGCATGTCTGGTTCAAATTCGGCCAGCGCCGCGAGAATGGTCTTGGCCTTCCAAACAAAAATGCCGGCGTTCCAATAGAACCCGCCGGCATCGAGAAATAGCTGGGCCACTTCGCGCGAAGGTTTTTCGCGGAAGCGTTTCACTTGATAGGTCGGCAGCGCGTTGTTCTCGCCCGCCGGAGCGGGAATCGGCGCCCCGCGCTCAATGTAACCAAAACTCTCCGCCGCGTATTTTGGCGGCACGCCAAAAGTGACCAACGTTTGAGGACGCCGCGACACCAGTTCAGCCGCGGCGGAAACAGCCGCTTGAAACGCCGCGTGATTTTGAATGACGTGGTCCGACGGCATCACGACCATGGTGGCGTCGGGGTCGGATTGCAACAACTTGGCGGCCGCCCAACCGATGCAGGGCGCCGTATCCCGACGGCAAGGCTCGCCGAGAATCGCGTCTTCTGAAAGCTCCGGCAATTCAGCGGCAATGGGCGCCGCCAGCGTTCGCCCCGTCACGACCAACACCCGCTCCCACGGCGCTAAATCGCCCAGCCGTTCCACGGTGGCTCGAATCATTGTTTTGCCGCCGCCCGCCAAAGGCAACAACTGTTTAGGACGACGACTACGGCTGGCCGGCCAAAACCGCGTTCCCGCGCCACCGGCCATGATCACGACGTGCAACATGTTTGCAAAACTCCCAAAAAAATCCCCACGCTCCAGACACCGCCGCGTCTATTGAAAATACGTGGGTTGTGAAATGACGGTTCCCGGTGCGATCTTTTCCGCAAGTTCGGCGGCGTCGATGGCGAAGAGAGGATTGATCTCGACGGCTGTTTGATCGTCGACCTTCGCACCCGCCGCTCGCAACCAATACCGGTGTTGGGCGCAAATAGCCGCTTGCGAATGTGCGGCCGTATCGGCGGGTGAACCGGGCGCGTTTTTGACCGGCGCGAAGCGTTCCGCCTTGTCGACTTCCACCACCAATCCGTTGGCCGCCTGGGGCAGCAAGTCGAAAATAAATCGCTCAAATTTGATGGCGTTCGGCGCCTCGGGGGTTTGCAACACGCCATTTGCATCGAGATGCGGCGTGGCTTTGTGAGCCAAATGAAAGGGCAGCGACTCACTGTCGCCCGCGGCGCGGACCAGAAAATCGGTGCTGAACACATGCACCGCAATGTTTCCGGCCCAGAGCCGCAGCCCTGTTTCGTCGCGGGCCTGGGCGGCGTCTTGCGGCAGGTCGCTGTATTCAATCACGTGCAAGCGGCCGTCGACGGAAACGATATTTCCCACCCGATCCGTGGCGTTTGTGCGAGCGACGGCTTGCGTGGTCATTTCTGAATGGGCCAACAAGTGGTGGCCGAGAAGCTCCGGTTCGCAACAGCAGACCAACGGGTTGTCGATCTGGCAGTAATAAAGTTGCTTAATGCCGCGTTGCTGGAGGTCGTTCAAACAGCCCCGCGATTCGAAGGCCGACAACATACCGCCGTGGCCATCGGGAGACAGAAAAAGTGCGTCCTTGCCGGCCAACAGGAGTTTGCCGGTAGCAATAGCAACGGCGGGCATCACGCCTTGGCAAAAGAGTTGGACATCCGCCGCCGGCAGCCCAAAATAATCGTGCTCGGCCAAGTAAGCGGCCGTTTCTTCGTGCGTGGCCGGGCTGGTCATCACATACAGCGGGATGGGGGCGTCAAAACGACGCCGCGCCGCCAGCAGTTGCTCCAGCAGAATTTGAAAAAGAGAGCGATTCGAGACCGGACCCAGTCGAAACATGCCCTTGGGGTGGGCGAACCCCAAACGCGTGCCCTGCCCGCCAGCCACCAACAACATGCCAATTTCGCCGGCTCGCAAGGCGGCTTCGCCCTTTTTTTGGGCGGCGAGGGAAGTGGCGGCTTGCTGCGCCCGGTCCAACCGAATTGCCGGCGGCGGTTCGGCGCGCGCCGCCAGGCTGCGCCAATCGGCCGAGGCGTGGCGCGTGGTCCAGAGTTTATTGATGAGGTCGAGGTCGAGCGATTCCAGTTGATGGAGAAAACGCCGGCGCGCCGAGTCGTCGAGCTCTTTCCAGAAGGCGAGCGCGTGCTCCTGCCCGGCTTCTTGCAGGCGTTTCTCGATGGCGGTTTTCATCACGATTCGCTCTCCAGGGAAGGGCGGCTATACCGCGCACGGTTGAAAATGGAACGTTTTTCGTTTAACGGCAAGCCGAAGGCGGCTGCGTTTTGAGCCCACGCGTTCGGGCAAGACAGAAAAGCACAGCCGCCTTCGGCTTGCCGTTAAACGAGCCAATGCTAACCATGTGGAGCATACAGGGCGAAACGCCGGTCAAATCCAGCCGCGTACAAAAGCGTACGCCAAAAAACAGAGAATGGGGAACACCAGAAAAATGGCCGAGTAGGTGAAAACCGACGTCCACTTGCTGTGTGGCCAACGAGCCATGAGCCGCCTCATTGTTTGAAACGTTGAAAACGAAGTTGCATTTTGAGTTTGGGTCGCCGAAGAACCGCGGTTCACGGCGAACAAAAATGGAGGAACCCAATATCTCTCCTCACACAATAGGAAGGTGAAGAGTTGGAGGCAACCCAGGTTCGAGGCCCAACGGCGGCGGACCTGTTGTTTGTTTGAGCACGCCGCGAAGCGGTGTTACGATAAGGGCTGCTCCGTGAATATGTAAGGACTGCCCATGTTGCGAATCTGCCCGTTTCTCTTGGCTTTCATCCTCACCACCTGCGGACCAGCGCTGCCGGCAAGCGCTGAAACACCCGCCAAGGAAAAAACGCCCGAAGAGGGTGAAGTAGTCGTGCCCTTTCATGGAGGTTCGAACGTTCGGTTTCTGACAAAATCGGCCGCCGGCGAGCATTTACAGAAGCCCGATTTTTTCATCGAGCGGCTAAGCCCATTCGATTTGCAGGTTCGTTTGCGCCGCGAAGGCGAGATAACCCGCCAGGAGTTGTTGGAATTCGTCAGCCGCCAGACACTGGATTGGAAAGCGGAGGAGGTCAAAAAAATCTCAGCGGTTTTGAGCGGCATCCGAGAAAAAATGCATGATTTGGCGCCGCTCTTTCCTGACGAAGTATGGCTCATCAAAACGACCGGCAAGGACGAATCGAATGCCGCCTATTGCCGCAGCCCAGCGGTGATTTTGCCACAGAGAATGGTCGACGGCAGCGTCCGCTCGCTGGAGCGGCTGCTGGTGCATGAACTGTTCCACATTCTCAGCCGGCGCGACGCCGCGCGACGCGAAAAAATGTACCAGATCGTCGGCTTCCAGATCTGTGGTCCGATAAAAATTCCCGCCTGGCTGGAGGTTCGCCGCATCACCAACCCCGATGCGCCGTTGCTCAACTGTTACGCGGAGCTGACCATCGACGACAAGCCGACAAAAATCACTCCGGTGCTGTATTCCAAAAAACAGAATTACGACGCCGCGCGCGGAGGCTCGTTATTTCAATACCTCGTTTTCCGTTTGGCGGAAGTCGAAAAAGACACTGACACAACCTGGCGGCTGGTCGAACAAAACGGAGAGCCTGTTTTTCACGATCCTCAAACCACCGCCGACTACTTCGCCAAAATCGGCCGCAACACGGGCTACATCATTCATCCTGAAGAAGTGTTGGCGGAAAATTTCGTGTTCTTGGTGCTGGGCGCCGAAGCACTCAAGTCGCCCCAGATTCCGCAGAAATTGGGAGTGATTTTAGGCCGCAAGGAATAGCAGGCAAGTACGGGCGGGGCGCTGCAGTGCTAAGTACCTGTCCAAAAACTATTCCGTGTTTTTCAGATGCCGGCAGGCTGCGGAGTCAGGCGTCTTTGATTTCATATCCTGGAAGGATAAAAGCCATTAGCCGGTGGTCGAGCGCAGCGAACACCACCGGAGTATCGAAGCCGCGACATTCCGCATCCTGAAGGGATGCCAGTCACTCACCGTTGGAGTTCACGCTTTAGCGTGCGTCCAGAACAGAACACGCTAAAGCGTACACTCCAACGGTGGGCGACACAAATGACGGCGTTGTTTCGAGGCGTTTCTCGCGCCCGCTGCATCTGGCATCCCGCCGGGATGCATCTACCGGTGGTGTTCGCTGCGCTCGACCACCGGCTAATGGCTGGCAAGCCTCCGGCTTGGCGGGGATTTCATAACACCATTGCACGGAATAGTATTTGGACAGATGCCTAAGCGTCGTCATCGGCGGCGGTAAACACAAACACGGTTTCGCAAGGCTCGGTGGGCGGGGGCGACACACGAATTTCAAAGCGAACTCCGTGCGGCGCCGCCTCTTCGATGCGAATCTCGGCCGGCCAGCCATCGACGCACTCCGCTTCAATAGCCGGTGTTTTGGGCCACGCCGGGCAAAACGCCACATGCGTGAACTGGCTGCGCTGGCCGATGGCAAACTCCAACGTTATGCGGCCTGTCATGCACTCGCCGCCGGCGTCGTTGCGAGTGCGCGTTAGTTGTTGCCAGCCAGCCGGCGGCGCTGCAAGTTCGTCGTCTGGCGGCGACGTATATTCCTCGCCAACGTCGGTTTCCAAAGGCGTTGTTTCCAAAGGTGTTGGTTCAGACGGTGTTGGTTCAGACGGTGTTGTTTCAGACGGCGTTGGTTCCAGGCGAGCGATCGGGGCGGATGTTTTTCCGGCCAGCGCGGCGTACATCAGCCAGGCTTCCGTCAACGCGAAGAGACCGCCTGTCAAAACAAGAATCGGCAGGCTTGTTAAGGCGGAAAGAAAAACCAACGCCAGCAACAGAGCCATGCTCGGGGCGATCAAAACGATGGCTCGCGCGGCGCTCATTGTTCGGCGGGGCAAACAGCACAGCAAAGGCCAACGCACCAAAGCCGCCATGGCCAACGCCGCGGCGGCGATCGCCAAGGCCGCAGTATTTCCCAGGGGCTGTTGATCAACCCGGGAAAACCCTTGAACCGCCAGCAGCATCGAGACAGCGAGAAATAACGCCGCCCCCAGAACCGATGCTCGCCAAGCCAATTGGCCTGCCAAAGACACATCGCTTGAAGCCTCTCCGGTGATCGATTCGCTGCTCGCCATTGCCTAGGCTCCTTTCGTCGGCGCGATTTCGCCGGGCTGCTCCGCTGCCGCTGCTGGCAAGCCGCCAAAACATTCGGCGTTGAAGTCTTGCCAATACCGGGGCAACGGCGCCTCCACGTGCAACGGTTCGCGCGTCATGGGATGGCGAAACGCCAAGCTGCGCGCGTGCAGTCCGATCCAACGCGCGCGGCGGTCTTCGGTGGTCGGACCAAAAGGCGTTGTGGCGCCGTATTGGGAGTCTCCCAAAATCGGCCGCCCACGGGCCGCACTTTGGATGCGAATCTGGTGCATGCGGCCGGTTTCCAATTCGATTTCCAACCAGGTTGCCCGCTCGAAACGTTGCACGACCTTAAACTTCAGGATCGCCTCACGGGCGTTTAGTTCGCCTTCGGCAACCACTTCCGCCCGCGCTTCATTCGGCACTTTTCGGAGATAGTCTCGCCAGACGCCTTCGTCTTCGGCAATCCGCCCCTCGACCAAGGCCCAATATTTCTTTTTCACGATTCTTCCGGCGAACTGTTCGCAAATTCGGCGGGCGGCGCGCACATGCCGGGCCAACACCAACGCGCCCGAAACCGGCCGATCGATACGATGCGGCACGCCCAGATAGACGCGTCCTGGTTTGTTGTCTCGCTCCTTGATAAACGCCTTCACGCGTTTTTCCACGCTATCGATATGCGGCGGCGCCTGCGTCAACAGGCCTCCCGGCTTGTTAATCACCCAACAAGGCCCTTCTTCGTGCAGGATTTCAAAACCGAGATTCGGCCCTTCGTTCATTATATTGCTCTCCGGTGGAGTTCAGCCTTGAGGCTGCTTTCGTTGGTTTTACACTTCGCACGGATACCAATGCCCGTTAAACGAAAGGCGCCATTTTCAACCGTGAGCGGTATCTATCCAAAAAAACATGCTAATACCTTCTAACACAACTTGGTAGGTCAGCATCACACTCCGTGTTTGAAACGCCAAACAGGGGTTATGTTAGGAGCTCTAAAGCATGAACTCCAACGGCGCTAGACATGCTAAAGCATGAACTCCAACGGTGCATGCCCTCTAACCTCGCGCCGCTTTATTTTCCGGCGAATTCGCGGACGATCTCCGTCACGATTTTTCTCAGATGCGGCTCCGCGGCGTTGGCCGCCGCGACGACGTCTTCCGCCGCAACCACATGCGGCGCATCGGGGCGGGCCATATTGGTAACGGTGGAAAGCGCCAGCACGCGCATGCCCAAACCGGCGGCAGCGCAGGCTTCGGGCGCGGTCGACATGCCAACCACGTCGCCCCCCAAACGCCGAAAGCAACGGTATTCCGCCCTGGTTTCGTAATTCGGGCCGGTCACCGCCACATACACGCCGCGATGAGCGACAAACGCTCCACGGCGGGCAATCGCCAGGGCTGCGTCGCGCAGTTGTTCATCATACAGCGGACCGGTGCGGGAAATCGCTCGCGGGTTCGAAGCCGCTCCGCTCGAAGCGGGCGCCTGCCACATCAAATCGATATGGTCGTCGACGACGACGATATCGCCAATCGCATAAAGAGGATTCACACCGCCGCTGGCGTTGGAGGCAATCAGCATTTCCGCTCCTAAACTGCGAGCGGTGAAAACCGAGTGTGTCACGTCCGCTTGCGTGCAGCCTTCGTACAGATGGCAACGCCCCTCGAAGGCGAGCACGCGGGCGCCGCCCAGTTTGCCGCAGACTAGGCGTCCTTGGTGGCTGAGCGCCGTGGGCCGAATGAAATGCGGAATTTCGCTGTAGGCAAAGGTCGCTTCCTGTTCGACATGTTGGGCCAACGCACCCAAACCGGTGCCCAGAATGATGGCCGCCGCTGGGCGGTGCGGCCACCGTTGGCGGATCCAGTCGGCGGATTGCCAGTCGGCGGAGCGACAACCCCGATCTTCCTCGGCAGACACGTTTCGATTCCCTTCAGCGCGATGAGTGCGACCGGCATCCCGCCAACTCATTGGGAAGGCTGGAGTTTCTCATTTATCAATAGTTATTTGTCAATAGTCATTGGTCGTTGGTTTTCAACCAAGGGCTGCTCGTTGGCGATCCTGTTTCTTTTTTCGTCACCGTTTATGGGTTTTGATTTCTGGGATAGAGTGTTATTCCGGATTATTCATCAGCCACCACGCGCTAGCGTCCGGTTGTTGCAATTCCCCACAGAACCGGACGCTTGCGCGTGGCGGCTGATTTGCGTGGCGTTTTGGGTAAGATAGCCGCAAAGTTGTTTCATATCACCACTTGCAGTGATCAGAGTCGATCGCGTGAATAATCCGGGTTATCGCAAATTTCTGCGGCGCCGGCGGAAGTTCAGACATTGCTCGGCGGTTTTTGGGCGGACATTTCCACGCAGAACGCAAAGGCGCGGAGGGCCGCAGAGGAGCGGCGCCAATCATCTTGTCCCAAGTTGACGATGCAATTCAATCGCACAGCCGATGGCCATCGCCAAGGTTTTGTTTTCTGGCCTTTCGTCGTTTCTTCTTCTCTGCGGCCTCTGCGTTTCCCGTCTTCGTAACCGTTTATGGGATGTTCGCTACCGATGGGCGGTTGTTCCTGATTGTGCATACTGGCCGAGTATCCGCTCGCTCCCGCCGATGACAAATGATTATTGACAATTTTCTGCTTCAGCCGCCAGCAAGCCGGTGACTAACGTACGTAATTTCGGTTCGGCGGCGTTCGCCGTGGCGATGATTTCCTCAACGTTGGCCGGTTTCAGGGCGTCGGCCAGACACATATCGGTAATGATCGAGAGGCCCGAAACGCGCATGCCGGCATGAATCGCGACCAACACTTCGGGAATGGTCGACATGCCCACGGCATCGGCGCCAATCATACGCAAGAACCGATATTCCGCCCGGGTTTCCAAATTGGGACCGGCCACCGCTACGAAAACGCCTTTGTGCGCGATGATGTCTTCACGCCGCGCAATCGCCAACGCTCGCTCGACCAACCGTTGGTCGTACGGTTCGCACATGTCGGGAAAGCGAGGACCCAGGCGGTCGTCGTTCACGCCGATCAGCGGGTTGTCGCCCAGCAGGTTGATGTGGTCTTCGATCACCATGATGTCGCCACAGCTATAATAAGGATTCATGCCGCCGCAAGCGTTCGAGGCGACTAACAACTCCGCTCCCAGGGCGCGCATGATGCGAACCGGGAGCGTGATCGCCTGCAACGAGTAGCCTTCGTACATATGCAGCCGGCCTTCCATCGCCACCACCGGCAGGCCTTCCAGCATGCCGCACACCAGCCGCCCCCGATGGCTGGTGGCCGTTGAACGCGGAAAATGCGGAATATCTTCGTAGTCGAGCGAGGCTTCCACTTCGATTTGCTCAGTCAATCCGCCCAGCCCGGTGCCCAGAATAATACCGGCGTGCGCGGTTTTCGGCCATTGCTTGCGAATCGTGGCGACGGCCTCTTCAATTTGACGGAAAAGTTTCAGCATACCGGAGGAGTCCTTCAAATTAGCGGCGCAGCATCGAAGTGGGGGCGAAACGACAGGAGGCGGCCAGCGAAATTCAGCGGTCGTGTGTCGGGAGCGCCGCTGCGCCGAAGTGCCGGTGCAGGCAAGGGTAACGGATCAACCGCCGCTGCGGCAAGTAGCCATTGGGATGAATTTGCACGGTAGCCTGATTATGGTCTGGTAGGATAGAATAGGAGAGCGAGCTTCGGCCGACGGAGTTTCGCCAATCGACTCGTTTGATAGCTTCCCGAGAAGACGTGAAGTCTGCCGATGGCCCAGATCACATTGCGCGTACTAGACGGCGCCGACCGAGGGCGCTGCTTTGAAGATGTCGACACACCCATCACGGTGGGGCGGGAAGAGGGCAACACCATTCAATTGAATGACGAGCGGATCAGCCGCTTTCACATCAAAATCCAGGAAGACAACAGCAAAGTCGTGCTGACCGATTTGGAAAGCACCAACGGCACGAAGGTCAACGGCGAAGACATCCAGCTCAGAATATTGCGTTTCGGCGACATGATCATGCTCGGTCGGTCGGTGCTGCTTTTCGGCACACGCGATCAAATCGCGTTGCGGCTGGCCAAGTTGCGCAACGACGATCTCAATGAAAAAACGCTCGAACCCAGCGAAGCGGAGCAAGTCAGGGAGGTCGGCGCTCTCGATTTCGAGTTGAACTGGCGCCACGACGAAGACCTGCACTCCACGCTGCATGCACTGGAGCCGCCCGAGATTCCCGGCAACCTGAGTCCTGGCCAAGCGGCTCAGTTGGCCGAATTGCTGGAGTATTTTCAGATCCGGCTGCGCAATCTGCTCAGCACCGCCGGCTCCGCTCAAGATGTCGACCAAGAGTCCGGCGCGATGCGCATTGAGGCGCCGCAGTGGCAAAACCTGCTCGACATGCAGTCGCGGCTGGCGGAATACATACGCACCATCGGCGAACCCGACTAAAAACGAAGCGTTTGCTTTTCGTTAGGCGAGCGGCAGTTGAAAACTTACCAGTCCGACGGCGCGCAGGCCGCGCCGTTGGAGTTCAGCCTTTAGGCTGTTTGTAGAAGCACACAGAAGAAAACATGCTGAAGCATGAACTCCAACGGCGCACGTCTGACCGGTAAGTGGTTGGTAAATT
>QIKY01000007.1 GCA_003233175.1 Planctomycetaceae bacterium | reverse complement strand
GTTTGCGGGATGGTGTCGGAACTGGGGGTGAGATACACCGCCGGCACATCAATGCGAATCGGTGGATTGGCGCGGATGTCGGCCAGGAAATCGTCGACCGACATCCTGCCCGGAATCAGCAACCTCGCCACCGACCGCCGACCACGTTGCCAGATAATCATCACCGCGCAGGTGGCGGCGCCTAATAGCAGCGGAAGCCAACCGCCTTCAAGAAATTTCACCAGATTCGCTCCGAAGAATATCAGGTCGACGCTCAAAAAAAACATGATCACGGGAATCGCCCACGCGCGAGGCCACTGCCACTTCTTGCGCATCACGACATAAAGGAGAACAGTCGTGATCACCATCGTGGTGGTGATCGCCATACCGTAGGCAGACGCCAGACGCGCCGAAGTTCGGAACGCCAACACGCAGCCCAGCACCGCCGCGAACAGCAACCAATTCACCACCGGTACGTAAACCTGCCCGCGTTCGTCCTTCGAGGTGTGGACAATTCGCAGACGCGGGAAGTAGCCAAGTTGGACTGCCTGCACGCTAAGCGAGAATGCTCCGGAAATGACCGCTTGCGAAGCCACGACCGTTGCCGCCGCCGCCAGGAAAACCATCGGAATGTGCATCCAATCGGCGGCCATGCGGTAAAACGGATTATCGATCGCTGCCGGCGTTTCGAGGAGTAACGCCCCCTGTCCAAAATAGTTCAGCAAAAGCGAGGGAAGAACGAGGCCGAACCACGCCCGTCGAATGGGCTTTGCTCCAAAATGTCCCATGTCGGCATAGAGAGCTTCACCGCCGGTTACGACTAAGAAGACAACGCCGACCACGACAAAGCCTCGCCACTGATTCGCAATAAAAAATTCGACGGCGTAATGAGGGCTGCAAGCCGCCAGAACGCCAGGATGCCTCACCAGTTGCGAGATTCCCAGCCCCGCCAACAGCACGAACCAACAGAGAATCACGGGTGCAAACAACCGCCCCACGCGCGCCGTGCCGCGACGTTGAATGAGAAATAATCCACACAAAATCGAGATCGTGATCGGCAGCACCAGATGATCGAATGCCGGCGTCGCGACATGCAAGCCTTCAATGGCGCTGAGCACCGAAATGGCGGGGGTGATCGCGCCGTCGCCATAAAGCAACCCGGCGCCGAACAGGCCCAACACGACCATCGCCGTTTGCTTGGGGGCCTTTCCTCGTTTTGAAACGGCCAGCACCATCAAGGCCAAAATGCCGCCTTCGCCGCCGTTGTCGGCGCGCATGACAAGCGTCAGGTACTTGAGCGAAATCACGACCAACAAGGCCCACAAAATCAGCGACAAAACGCCAAAGATATTTGCCTCGTTCAACGGTACGGAAAGTTCTCCGCGAAAACACTCGCGCAGCGCGTAGAGCGGGCTCGTGCCAATATCGCCATAGACGACGCCTAACGCCGTGAACGTGGTCAACCAAATCGACCGGACCGGCGCTGCCGGCGCCGGGTGATCGCCGGCGTTCGTTCCTGGCGCACCGCCCGAAGGACTCGACACAATAATACTCCTTCACCGGCGGCAAAGACGCCAGTGGATGATGATCGTCTTGAGAGCCTTCACAACATTGGTGCGGTTCCCTGGTTGCTGACCACGCTAGGTCCTGTTCCATCTATTGGCCGAAGGCCTTAAGTTACCATAGCCTGGGGCATCGCCCCAGAACCGAGCTCCCCAACAAGGTGAATGCCATGGAGTTTCGATATCCCTACGACTACCCAGTCGCCTCGCCGGGCTGGATCGTTATTTTGCATGTGCTCTTGCTCGTGGTTGCCGCAGCGCCGCTGGCGGGTTTGTTTTTTCAAACGCGGCGACCAGTGCGCAAGCTCGACGCCTGGTTGTGGATCGGCTGCATCTTTATTTTCCCGGCTCCCTTGATGCTGGCGGTGCTAACGCTTCCCTCGCATTTTCGGCCGTTTCTGATCGGCCTACTCGTGTTTGCTGAAATCGTTTCGGCAGCGGCTTTTTTCGTCACTCTGAGCCGTTTGTGGACCAAGGGCGGCGCCGTCAACGTGCTGAATGTGCTGGGCGGATTATTGCTGTTGTGTCTTTTTGTGGTTTTGTTGTTGCCGAGTGTGCCGGCAGCCCGCGAAGCGGCGCGGCGCATGTCTTGCGGCAACAATATGAAGCAGGTGATGCTGGCCGTTCATAACTACCACGATACTCGCCATATACTGCCTTCGGCGGTTGGCGTGAACGAGAACGGCGTGGAAACTTCTTGGCGCGTACTCTTGCTGCCCTATTTGGAAAATCAGAAACTTTACGAGACCTACGACCAAACACAGTCCTGGAACTCTCCGGCCAATCGGAGTATTTCCTTGATCGCGCTAACTTCGCTGGCCTGCCCTTCCAACCCGATCCAGCGAGACGACCAAGGACGTTTTTATACCGCCTACGCCATGCTGCTTGGGCCAGATACCTCGCTCGTCAAAACAGGCGGGCGTGATTTTTCCGACATCACCGGAGGAACTGCAAACGCATTGGCGGTGGTGGAAGCCTGTGGACGCAACATCGTCTGGACCCAGCCGCAAGATGTCGACCTCTCGCAATTACCGCTGGGCGTGAATCGGCCCGGTCGTGCGGCGCACATGTCGTACGGCGCTATCTCGTCGTTCCATCCCGGCGGCGCACAGGTGGGCATACTCGACGGCAGCGTGCATTTTATTCCCGAGAGCATCGATCCCGAAGTGCTGCGCCAACTGGCCTCCGCCAAAGACGCGCCCCGCGAGACGGAGTGAATCAAAGATAATAACCTCAGTGGCGCGCCGCCTGACCAACAACATTACTCAACCCAGCGTGGCGTAATCGACCGGCTTGGTGCAGTCGAGATCGTGTTCCACCGGCGGCAAGGGGTATTTCAGGCCGGTGGCGCAGTTGAAGAGCACGGCCGATTCATCGGGGCTGACGCGGCCTGCGGCAACTTCTTTTTTGTAAGCGGCCAACGTGGCGGCGCCTTCGGGGCAGAGTAAAAGGCCTTCTTTTTGAGCGGCTTCTTCGCGGGCTTGGAGAATGGCGGCGTCGTCGACGGCGGTGGCGAATCCGTTCGATTCTCGCACGGCGCGGAGAATGAGGAAGTCGCCGACGGCCACCGGCACGCGAATGCCCGCCGCCACGGTATGGGCGTTTTTCCAAAGTTCGGCATGTTCGGCGCCTTCGTCATACGCTTTCACGATTGGCGCGCAGCCGGTGGCTTGCACCGCCACCATGCGGGGAAGTTTTCCCGTCAGCCAGCCGATTTCTTGGAGTTCGTTGAAGGCTTTCCACATGCCAATCAGGCCGGTGCCGCCGCCGGTTGGATAGAAAATAACGTCGGGCGTTTTCCAACCCAATTGGTCGGCCAGTTCCAAGCCCATCGTCTTTTTGCCTTCGATTCGATACGGCTCCTTGAGCGTGGAAAAATCAAACCAACCCATCGCTTGCTTGCCTTCGCCCACGATGCGGCCGCAATCGTTGATCAGTCCGTTGACGCGCCACACCTTGGCGCCCTGCGCGGCAATTTCCCGCACATTGATTTCCGGCGTGTCGTCGGGGCAGAAGATGTACGATTCGATGCCCGCCCGGCTGGAATACGCCGCCAGCGCCGCGCCGGCGTTGCCGTTGGTGGGCATCGCGACTTTCTTCACGCCCAACTCCTTGGCCATGGAAACCGCCATGCAGAGACCTCGCGCCTTGAACGAACCGGTGGGCAGGCGGCCTTCATCCTTGACCAGCAATTCGCCGCTTCCCGCCTGCAAACGCGGGAAGGGAATCAGCGGCGTGTGCGATTCGCCCAAGCTGACAACATTCTCCGTCCGCCGCACCGGCAGGAACTCCCGGTACCGCCAAAAATCGGGCGGACGCGAAGCAAGCTCTTCTTTGCTGATGGCAGCCGCCAACGCGGCAAGATCGTATTTGACCAACAGCGGCTTGCCCGCCTTGGAAAGGCCATGCAGTTGGTCGGGCGCGTAATGATCGCCCTCCATGCCGCATTCCAGGTGCGATACAAAAGTAGCGCGTTCAGCGGTGAGGTTGTCGTTCGTGGTCATGAGGTTCTGCAAAGGTTATGGTGGATGAATGAGTATCCGGTTGGCAAACGGAAAAGCCCGGCATTTTCAAAATGCCGGGCTTTTAATTCGGCCCTTAACTTTCAGGCGTGGCGTCCCAGGCGTTTTGAAAAATTTGTTCGCCCATGGTGGTGTAAGGATTGGCGAAGCTATCGCGGAAGACGGCTTCGCCCGCCGTCACGCAATGTGCGCCGGCCAACGCCGACTCAGCAATTTGCCCGCTGTTTCGCACCGCCGCCGCAATGATTTCCGAGGAATAACCGAAGTTGTCGAGCATCGTGCGGACCTCCGGAATGAACTCACGGGAGATGTCGCCGTGTTGATCTTTCCAGCCTAAAAACGGACTGATAAAAGCGGCTCCCGCACGCGCCGCATGCCAAGCTTGGGCCACGGAGAAAATGAGCGTGGCGTTCACGCGCACGCCGTGCGCGGTCAACTCTCTCACCGCCTTGAAGCCTTGCTCGCTCGCACCCACCTTGATTACAAAGTTGGGCGACAGCGCCGCCAACTCCCGACCCTCCGCCACGATGTCTTCCCACTGCGTCAAATGAGGATTGACCTCGACGCTGATCGGTTTGTCGGTTCCGGCGAAGAGTTCGGCAATTTCGCTGATCACGGTTCTGAACGGTTTGCCGGAAGCCTGCACATGTTTGGGGTTGGTGGTCAGGCCGTCGATATCCCATATGTCGAGCGCCCGGCTGATTTCATCGGTCTTGGCGCTATCGAGAAAGAGTTTCATGGTGTTTGCCTTGAGTGGGGGATGCCCTTGAATGGGCGCCAGTGCGAGCGCATCTTACTCCACGCCGCCGAACGACACGTGTTTGGTTTCCAGGTAGGCCTCAATGCCTTCGCTGCCCAATTCGCGGCCCAAGCCGCTTTGTTTGAACCCGCCGAAGGGGCATTGGCTGGTGGAAGGCACGGCGTCGTTCACGCCCACGGTGCCCGCCTCCAGCGCTTCGGCCATGCGCCAAGCCCGGTTGATGTCTTGCGTGAACACATAGGCGGCGAGTCCATATTCGGTGTGATTGGCCAGTCGTATGGCTTCGGCTTCGTCTTCGAAGGGCACAACGGGAACCACCGGCGCGAAGGTTTCTTCTCGCATGCAAAGGGCGTCGGGCGCGACGTTGGTAAGAATCGTGGGCTGGAGAAACGCGGAGTCGTCGGACCCGATGCGCTTTCCTCCGCAAACAACCTTGGCGCCGCCCTCCACCGCTTGGTTGATATGGCGCAGTGCGTGGTCCACGGCGGCGCGATCGATCAAAGGACCGACATCAACGCCTTCTTCGCACCCATCGCCCACTTTCAAAGCGGTGGCTTGCCGGGCGAACGCTTCAACAAACTGGTCGTACGCGCCGCGTTGCACATACACCCGATTCGCCGCAATACACGACTGCCCTGTGTTGCGGAATTTGGCGATCATGGCGCCTTGAACCGCCTGTTCGAGGTTGGCGTCGTCAAATACAACCAGCGGCGCGTGGCCGCCCAATTCGAGCGATAGGTTCGTGACGCTTTCAGCCGCGCGGCGCATCAATTCGCGGCCCACTTCCGTCGACCCGGTGAAGGTCACTTTTCGACAGTTTGGGTTGGCGAAGAATTCGGCGCCGATCTCTTGAGCGCTGCCGGCAACGGTTTGAAAGACGCCCGCCGGCAGTCCTACTTCGTCAAAGGCTTCGGCCAAATGCACCGCGCTGAGCGGCGTGGCGCTGGCCGGTTTCAGCAACACCGGGCAACCCGCCGCCAAGGCCGGCGCCACCTTCCGAACCGCCAGCACCAAGGGAAAATTCCACGGCGCAATAGCGCCCACCACGCCCACCGGTTGCTGCAATACCAAATGCCGTTTGTTGGCGACTTGTTGCGGCACGACGCGGCCATACGTGCGGCGGGCCTCTTCGGCGAACCATTGCAGATGATCGACCGTCATGCCCACTTCGCCCCGGCTTTGCGCCAGCGGCTTGCCGTTTTCCAACGTGATCGTCTTCGCGATTTCGTCGGTCTGCGATGCCAGCACGTCGGCGGCGCGGCGCAGAAATGCTCCGCGTTGTTGGCCGGTTAGCGCTCGCCATGCGGGGCCGGCTGATGCGGCGTCGGCAATGGCGCGGCGCACGTCGTCCCGCACAACGGTGGCCGCGCGTGCAAAAGGTTTCCCTGTTGCCGGGTTCGTCACGACCAACGGCTGGCCGCTTCGCGACCACTGGCCGTTCAAATACAGCGGGCGAACATCGCCTAAATTTTCTGCGGAGTCAGACATCGATTCTTGTTTGCGTTTGGTGTTCAACGATTGACTGGAAACGGTCGCACGCGTTGCCTAGGATCGTTCGTGAAATATTGGTCTGATTTCCATAGGCCATGAAGGAATTTATCAATAGTTAATTGTCAATGGTCATTTTTCATTGAAGACAGAGAAACAAGGATGCAAGGCAAACAGATGGCCAATGACAAATAACTATTGACAAATGACTTTGCCCAATTCCCTGGGACGACACTAATTTCCCGAACGGTCCTTAGCCATGATAGATTCACCATTGTAGAGTGTCTGGGGAATATTTCGAGGCCCGCTCCCACCGGCCGGTCGCAGACGTTACGCTGCAACATTGCACGCGAGAGAAACACGAAACGTTGCCTGCATTTCCACGAAGGCGAACCAGTTATGATCAGCGGTTATCCTGACTATCTTCATGTTTCGACAGAGCAACTTGGCGCGGGAACGCCGGTGGCGGTGCGCATCGGCGGCGACATGGCCGATTTGGCCCAACACCTAGCCGACGCAATGGCGGCGGAAGTAGCGACGGCGCAAAATGCCGGCCGCGCCGCGACGCTGATTGTTCCGGTGGGGCCGGTCGATCAATTCCCGATTCTCGCCGATAGAATCAACAGCCAACAGCTTGATTGGCGGAACGTGGTGCTGATCAACATGGACGAATATCTGACCGACGACGACCAGTGGGTCGACATTGCGCACCCGCTGAGTTTTCGCGGGTACATGAATCGTCTGTTTTATGATCTGATTGATAAACAATTCGCGCCGTTGGCGGAGAATCGCATTTTTCCCCACCCGGCGGCGCCCGATGATATTGGCCGCTTGATCGAACAGCGCGGCGGCGTCGATGCCTGCTTCGGCGGCATTGGCATCAACGGCCACATGGCCTTTAACGAACCGCCGGAGCCGGGCGAA
>QIKY01000208.1 GCA_003233175.1 Planctomycetaceae bacterium | reverse complement strand
TCGTCGAAGTCAAAGCCGTCAAAACGGTTCACCCCATCCACAAAGCTCAATTACTAAGTTACATGAAACTCCTCGATATTCCGCTGGGGCTGATCATCAACTTTAATGTTTTGAAATTGACGGACGACGTCTCCAGATTGATCCTGCCCGGCGCCAACACCGAATGATTTCGCACTTTCCTCTGTTTCCTCCGTTCTCTCCTGTGCAATTTGTGTCAGGCGGAGTGAACCCGCGCGAGAACGGCGGGTTGCGTTCTTACGACCTGTGAAAATCATGAACAGTTACATGAATTTTTCATGCAAGGTTCATTAACAGACGCGCTCGCCGCTCGTTTCTGGGTTTGTCCTGGCCAAAATTCGCGGCCCTCCTATTTTCTCGACTCTCCCGGTCGCGTAAAATCAAGTGAAAGGAGGGAGGCGTATGTTTTCCAGCGTTCTCGATCGTCCTACGCTTATTCTGAATCGCAGTTGGCAGGCGGTTGCGGTGTCGACGGCCGCTCGCTCCCTGGTCAAGGTCTATCGGGGCGCGGCCCACGTGGTCGACCCAAACGACTACCAACTCTACGACTGGAACGATTGGGCGGCGCTGCCCGCGGCGGCTGAGGAAGTCATGATCACCACGCCTTATTTCCAGTTGCGTGCTCCGGAAGTGGTGGTGCTTTCCCACTACGACTGCGCTCCCGACGCCACCGTTTCTTTTAGCCGGCGAAATCTATTTCGCCGCGACCAATTCACCTGCCAGTACTGCGGGAAGCGTCCTGGCAGCGATGATTTGACCGTCGATCATGTTGTTCCACGCTCGCGCGGCGGTGCGTCGTGCTGGGAAAATTGCGTGTTGGCGTGCGTGAAATGCAATCGCCGCAAGGCCGATAAATCGCCCGCTCAGGCGAGGATGCCGCTGCTGCGCCCGCCCAAAAAACCGCGTTGGAAGCCGATCTACGCGGCACATGGCGTGCGATTGGGAAGTTGGGCCAAGTTCGTCAGCGATGTCTATTGGAACATCGAACTTGAATCTTGAGGCGAACGGCGTTCAGCACCGTCCAGATAATTCGGGATTGCTCCTTATATACGACGCGCGGTTGAAAATGGCACATTTTCATTGAACGGCAAGCCGAAGGCGACAGCGTTTTTCTGTCCTGCCCAAACGGTTTGGTACAATGCATCAATCCATTGAGGAAAGCTGAGTCTGTCAGATTGCAGAAGTCTTTTCCAATAGCGACATCGAACACGGCGGGTAACGGTGAGGAAATGGTGCTGAACCAACTCAGCGATCGGATTCAAACGAAGACGGCCAAGGTCGGCGTGATCGGCTTGGGGTACGTGGGCCTGCCGTTGATCCGGGCGTTTATTGACGCCGGATTTTCCACCCTCGGCTTCGATCTGGACGCAAAAAAAATCGAGTCGCTGCAAAAAGGCGAAAGCTATATCGGCCATATCCCGTCTGCTCGAATCAAGAAATGGCTGGACGACAAAGCATTCGAGTCGACCGCCGAAATGCAGAGGCTCAGCGAACCAGATGTCGTCATCATTTGCGTGCCCACCCCGTTGACCGACAGCCGCGACCCAGACCTCTCGTACGTCGAGGCGACCGCCCGACAAATCGCCGATCGCCTGCGGCCTGGGCAACTGGTTGTGCTTGAAAGCACCACTTACCCCGGCACCACGCGCGATGTCGTGCTGCCGATTCTTGAATCGAGCGGACAGACCATTGGCAAAGACTTTTGGCTGGCGTACAGCCCCGAACGGGAAGACCCCGGCAATATCGAGTTTTCGGCCAGCAACATTCCCAAGGTGGTGGGCGGCATCGACGAGCAAAGCCGCACCCTCGCGATGCAGTTGTATGATCATGCCGTGGCGGAAGTCGTGCCGGTGGGCAGTTGTGAAGTGGCCGAAGCCTGTAAGATTTTGGAGAACACGTATCGAGCTGTGAACATCGCCATGATCAACGAGTTGAAGGTGTTGCTGCAGAAGTTGGATATTGACGTCTGGGAGGTGATCGAGGCCGCCAAAACCAAGCCGTTCGGATTTCAGGCGTTTTATCCCGGACCGGGGCTGGGCGGGCACTGTATTCCGATCGACCCGTTCTATTTAAGCTGGCTGGCTCGCAAAAACGGCACGGCAACGCGGTTCATCGAATTGGCGGGCGAGATCAACACCAGCATGCCGGAGTATGTCGTGGGGCGTGTCGGGGAGGCGTTGAACGACGCCGGCAAACCGTTGCGGGGCAGTCGAGTCGCGATACTTGGCGTGGCCTACAAGAAGGACGTCGACGATCCTCGCGAAAGCCCCGCCTTCAAACTCATGGAGCTGCTGCAAAAAGTAGGCGTGGTGCTCAGTTATAACGATCCTCATATTCCCGTGTTGCCGTCGATGCGGCATTACGATGCTCCGCGTTTGTCGAGCGAACCGTTGACGCCGGAATACTTGGCGTCGCAAGACTGCGCGCTGATCGTCACCGACCATTCGGCTTACGACTACGAACAAATCGTGCGTTACTCGCGCTTGGTTGTCGATACTCGCAATGCAACCGCGGCGGTTGGCCATGGCCGAGAGAAAATCTACAAGGCGTAGCCGCGGACAACAACAAGAAGTCTTGTCGGGGCCACGGGCGGCGTGCCCGAACCTATTTCGGCAGCAGCCATTTCGGCGCGATTTGATCGGCTTCATCGGCCGTGGCCAGCCATTGGAGCAGGCGGCCCATCAGCTTGAATTCGACCTCCTGAAACTCCGGCTTGCCGTGCAGGTTTCGGCTTTCCTGGGGATCGCTCCGCAGATCATAAAGTTCGGCGTAACCTTCGGGATAATAAATATATTTCCAGCGCCGCGTGCGCACCATTTTGGCATCAGGATGGCGAACGCGCTGGGCGTCTTTTCCTTTCTCGAACACACCCTTTCCCTTCTCGAAGATGAACGCCCGCAGCCCGGCGCCAAAGACTTCGGGAATCACGTTTTCGCTGAACACCGCCTCGCGCGGCTGGTAAACCCGCGATGTTTTGGCAATCAAGGGCGCCAAACTGCGGCCTTGATTGTTGTATGGTTCTTCAACACCGGCGAGTTCGAACAAGGTCGGCAGAACGTCGATCGATTCCACCAAGGCGTCGTACCTCGCCGGTTTGATGCGCCGTGGATACCGAATCATTAGCGGCACGCGCACCGACGCCTCGAAGAAGCAGTTTTTTCCCATCAGTCCATGTTCGAGCAGTTGGTCGCCATGATCGGAGCTGAACACCACGATCGTATTCTCGGCCTGCCCCAGCGATTCGAGCGTATCGAGAATGCGGCCGATTTCGCGGTCCACATGACTAATCGCTCCGTAATAGCTGCGGTACATCCATTGCAAGCGGCGGCGGTCGAGGTTGTAGGCCGGCTTGCCGCGCAGGATAAGTTTTTGCAGCGGTTCGGGTAGTTGATGCAATCGCGCCAACGTTTCCACTTCCGGCAACGGCAGTTCGATGTCGTCGTACATTTGGTCGAACGGCTGGCAGGTTTCAAACGGCGAATGCGGCTTCCAAAAGGAGCTGAACAAGAAAAAAGGTTGGTCTAATTGGGCCAGCCGCCGCAGTTGGGCGCAGGTTCGCTTGCCGACCCAGGTGGTGTCTGAAAATTCATCTGCGATGGCCGCGCGAAATGGGTTTTCACCCGGCTCGATATTCTTGGCCAACGCCCGGTAGGGAATGTTGGCTTGAGGATCGTGCTCCTTGCGCCAGGCGGCGTAGTCGGAAAAACGGTCGAGGTACGGCACGCCATCGTGCAGTTCCACGACATCAAAACCCGAACGCTTGGCCTCCAAAACGGTGGGCGGGTGTAGGTGCAACTTGCCCACCGCGGCAGTGGCGTAACCTGCCTGCCGGAGCCGCGCCTGCATGAGCACTTCGGTGCGCGGCAGCGGCGTGTAATTCACTCGATTGCGGTGCGAATGGGGATACCTTCCCGTAAAGAAACTCGCCCGAGAAGGCACGCACACCGGCGCTTGTACAAAGGCGTGCGTGAAGTTGGCGCCGCCGGCGGCCAGCCGATCCAAGTTCGGTGTTTTGATGACCGCATTTCCGTTGGCGCCGAGGCAATCCCAACGATGTTGGTCGGTCATGAGGAACAGTATGTTGGGCCGCCGGGCGATGTTTTTTTGTTCGCGTGGTGCGGGATTGTCGTCGGCGTACGCCAGCGACGCACCAACGGCGGCGGAAATTATCAGGCAAAGCGAGCAAGTGCTGCGGATCATAACTGGGTGTTTCTCCCGGAGGAGCCGGGCCGTCAACCATTTGTCGGCTCACGCCAACGGCGCTCACGCTCCGCCTCCAAACAATCACAAAAAACGAACAAAAAACATCGCCTAATTATGGCCGGATTCACCCTTGAGAAGGGTGGAACACGGTTGGTCAATTCTCAATTCTCATTTGCCGCTGGGCGAAAGGAAAATGCATTCTGAAAATGCATTCTGTTGATCGCCACTAGGCGAGCAGTGGGAAATAACGTAACCGCCTGCGCGGGAATGACCGTTTGCTGATTCACTCGCTTGCGCTTCGTGCTTGTATTAGGTGAAATTTCATCTGCCGATCACTACTATATCATGGGGAAATAAATCGCGCCCGCCAATACGACGGCCAAGCCGGTGCAGCCCATCAAAATACTCAGCGGCGTGATCGCCCGCAGGCCTTCGCTTTCGGTCATGCCGCTCATTGTGCAGATGACCCAGAAGCCGCTGTCGTTCATCCAGGCGATGGGTTTCGACCCACAGCCAATCGCCAACGCCAAATAGACAGGATGGCAATGCAGTTCGCCGCTGGCGGCAATCGGCGCCAGAATGCCCACCGCCGTGATCATCGCCACGGTTGACGAACCCTGCGCCGAACGGACCGCCGCCGTGAGCAAGAACGCCAGCACGATCACCATCGCAACCGAAGTCGTGGGTAGTTCGTTGACCAACCCGGCAATTCCGGTTTGTTTTAACACGCCGCCAAAGGCGCCGCCGGCGGCGGTGATTAAAATAATCACGCCGCCGCTGGCGATTGCGGCCCGCACCGATTCAGCCAGCTCCTTGCGGCTGGTGCGTTTGATCCAGACGAGAATTCCAATCGCGATGGCCGCCGAAAGCACCAAGGCGATGTTTTTGTCGCCCAAGGTTTCCGTAATTTCCAAAGCCATGGGCGGCAAGGCGACCATGCCGGAAGCCGTCAACGATTTCAGAACGGTGTGTCCGCCAATCAAAACCACCGGCAGCAAAATGGGCAGCAGCGAGAGCCAGAGCGGCGGCAGGGCGGCGTCGTCGCGTTGCATGATCGTTTTGAGGTCGTCGACCGAAATGTCGGCGGAGTCGCGCAGCGGCAGACTCCAAAATCGATTGAGAACTTGGGCGTAAATATATCCCGCCGTGCTGGTGAACAGACCGACAAAACAGCCGCCCAGAATCATCACGCCCAGATCGACGTTCAATTCTTCGGCCACGAACAGCGGGCCGGGCGTGGGCGGCACGAGCGAATGGGCCATGGTTCCGCCCACGATGATCGTGAGCACGTAGAGCAAATAATTTTTGCCGGTGCGCAAATACATGGCCTTTCCTAGCGGCATCAGCAAGTAAAACACGGTATCGAAAAACACCGGAATGGCGAGCAGGAATCCGCTGCCGAGAAACGCCAACGGCGCGCCGCGCTCGCCCACCAAGCGAACCGACGACCGCACGATTTTGTCGGCCGCGCCGCTCTCCAGCAGACACTTGCCGATGATCGACGCCATCGCGATCAGAATCGCGATTTTGGTGCAGGTGCTGCCGAACGTTTCCGCCACGCGGCGGCCCACGTTCCAATTCGCGATCTTTTCGGCGGCCGCGACATCGGCCGGCAACACGATCACATCTCTCGGCTGGGCGCCGCCTTCAATCGCGCCGCCTTTTGTCGCGCCCGCCATTGCGAACGGACGCGACTTGCCCTTGGCGTCGGGCCGGTTCTCGAAACGTACGATTTTTAGGCGACCGACTTCCCGTAGATCACCCGCCGTGTTTTCGCGCAGCACCAAATACTCCGCGCCCGCGTAGGCCGTTACGCTTGGTTGGAGATCCAACACCCATTCGGCAGCGTTGTCGTCGGTGTTGTCGTCGGCTTTGTTCGCCAGTGGCTGATAATGCACCGCCCTGGCGCCGATTTCGTACTGCCGAACCGCCGCGCTCGGCGTAAGCACGCTGATCACGAGCGCCGCTAAAATCAGCGCCAAGAAGGCGTGCAGCCGAAAAAAGAGCACGCCGCCGATCACAATCGTGACGCCAATTCCCAGTAACATCAGAGGATGCATCTTCAGTGTTCTCCCTTTCTTCGTTGATTCCAGAGAGCCATGCCAGCCGGGAAATTTCCGTGCAACACAGAGGCCGCAAAGACGAACCGTGCAATAGCCTGCTCACAACTTGTATTCTTGCTTACTTCTTTCTCCCTGGTCTCGGTGCTCTCTGTGGCAAAACTTTTTTTTGGTTGCGGCTCCAAGGCGGCAGGCGCCATCTTACCGCGAACGGCGTTCGGTTGCCGCTTGGTTGTCAGGATTTTCGCTGGTCGTATAATGCCGAAATCCCGGATGGTGGCCCGCCACGCCAAGAAAGAGTGCGGTTTTCAGGTCGACCGATTGGGTTGGCCGCGTCTGTTGGAGTTCACGCCTTGGCGTGGGGTTGAGAGATAAGCACGCTCAAGCGTGAACCCCAGCTATGTCTAGCCGGAATTTTATCGAGAAGGATTTCATGAGCAACGAAATAGGCCGTTTGCGAAGTATTGCCTGGCGAGACCTCTGCCCTTGGCTGATGCTGTTTCGCGTGTTTCGATTGTCGGTCAGCATGCACGTGCTGTTGCTGGCCACGCTGGCGATGCTGCTGACTCCGGCGGGCTGGCGAGTGGCCGAGCATTTTCTCACGGACATGGAGTTTCACGCCGCCACGAGAGTTGATTTCGACTACGACGCCTTTGGCGGCACTGACACTGACACCGACGCCTTCCTGCATCTGCTTCGCGACCTCCGCGATTGGCCTTGGGAGCGAACCGCCTTGCGCCCCTTGCAAACGGACGACCTACTCCAAACGCATCGCGATGGCATGTTGGAAATCGGCTCGATCTTCCAACAAATGGCGAGCCCGGTTGCCTATTTGGCGACCCACTACGTTTCCCCGACTCAAGCCGCCTATCTGTCCGCCGGCAGTCTCTGGACATTGCTCGTGTGGGCCTTGTTGGGCGGCGCCATCGTGAGGATTGCGGTGGTTCGGTTCGGCGCCGAGGAGCGCGTCGGCTTGGCGGCCGCGCTTCGTTTTTCGGTGATCAACTTCAAAGGTTTTTTCACCGCTCCGTTACTGCCGATGTTGGGCGCGCTGGCGATGG
>QIKY01000287.1 GCA_003233175.1 Planctomycetaceae bacterium | reverse complement strand
TTTGTCAATAGTTATTTTTCATTTGTCATTGGCCATCGGTTTGCCTCGCATCCTTGTTTCTCCTTCTTCAATGAAAAATGACAAATGAAAACTCAACGACTACCGGCTAGAAGCCGGTAGGTTCAGAAAAGAAGTTGTGAGCTACGGACTGAAGCCCTTCGCACACAACAAGAAAACAACTCCACCTTCCTCAAAAGGCTACCCCCAGGAAAAAGAAGATTTACCACAGAGCACACAGAGAACACAGAGATTTTTTAGGGCGCCTTTTTCTCTGTGTACTCTGTGTACTCTGTGTACTCTGTGTACTCTGTGTACTCTGTGGTAAAAAGTTCCTTCCACGAGAATTCTTCGTGGCAACCGAACCCTTGCCACCTCAAAAAAATCCTCAAGGTTTCGCCTGAAGGAGAGGGTTTTAGACCCATCGCAAGGACAATAACTATTGACAAATTCGGCTCTTCCTTGCCCATGAAAACCAGTCAATTATTTCGCAACCGTCTCTTAAACGCTGAACACCATCGCTTTTCAGAGCATGCGAGGAATCTTCGCGCCGGTCGTGTTACAATGCCACAGCTTCGCACGATTCTCGCCTCCCGCCTCCATCTGTCTGCTGAAAACAAGGAAACCGTTTTATGCATCCTTCCAATCGTCGCGAATTCTTGCAGAGAGGTCTGGCCGCCGGAGCCGTGGTTTGTGCGAGTGGGGGTTTGCAACCGGCGACGGCAAACACTCCAGGCCGCGCAAGGAAACTCTCCTTCGGCTTGGTGACATATCTCTGGGGCCAAGATTGGAAGCTTCCCACGCTCATCGCCAATTGCGAAAAAGCGGGAGTTCTGGGCGTGGAGCTTCGCACGACACACGCACACGCCGTGGAGCGAACCCTCGACAAAAGAGAACGCGGCGCTGTCAAAAAACGATTCGCCGACAGCCCGGTCACGCTGGTGGGCATCGGCAGTAATGAACGGTTCGACGACCCAGACCAAGCCGTTCTTAAGCGGGCCATTGAAGCCACCAAGGAATTCATTCGGCTGAGTCACGACGTCGGCGGCAGCGGCGTGAAGGTGAAGCCGAATTCCTTTCACAAGGGCGTTCCGCACGAAAAAACCATCTCGCAAATCGGAGATGCATTGAACGAGGTGGGCGCCTACGGCGCAGGATTCGGTCAGGAAATCCGACTCGAAGTTCACGGACAATGCGCCGAGCTGCCCATCATGAAAAAAATCATGGACGTCGCCGATCATGAAAATGTGGGCGTATGTTGGAATTCAAACGCCCAAGACCTGCACGGCGCGGGGCTGGAAGCCAATTTCAACATGGTCAAAGACCGCCTCGGAGCGACGGCGCACATCCGGCAACTCGACCGCAAGGACTATCCTTACACGAAGCTATTCGAGTTGTTCGCGGCATGCAATTACACGGGCTGGGTCTTATTGGAAGCCGGCGGCGCTCCGCAAGATCGTGTCGCGGCGCTGGCTCGCCAACAAAAGCTGTTCGATGCGTTGGTCTTGCAAACGGAAATATGACTCAGCGTTTCATTTTCGTGGATGGTTTTCCGGCGTAGCACGGTCCTGTATTTACATCCCCCAAAGTCTGGGCGAACCCGTGGGCGGGTTTTGGCGCACCGTTGGAGTGCGTGCGCTGTTCGCTTTAC
Source organism: Planctomycetaceae bacterium (assembly GCA_003233175.1). Taxonomy (GTDB): domain Bacteria; phylum Planctomycetota; class Planctomycetia; order Pirellulales; family Pirellulaceae; genus SZUA-33. Next base: position 5,785 of record QIKY01000287.1, on the reverse strand, counting down.
GCGAGCGGCAGAAAACAACTTACCCACACGCAACGCGAGACCGTGATTTTTTTTGGGTTCTCGCCTACGCGGGAATGTCCGTTTGCTGATTCACTCGCTTGCGCTTCGTGCTTGTATTAGGTGAATTTCCATCTGCCGCTCGCTTTAGCGGCGTAACTCGAGCGTTTGGCGAGGCGCGGAGAAATGGCTGGCTGTTCGCCGATTCGGCTGGCCTGATTCGTCCTGAGAACTCTTGTCGGATACCGCGTGTCGGCCGACTTTTGTTTTCGCGAGAGGGGCCTCTGGAGCGGAACCGTGTATGATCGCGCGGTCGGAAATGGCTGCGGCGAGTTCCGAGAATTTCGCTTGCGTCGCCGGTTCGATGCTCGTCAGACGCTCTGCTAGTCGTTGTACTCCGTGGGCGTTCGATTCCGCTGATTGCGAAATGCGGCCGAGGAATTTTGTCGACTGCACGAAGTTATGGTCGGCCATCTTGCCAAACAAAGGATGCAATGTTTTGGCCAACAGCCCCACGCCCGCACTTTCCAACCTCAGGAAAACGTCGAGGTTGTTTTTGATCACCGTACGCCCCTTGCTGTCTTGTTCGTAGGTGGTTCGCAAAATCAGCACGCAGTCGCCGCGAACTTTATTCCTCAGGAGCTTGCCCTGATAAAAACCCTTTGCATACAGCAAATGCAGGTGGTCGTCGCTATGCACCAGTTGCAAAACACACTCGGTGCCGGCGCCGTCGGAACCGGTGTAGGCGTGGTCGTCGATGCGGTCGAGCGCGACGTTCGTGATTCCCATCAATTTCCAGATGTTGACGATCACTTCAGGGTTCCGCACCATGAATACGAATAGGTCAGGGTCGCAGCGCATGGGCTCCGCCGGCATTCGCCGGTAGATACTAGGGTTCTCCACCACTTCCCAAATTCGTTTTCGTACGGCGGCGGAAAGTTGATCGTAGGGAACCGCACGTTTGGCTTCTTCCCGCATCGCCCGGGTTCCGCTCTTGGCGGCGTCGCGGTGGGTTTGCGCCTGCACGACTCCGCCCAGAAGAAACAACGCGATCAAAGTCAGACGCAACGCGCGAGGCGCCGCAACGTTGGCCGATGCGCCGCGGGCGAAAGAAAAGAACTGCTGGAATCGCTCTTTCAAAAAAACCACCAGCATACGTTTATCCTTTGCGGCAGTAGCAGAGTGGGCGGCGCCCACTCGCGGCGGCGTTTGGGTTTTTGTCGGGCGGAGCATGAACAGTTGAGCGATAGGCAAGGTTGGAAAAAAACGCCGCTCCCTTGCGGAAACGGCGTTGCCCCCCCTGGGGTCGTGTTTTCAGTTGCCTGGAGAAAACATTGTTTAGAACCGGGCTTCCATACCGAAGTTGGCGCCGACAGCCCAGAAATCGGTGCTGCGAAACACGAATGCTGGTTGCGTATTCGGGGCCGCCGACAGATCAAGGTTCATGTCGACGGCGTCGCCGGCGCGAGTGACGTCGCTCCAGTAGATGAATGTCGAACCGACGGTAAACTTCAGGCGGTCGTTCATGGCGTAACCCAGCGTGATGCCAACTTCGGGCACATAGGCGAATTTGTCGCGAGTGTACGTGCCGATGTTCGAGGTGCGGGCCAGCAAGCCTTCTGCTGTTGTTACCGCGGCGCCGGCCGGAATTTGCGTGACCGAAGAGCCGGAAATCCTCACCTGCTGGTTCATGTTGCCGACGCCAACCTTACCCATCAGCCGCAAGGAAAAATGCCCTTCCTGAATTTCGGTGGTGAACCCCAGGAAACCGCCATTAAATTTGTTTTGGGTGTCGAACACGTCGTTCCGGGCGATTGTGGTTCCCACCGCCACCAGGTTCGCGAAGTTGGCGTCTTGCACGGTTAAGGCGGAGCCGACATTCAAGGCATCGTCGATGCGGGTGTATTGGTAGCCGCCGATCACATCGATGCGGTAGCCGGGGCCGCGGTCCATCAAAACGGTGCCGAAAAATTCGGCGCCCCAGAAGTCGTTCGTGAGGTTGGCGTTGATCGAACCCGAAGACATCACCGCATTGCCAAACGCCGGGTCGGTGAAGGCGATTAAGTCGGCCGCTTGCACAACATTATTAGGATCGGTGACATTGGTGAACGGCCGGGCCAAATTCGGCGTTCCTCCGGAAAGCGCGTTGTAATCGACGCGATCTTGGCCAACGAAATACGCTCGACCGCCGAAGCTGATTTCATGGAGGTCGTCGGTCCAGAGGCCGGCGGTAATTCTCCCGCCCTGCTGCAATCCGTCGTCGTAGCGTTGGTCGCCGAAGAGAGTTTGAGCGTTGGGCAGAACGCCAATCGCGGAGCGGGCGGTTCCGGCGGGGCTGGTCGTGGCGAGCGCGGGCGCCGATTGGCCTTGCCGCCACCAGAGTAGGTATTCGATACTTCCGAAAAAGGGCGATACGCCTTTGTCGTGTCCACAAACTCCGACCACGCCGCCACAGGCGCCGCATGTTTCGCCGCCGTAAGCGCCGTCACCGCCGATCGAGGTGTCTTGAGCGACCGGTTGCAGACCGAGAGGCATCTGATAGGCAGCCGGAAATACGCCATTGGGCGGCGGCATTTGCGGGCCATGTTGCGGCATGTAGGCTTGCGGCATGTAACCTTGGGGCGGCCCTTGTTGTGGCATGTAACCTTGGGGCGGCCCTTGTGGCATGTAACCTTGGGGCGGCCCTTGGGGCATGTAACCTTGGGGCGGCCCTTGTGGCATGTAACCTTGGGGCGGCCCTTGTGGCATGTAACCTTGGGGCGGGCCTTGTTGCGGGGCGAAACCGGCAGGCTGCGGCCCATAACCTTGCGGCCCGCCGGGGTAGGGCGATTGCGAGAATCCTGGTTGGGTTGCGATCAGGGTGACAACCGCAATCGCGATAATCGATGTTTTGCACTTCATGTTCAATACTCAGGTTTTCACTAGAGCAACGACGACTGTCACTTCGAGCAAGGCATATACCACCGAAACTCGGCGCGGGCTCACAAAGACCGGGCGCTGAAATTGACGGGAATACCAATTGTGTCGGCGTTATTGGTTGTGACAGTTGATAAAATTCTGGCGGTCATTCCAGGTAGCGCGAATATTACGGAGAAAAAGGCGTTTTGAGGTTCGGGGAGTTGCCTCGACGCCCCTGATTGAGAACAATGCATCAAAAAGACGCTTGCCAACTTATCCAAAGAGACGTATCCACTTATGTGGAAAAAGGTTATAGGCTCCAGGCAAGTGCAGGATGTCTGTCGGCGGCTCTCTTTTTTCCGAAGAAGCTGGGTCGAATCGTGTTGCCGCGATGGGAAACGGCCCGACTTAGTGAGGACGTTCGCCCATCCTACGCCCGCGAAAAACAATCGCCTGAATACAGCAGACAAACTCGCAAAGCCGCCCAAAATGCCGTTGTTCGTAGTAGGTTCTTAGTAGACAAACGCCACTACCGGTCGGAACGAGCCCCAAACATGACCCAGACCGACACACCCGCCGACGACACGCCCGCCGACGACACGCCCGCCGACGACACACCCCCCGCAACCATAACAGCCGAAGACGCTGCCGAAACCAAGCCGCCAGGCGCCGCCAGTCCTATTCCGCAAGGCCTACAAGCGGCTCTCAAGGGCGCGGGGGGGATTCGCATCGCTCGCTGGGCGGGCCTCTTGCCGCAAGTTGAAGCGCACGAAGCCCGCTATGCCCAAATGAGCGACCACGAACTTCGCAAGGAAAGTTTGTCGTTGCGGTACCGCATCAAATCGGGCGAAACCTCGGCCAGCGTCTTGCCGGAAGCCTACGCGCTTGTGCGTTTAACGGCCCAACGCGTGCTGAACATGCGTCATTTTGATGTCCAAATTCTGGGCGGGATCGCTATTTTTCACGGCAGCATTGCCGAAATGCAGACCGGCGAAGGCAAAACACTCACCGCCACGTTGCCCATGTATTTACATGCCTTGGCGGGCAAGGGCGCGCATTTGGCCACCGTGAACGATTACCTTGCAGTGCGTGATGCTGAAATCATGGCGCCTGTGTACGAAAATCTGGGCATGAGCGTGGGCGTGATTCAAACGCAAATGAGCCAACCCGACCGCAGAACCGCCTACGCTTGCGATATCACCTACGGAACGGCCAAGGAGTTTGGATTCGATTTTCTCCGCGACCGCCTGCTCATCCGCCGTATCAACCAAGTGAATTCCGATATTTTTGGCGGCGGAAGCCGGGGCGGCTCCGGCGGAGAAAAGCCGGTCCAACGAGAAGCGTACTTCTGTCTGGTCGACGAAGCCGACAGCGTGTTGATCGACGAAGCCCGCACCCCGCTGATCATTAGCGCTTTGCCCGGCGACGACGAACAGATCGCGGTGGCCTGTTATGGCTGGGCGCATGAGTCTCAGGGTCAATTCGTGGAGGATGAAGATTACGAATACGATTACGAGAAGAAAAAGGTCGAACTGCTGATGCAGGGGCGGCAGAAAGTGCGCTCGCTGCAACATCCCGAAGGCATTCGCGACGTCGGCCTGATCGACCTTTACGAATACATCGAACGGGCGATTAAGGTCAAGCGAGACTTCCACCTCGACCGCGAGTATGTGGTGCGCGAAGGCGAAATCGTGATCGTTGATGAATCGACCGGCCGCTTGGCGGAAGGCCGAAAATGGCGCGACGGCATCCATCAGGCCATTGAAGCGCAAGAGGGCGTGGAAGTGACCGTCGCCACCGGGCAAGCCGCCAGAATCACCGTGCAAGATTTGTTCCTGCGTTATAAATTTCTCGCCGGTATGACGGGTACGGCCAGCACGTCGGCCAAGGAGCTCAAGAAAATCTACAAGACGGCGGTGGTGAAAATCCCCACCAACCGCCCCACGCGCCGCGCCAACTGGCCGGATAGGGTGTTTGGCGTCGCCCAGGAAAAATGGGAAGCCGTCGTGGAGGATATCGTCAAACTCCACGCCGAAGGGCGGCCGATGTTGGTCGGCACGCGGTCGATCAAAAAATCCGAACTGCTTTCGCAAATGCTCACCGACCAAGGCGTGCCGCATAAAGTGCTCAACGCCCGGCGCGTGGCCGAAGAAGCTGAAATCGTCGAGCAGGCCGGCCAAATGGGCAAAGTGACCGTGGCCACCAACATGGCCGGACGCGGCACCGACATCAAACTCGGCGAGGGCGTCCCGGAGTTGGGCGGTCTGCATGTGATTTGCACGGAATTGCATGACTCCGCGCGTATCGACCGCCAACTCGTCGGCCGTTGCAGCCGGCAAGGAGATTTGGGCAGTTTTCAGTTTTACCTCTCGCTCGACGACGACATTCTCAAGGAAGGCCTCGGTGACGAAAAAGCCAAACGGCTGACCAGCGCCGGCGAAGCGGGCGGCACGCGGTCGTCGTCTATTTTTCGCAAGAGCCAAAAACGGGTGGAAAGCAAACAATTCCGCGACCGCCGCATTCTGCTCTACCACGAAAAACAACGGAAGAAATTGCAACGCGAAATGGGCCAAGACCCCTTCCTCGACAGCCCCGACTAAGAACCTGTCGGGAATGTAGTTTCGTCCCAGAGATTAGGCAAAATCATTTGTCAATAGTTAGTGGTCATTCGTCATTGGCCATCTGTGCGCCTCGCATCTTTGTTCTTTCTTTCTCCAATGACAAATGATAAATGAAAAATAACTATTGATAAATTCCTTCTCAGGATGCGGTGTTTCAGCGTTTCGGTATCCGGCGGTATTCGCTGCGCTCGACCACCGGCTAATGGCTTGAATCCCTTATAGCTTCCACCTTGTGCCCGGCTTTGTGCGGCCTGCCAGAGTGGTGGCTC
>QIKY01000086.1 GCA_003233175.1 Planctomycetaceae bacterium | reverse complement strand
GCTTCCCTCCACCGGGTCCGCTCAGATGGTGCGTTCCCCGGATTCATCAGTACTATCAAGACGCTGTGACTCCTGACATCCATCTCGCGTCCACGGTTGACGCTCCTGATGAGAAGGGAGCCGCCATCAATGCGTAACGCTCAATCATTTCTCTTGAGGGGATTCTGTTGTGTCTCAAGGTGTCCGTCCACGGACCACGCTTTCGGACTACTTTGTTTGCTGTTTGTTGTGCTGTTTTGTTCTTGCCTGCCAACGAGTTCGGGTCGCCGGGGACTTTCCACTCCAGAGTCGTTTCAACCCCCGGCTTCCCAAGCTGCGTGCGTAGTTCAAGGACGGTCCGTATATCGACAAGTCTCCATCCGGCCCTTGCCTTCCATGGTCGGTCGTTCCACGCCGCGATTCCTCGCACCTTGGGAAGCCGGGGCTCCGCCCCAGCTCCCCTCCTCGCCAACGATCCTTCGCCAGCATCTGCGTTTGCTGCTCGGATCGCGGCTGCGGTCGGCACTGCGTGCCGATGAACTCGTTTTCCCACCCAACGAAACCGGTATGTGTGATTGTTTCTGTTTGTGTTTGAACCACGTCAGGAGACTCGCCGATGAAACTCTCCCACCCTGCGTCAGCCATGATTCCACGAACGCCCGAGGGGTTTCGCGGTGCATTCTTCGGCCTGCTGCTCAGCGTCATTCTCAATACGACGGGAACATGGACCGGCCTTGCCGTCCTGGCGGCGTTCGGGGCTGGGATGATTTTCGCGCCGCACTTCCAGAGCCTTGAGGATCAGGCCGACGAACCATCGTCGCCATCCTCTCGCGTCAACCGATTCTTCGGACGCAACTAACGAACGCGAAAGGAAAAACCGTTGAGTGCTCGTCGACCATTGCTCACTCTCGAAGAAGCAGTCGCAAATTGTGGCTGCTGCGGGAACGTGCGCATCAACGACGGCATTTGCAGCCGGCCCGTCAACCTCATTCAGCCATTCTTCTCTTGCACGAGGAGTGGCAGGAGATGAAATCGAAGGCTGCTGCACGTAAATCCGAGATCGAGCAAGAGAGTATTGTTCCCGATGGGGCTCCCGATTGGATTACAAACGAACTCCTTGTGGAAACGCTCGAAACGTGGCAACCATACTACGGAGGCTCGTTGACTGTTGAGGACGCACTGGAGATACTTGTCGGAGTTACGAAACTCTTCGAGTTCATCCACGAAACTTAACAGCCACATGGAGCAGGACGATGACAAAGCGATTTGTTGCACTCGCCAGAGTCTCGTCCCGCGAGCAGGAACGCGAAGGTTTCTCGCTTGAGGTACAGGAAGAAGCTCTTGAGCGTTACGCCGAAAATCACGACGGCGAGATCGTCAAGTTCTTTCGGATTGCGGAACCCGCTTCAAGGCCGGAAGAGCGGCGGTCCTTCAACGAACTGCTTGCATACTGCAAGAAGAACGCGACCAAGCTCGATGCGTTGCTGTTCTTCAAAGTCGACCGAGCGGCCAGAAACCTGTTCGATTACGTCGAATTGGAGCGGCTCGAAGTGGACTATGGGCTTCCCGTCGAATACATCACGCAGCAAACGGAAAAGACGCCTGCTGGCCGGATGATGCGACGAACGCTGGCCAATATGGCCAGTTTCTACACCGAGCAGCAATCAATCGACGTGAAGGATGGCCTACAGCGGCGAGTTCGCAGCGGTCTCTTCGTCGGGAAATCCCCTTACGGCTACATCAACGTTCGTCGTGATGGCCGCAGCATTATTGAAGTGGATGACGAGAAATCAAAACGTGTCCAACGTGTTTTCGAGTTGTACGCTTTCCACGGACACACGCTCGATTCGCTCGTGGACCAGCTTGACGATGAAGGCATCCCGTATACGGCGTCACAACGCCGCTTTGCCCGCAGTAAGCTGCACAACATTCTTCGCGACCGGGCATACATTGGCGAATTGAAATACCACGGCGAGTGGTACGAGGGAACGCATCGGCCAATCATTGATCGTGGAACCTTCGACCGTGTGCAGGTCTTGATGGGCGATCAGACGTATCAGTCGCACGAATTGCTCTACGCTGGCGAGTTGATCACCTGCGGCCATTGCGGACGTCCGATTTCCGGCGAGGTCAAGCAGAAGGAAACGAAGCGAGGCACAGTCACGTACCGGTACTACCGATGTGCCCGCTACACAAAGGGCGATCATCCCCGCATCAGAATCCGCGAGGAGAAGCTCGACGAGCAGGTGTTGGCCCTGTTCGATCAACTGAAGGTTCGGGACGAGAAAGTCCGGCACTGGTTTGCCAACGCTCTGCGTGCCCGCTCGAAGGGTCAGCAGGCCCAAGCGACAGAGAAGGTCGAAGACCTTCAAGGGCAGGTCACACGGCTCAACAAGCAGCTTGATCAACTGTTGAACTTGCGGTTGCTGGAAGAGATTGACGAGTCAACGTTTGCAACCAAACACCGCGAACTGCGTGACCGAATCTCAGAGATGAACCTCAAAGCAGAAGCCATGAACCGTTCAAAGTCCGAAAAAGCGGACGTGGCAGTGAAAGCGTTTGAACTTTCTCAAACCCTTACAGTGAAATGGGTTAATGCCGATACGCGGGCTAAACGTCAGATCCTCGAAATCGTGTTTTTGAACTGCGTCCTCGATGACGTAACTCTAGTCCCCACAATAAGAAAGCCCTTCGACGTACTCGCCGAAGGGCTCATTTCTAAGAATAGTCGGGGCGACTGGATTTGAACCAGCGACCTCTGCGTCCCGAACGCAGCGCTCTACCAGGCTGAGCCACGCCCCGTTTTTTTGGGTTGAGTTTGTCTAATCATAGCCAAATTGGAAGGAACCACAAGCATTCGCTGCGGATGACGGGCGAATGCGTGGTGAATGACCCAAGGAAAACGCGGGAACGCGCCAGACAGACACAACGAATCTGGATCGTGGGCACAGTGAATACGCGGTGAATATGTGGTGAAACCGGCGTTCAAAGGCCGTCGATGCCGGTGTTTATAGATCGTCAAAAGCGGTCGACGCCGTTGCTCAAAGATCGTCAAAGCCGGCGCCTTCGACTCATTCCATAGATACTCAGGCAGAAATTTCCGCCCTCAAAACGATGTCGTTTATTGGAAAACAGACGATGAACGCGAATTAGAGATTCGCCGTAACCTGTTTTCTGAAAATGGCTTGCATCGCATTTTAGAATCTTGGTGGCGTGCGGCGGCGCAGGTAGGCTTGCCGAATCCGAGGCAAAATGATGATAATGCTCGGCTAGACTTTTAAGTACACTAATGCGTTGGCGGTCGATGGGCGGAGTGGTTTCGTTTGTCGACGCTTTCAACAAGAGTTCGTTGATTCATGTCTGGCCGCCAACACATTGGATTTTTGCGTGAAGCCGCGCCGGTGGTGTCGCCATCGTTGCTGATGTGCGATTTTGGAAATCTACAGGCTGAGGTTGCCCGGCTCGAAGAGGCCGGCGTGAAGTCGCTTCATTTAGATGTGATGGACGGCAGCTTCGTACCCAATTTCACTTACGGAATGCCGATCGTCGCGGCGCTTCGCAAACTCACCGACTTACCGCTGGACGTGCATCTGATGATCGATCGTCCGGAGCGGTATGTGCGACAATTTTATGAAGCTGGGGCCGACCTCATCACCATTCACGCCGAAGCCACGGAGCAGCTTGAACAGACGCTGGGCCAGATCCAAGCGTTGGGCGCGGGCGCGGGCATTGCGATCAATCCTGACACGCCGGTGAGCGCGATTCGAGACCAACTGAAAAACTGCGATCTGGTTTTGGTGATGAGTGTTCCGGCCGGTTTTGGCGGTCAGCCGTTCGACGACCGCGCTTTGGCAAAACTCGAAGAGGTGCGGGAGTTGGCGCCGCATGCGTTGCGAGAAATCGACGGAGGTGTGAACGCCTCCACTATCGAACGTTGCGCCACGGCGGGCGCGGAATTGTTTGTCGTTGGATCGGCGCTGTTTTCTCAGGCAGACTACCCCGCCACGGTGCGCGGCCTCACTGAGTTGGCCGCCGGTGCGAAGAAACAAGTATAAAGAAACATTTATGTTACGCATTGTTCTCGTGCGTCCCGGCTCGACCGACTTTGATGATCAGGGTCGAATTAAGGGATCTCTCGATATCCCCATGAACGCTCATGGCGCGGAGCAAACGGCCGAAATTGTCGAGGACCTTTCCTCGTATGATTTTCAGGCGATCTATCACGCGCCGCACCAAGACGCGCGTCAAACCGCTGAAGCTTTGTCGGCCGGCCGGGAGACGAAACTCAAGGCGTTGGAGCGATTGCGTAATCTTGACCACGGCCTGTGGCACGGCAAACTCATTGAAGAAGTGAAACGCGGCCAGCCCAAGGTTTATCGGCAATGGCAAGAGCAACCCGAAACGGTTTGCCCGCCGGAAGGGGAAACGGTGGCCGAAGCGCGGCAACGCGTCGATGTCGCGTTGAGCAAAATGTTCAGAAAACATCGATCGGGCGTGATCGCGATCGTAACCGCCGAACCGCTGGCGAGCGTGGTGCGGAGTTCGCTCGATGGCCAGCCGATCGGCGACCTTTGGAAAATGGAGCGGCAAACCGGCGGTTGGGAGTTGTTGTCGATTGAACCGGTGGCGATTAGTTAAGGACCGCGATTGAAACACCGCGAGCGAAAACAACGTTTTTTAGGTATTGAATAATGGCCTCGGATCAAGCCAAAGCAACCAAACGCTCCAAACGCGGCGTGCCGGAAGGACTCTGGCAGCGTTGCCCCGGATGTAAACGCGTCATCTTTGGCAAAGAAGCCGAAAAGCGTTTGGGCGTGTGTCCGGAGTGCGGGCATCACTTTTATTTGTCGGCGAAGGATCGCATCAACCAACTGCTGGATTCCGGCACGTTTACCGAATGGGACGCGCACCTGCGGCCAACCGATCCTCTGGAATTTCGCGATAAAAAAGCCTACGTTGATCGCTTGCAAGCCGAACAAAAGCGAACGGGGCTTTCCGACGCCGCCATTACCGGTTCGGGAATGATTCGCGCTCGCCGCGTCGCGATTGGCGTGACCGACTCCGCCTTTATCATGGGAAGCATGGGGTCGGTTGTGGGCGAACGTCTGGCGAGGCTGGTGGAGCGTGCTACGAAAGATGATCTTCCGGTGATCATTGTGAGTGGCTCCGGCGGCGGCGCCCGCATGCATGAGGGCATGCTCTCGCTGATGCAAATGGCGAAGGTCTCGGCGGCGCTGGCGCGGCACGACCAACACGGCGGCCTGTTCATTTCCGTGCAGACGAACCCCACCATGGGCGGTGTCGCGGCAAGTTTCGCCGCCCTGGGAGATGTTGTGTTCGCGGAGCCGGAAGCGCTGATCGGTTTCGCCGGCCCGCGCACGATCGAAGCCACGATTCGCGTCGAGTTGCCGAAGGGTTTTCAGACCAGTGAATTCCAGTTGGAGCACGGTTTTGTCGACCGAATTGTTCCCCGCAACAAACTAAAAAGTGAAATTGCCCGCGTCATCGACTACTGCGGAAAATGAACCACTGGCGATAAATCGGGGCGTCCATGGGTTGGGCCGACAAACTAAAATCCTTCTTCTCCAGCGGCAAGAAACAGCCGCTCGATGTCTCCAAACGTTTTGAGTTGCAGCGCGGGTCGGTTTCCGGCACGATGTCGAAGTTCTACAAAGCCCGCGACCGTGAAACCGACGCGATCGTCGGCCTGAAGATTCTCGACAAGGAGAAAACCGAAGCCTTCGAGAGCCGGTTTCGGCAACTCCAGAAGCCTTCGGAAGGCGAAATCGCTTCGACGCTCAAGCACCACAGAATCGTCGATACGTTCGACTTTGGCCTGACCGTCAAAGACGAGCCTTACCTGCTGATGGAGTTTCTCGACGGCGTCGGCCTCCAACAGTTGATTCTCACCAAAGACCCCTCGCTCGAAGGCAACCGTCTGAAACTGATCGATCAGATGGCCCAAGCGCTGTTTCATGTGCATAAGCAAGGGTTCATCCATCGCGACATCTGCCCACGCAACTTTATTTGCCTGTCGGACGCCACCGAATTGAAGTTGATCGATTTCGGCCTCACGCTACCGGCGCAGCCGGCGTTCACGCAGCCGGGCAATCGCACCGGCACGCCTCTTTACATGGCCCCTGAAATCATTCGCCGTCGAAAAACCGATTTTCGCGTCGACCTATTCGCCTTCGGCGTGATGGTGTTCCAGCTTTGCACCTTCGATTTCCCTTGGCCCGTGGGCGACGCCAGCGGAACCGCCGCGTTGGCGCACGATGCCATGCCGCCGACCGACATTTGCAAACTGCGCCCCAACATCGATAAAAAATTCGCCCGTACGATCATGCAGTGCCTAGCGTCGAATCCGTTGGACCGCCCCGCCAGCATGGAAGTCGTTCTGCGAGCAATTCGCGCAGCGCCAAAAGACACGGCGTTTTAAGGCCCGTGGCAAAAATAATTGGGTGGTCTGCGCCGTTGGAGTTCACGCTTCAGCGTGTTTCCTTAACGACACAGCCTAAAGGCTGAATTCCAACGGCGCGGAAAAACATGCTAAAAGCTCCTAACATAACCCCTGTTTGGCATTTCAAACACGGAGTTTGATGCTGACCTACCAAGTTGCGTTAGAAGGTAAAAGCATGAACTCCAACATCTTCGCTACAATCGCCGGATATGGAATCCGCCATCGATATTGAACCGCTCGCCGGTGCTGAAAGCGAACGCGCCCGAAACCAGCGCCGCCACGGCCTTGGCGATATCTTCGGGTTGGCCCCAACGGCGAATCGGCGTGAGCCCTTCGGCAATGAGGCGGTCGTACTTTTCTTTCACGGGGGCGGTCATGTCGCTGGCAATCACACCGGGGCAAATTTCATACACGCGAATCGCCTCTTCGGCTAATCGATCGGCCAGTAGCCAGGTCATCATTTGCATGCCGGCCTTCGCGATGCAATAGTCGGCCCGGTTCGACGATACGGCGTAGGCCGAAATAGACGACAAATTGATGATGTAACCAGCTTCGAGTCGGCCTTCGTTGCGTAAGCGAATCATTTCCCGCGCCGCGCGCTGGGCGAGAAAAAACGGCCCCTTCAAATTGGTGTCAAAAACCGTTTCCCAGCTCTCTTCCGTGGCTTCGAGCAGATCCTTGCGGCCCGGCGATGTGATGCCCGCATTGTTGACCAACACATCCAGGCGGCCAAACTTCGCCAACACGCCGTCCAGGCAACGCTCTCGATCAGCGGCTGAACCGACATCAGCGGCAAAGGCGGCGGCGCGTCCGCCAGCGGCTTGAATTTGCCCAACAACCTCTTCGGCGGCGTTGCGGTTGCGCAAGTAGTTCACGCCCACGGCATAACCGCCGCGGGCCAACTCTAGCGCAATCGCCCGCCCGATGCCGCGCGAACTTCCCGTCACCAAGGCAACCTGTTGCTTCATCACAAAACGCTCCGCTTGCTGCTCGAAGTCGACCAATTTCCACGTCTACGTAAACACCGT